>NZ_CP012640.2:5710350-6013801 GCF_001412595.2 Massilia sp. WG5
TCTGGATTCTGGGATCCGGCACCTTCGGCGCTGCGCTGGCGGCCGAGCGCGGGTTGCCCTTTGCCTTCGCGGCCCATATTGCGCCCCAGGCACTGCATGCGGCGGCAGACTTGTACCGTTCGACATTCCAGCCATCGCGCGCCTGTGCGCAACCCTACCTCATGGTTTGCCTTCCGCTGGTCGCAGCGGACTCGGACAAGATGGCGCAATTCCTCGCCACCACAATGTTCCAACGGGGACTGGCCCTGATTCGTGGCGAAGGACTGACGATGCTGCCGCCCGTTGCCGACATGGGCCGGCGCTGGAACCCGGGCGAGGAGCAGGCGGTGCGCGGCATGCTGGGCGCGGCAGTGATTGGCGGTCCCGCGACCATCGCACGGGAGCTGGAACGGGTCCTGTCCGCCACCCGGGCCGACGAACTGATGTTCAGCTCCAACTTCTATCGCTCTGCCGACCGGCTTCGCTCGGCTGAAATCGTCGCACGACTGCGCGGTGAGGCGATGGCGGCATCAAGCCGATAAACACGGCGCCGGAAAGGGGCCGGCCGGGACGGTCGAGGGTGCCGCATCGATCTTCAAGGCTTGCTGTACCGGTCCTGCCGGACCCGGCCTCCGCGGCAGGATCAGGCAATCCTTCGCCAGTTTTCTGCTACCGCTGCGCATCGCTGCTCCTCTAGCATGGCTGGATCATTCAATGAGGAGCCTGCCGTGAAAACTATCGACACCATTTACATCGACGGCGAATTTGTCGTCCCCCATGGACGCGAATCGCTGGTACTCCTCGATCCGGCCACCGAGTGCGAGCGTACGACCGTGATCCTCGCCGACGAGGTCGACGCCCGGCGCGCCATCGCCGCCGCGAAGGCCGCCTACCCATCATTCTCGCGCACGACGCGTGCACAGCGCATGGACTGGCTGCAGCGCCTGCACGATCTGGTCGCCGCGGCCGAGCAGGACATCGTCGACATCATGGTCTCGGAATACGGGGGCACGCTGGCGATGGCGCGCGGCACGGCGCGTCGCGCGGCGGCATCGTTTGCGATCGCGCGCCGCATCCTGGCCGACTACAGGTTCGAGCGCGAGGTCGGCGGCGCGCGCGTTGTCATGGTTCCGCATGGCGTGGTCGGCATGATTACGCCGTGGAATGCAAACATCGGTTTCATCGCCAGCAAACTGTCGATGGCGATCGCGGCCGGCAGCAGCGCGGTGATCAAGCCGAGCGAGCTCAGTGCCGCGCAAACCGCGCTTTTCACGCGCCTTCTGCACCAGGCCGGGCTGCCGCCGGGCGTGGTCAACATCGTTACCGGGCGCGGCGATACCGTCGGTGCCGAGATTACCCGCCATCCGGATATCGCCAAGATCTCGTTCACCGGATCGACCGCGGTCGGCAAGGCGATCGCGCGCGGCGCGGTCGACACGCTCAAGCGCGTTACCCTGGAACTGGGCGGCAAGTCGCCGACGGTCTTGCTCGACGACGCCGACTTCGCCAGGGTAATGCCGCTCGCGGCGTCGGCCGCCGTGATGAACAACGGCCAGGCCTGCATCGCCGGCACGCGCCTGCTGGTGCCCGACAGCCGCATCGACGAGGCGCATGCGCTGGCGGTGGCCGCCTTCAGCGACCTGGTCGTCGGCCCGACAGGCGACCCTCGCGTGAACGTCGGGCCGCTGGTGACGCGCAAGCAGTACGAGCGCGTGCAAGCGTATATCCGTACCGGCATCGAAGAGGGCGCGACTCTGCTGGCCGGAGGTCCCGGGCGGCCCGAGGACCTCGCGCGCGGCTACTTCGTGCGGCCCACCGTGTTCGGCCATGTCCGCAACGACATGGTCATCGCCCGCGAGGAAATCTTCGGTCCCGTGCTGTGCATCATCGGCTACCGTGACGACGACGAGGCGATCGCCATCGCCAACGACACGCCCTATGGCTTGCAGGCCTACGTGTTCGGGGCAGACCTGGCGCGCGCCAACCGGGTGGCCGCTGACATCGTTGCCGGCCGCGTATTCGTGAATGGGATGTATGATGCGCCGGAAGCGCCGTTCGGCGGCTTCAAACAATCGGGGCTCGGACGAGAATTCGGCGTCCATGGGTTCGAAGCCTACCTGGAACCGAAAGCGATCATGGGCCATGACAAGCTGCTCTGACAAGGACATCGCCGGCACGCTGTGCGCAATGGTCGACCGGCGCATGCGCAGCGCACCGACGGAAGCCTTCGACCTGCCGACCGCGCTGCCGTGGTTGTGGCTGTTGCGTCGCACAGCGCCCACGCCCGTCGGGCATGGCATGTTGTCGCCATCGGTCTGCCTGCTGGTGCAGGGCGAAAAGGAGATGCTGGTCGGCCATCAGGTCCTGCGCTACGGCGCCGGCTGCTACGTGCAGGCGGGGATGGCGGTGCCGGTGTCCGGCCAGGTGATCCGCGCCAGTACGGCTGCCCCTTACTACGGGATCCGCGTCGAGCTCGATCCCAGGGAAATCTCGGCCGCCGCGCTCGAGATGGGGCTGCAGTTGCCCGCCATGCAGGGCGGCTCGGCGGTCGTGACGGTCGAGCGAGCCGACGAGGTGCTGCTCGAGGTCTTCGTGCGCCTGCTGCGCATGCTCGACAGGCCGCGCGACCTCCCGGTCCTGGGGCGCCTGCTGAAGCAGGAGCTGATCTACCACCTGATCAGCGGACCAGGCGGGGCGAGTCTCGCCAGCGGCGCTGCCGGGGGCCAGCGCGAACGTGCCGTCGGCGAAGCGATCAACTGGATCCGCACGCATTACAACCGGCCGCTGAGCATCGATGCGCTGGCGCGCGCAGTGCACATGAGCCCCTCGGTCCTGCATCGCCGCTTCAAGGCCGCCACCGTGATGAGCCCCCTGCAATACCAGAAGCAGGTGCGGCTGCTCGAGGCGCGCAAGATCTTGATGAGCGGGAAGGCCGAGGCGGCAAACGTCGCTTACGAGGTCGGCTATGAAAGCCCATCCCAGTTCAGCCGGGAGTACCGGCGGCTCTTCGGGGCGCCGCCGCTGAAGGATATCGAGCAGTTGCGCTTGCAGTCGACCGTGCCGCAACCCTAGTTCCAGCCTTCGGAACCAGCCCCCTGGGCGACGAGGGCGGCATGGCGGCGATGGCCGGCCGGATCAGCTGAATGCGGTATCGGTACCGTAAAGGACGTGCAGGCCGGCGTCCTCCAGGTCTTCCAGCAGGCGAACGAGCTCGTTCGATACCTGCTTCAGATCGAATAATATGGGAGCAATGTCCTCGAACGTGGCGTCCCTGCGCACGCGGTCGACGATTTGCTTGCCGAGACGGTGCAGGTCTGCATGCGGCGCCGCGAGTTCCCGGTAACTTGCAGTGACGACAGCGCTGTCGCCTGCGTCCACGTACCATCGCCCGAACGCACAGCTGTTCTCGCACAGGATCGGGTGGGTTTCCGACTGGCGGATCGGGTGCGAGGGCGGCAGGGACGCCGCGCGGATCGCATAACGAAGCATTTGCCGGCGCCACTGGACGTGGTCGATCAGCGCCATATGTGCCAGCCCGGGTGAAATTCGATGGCACCTGTGATTGTGATGGCGAAAAAGCTGGAATTCATCCAGTGGCAGCGGGCTGCTGACCAGGTAGCCCTGCACCAGCCGGCATCCTGCTTCGGCCAGGAAGTCCTGCTGCACCAAAGCCTCGACGCCCTCGGCGACGACGGTCACGCCGAGCTCATGCCCCAGCCGGATCGACGAGCGGACGATGGTCGCGTCCTTGCTCGATGCGAGCATGCGTCCGATGATGCCCTGGTCCAGCTTGATCGTGGTGAAGGGCCATTGGCTCAGCGTGTCGATACTCGAGTAACCGATCCCGTAGTCGTCCATCGCCAGGCCGATGCCGGTATCGGTGAGCAGGCGAAGCTGTTCCTGGACGCGCGTGCCGCCCGACAGCGCCTGAGTCTCGGTAATCTCGAGCTCGAGCGAGCACGGCCGAAGGGCGCCGGCGGCGATGGCGTCGAGAAGCGCATTGGTAAGCATGTCGTCCTCGAAGTCCTGGGCCGTGACATTGAGCGATACGCAGAGGCTCTGGTCCAGCCCGGCGGAATCCAGGTCGTGCACGAGACGGGCCAGGAGTTGCAGCGTCAGCTCCTTGATCGCGCCCGTTCGCTCCGCGAGCGGAATGAAGGCCGACGGCGGCAACAGCATGCCATCGGGACGGCGCCAGCGGGCAAGTGCCTCGGCGCCGACGATCTCGTTCGTGACCAACGAAAACTTCGGCTGGTAGTGCAAGAGGAATTCCCGGTTCCGTAATCCCTCGGCGAGGTCGACCTCAGTGATCGATTGCATGCTTGTGCCTGATCTCGGCAACAGTCCAGGTAACCGTCGCGTGGTCGATGAGCGCATGCACCGGTGAACCGGCCAGCTCACTCATCAGCTTGTGCATCGCGCTACGGGCTGCGGCCCCGGAATCCCACAGCAGGACATCGACAATACGGGCGTCTCGCTCTTCGGCGATCCGGCGGGACCGGAATCCCGGCTGCAGCTTCAGCCAGGCGTCCACATCGCGGTTCGCCTCGACGAAGTCGGCAAAGGAAACGCCGCGCACCAGCCGGAACGTGACGATCTCGATCGCTTCGCTGTCGAGCATGGCGTCAGACCACATAGCCACCGGCCACCTCGACCGACTGTCCGTTGATCCAGCCGCCGTGGTCGGACAGCAGCGTCGCGATGACGCGGCCGACGTCTTCCGGCTCGCCGATCCGTCCCAGGGCGGTCTGGGATGCCAACAGTGCTTCGAACTCGGGCGTCAGGCCGCCGCCCAGTTCGGTACGGACCGGGCCCGGGGACACGGCGTTCACACGGATGCGCCTGTCACCGAATTCCTTCGCCATGTACCGGGTCAGTACGTCGAGGCCGCCCTTGAAAGCGGCGTATGGGGCAACGCCGGCAGTGGCGACGCGCGTCGTTGCGCTGGTGACGTTCACGATACTGGCGCCGTCTTCCAGGACGGGCAGGAGTGCCTGTGTCAGGAAGAACGGTCCCTTCAGGTGCACATCCATCAGGCCGTCGAACTGGGCTTCCGTGACCTTCGCGATAGGCTCGAACAAGCCGTAGCCGGCATTGTTGACCAGGCCGCCGAGCTGCCGTTTGCCCCAACAGACCTCCAGTGTCTCCTGCACTGCGGTGCGGAAGGCGGTGAAGCCGGCGGTCTCGCCCAGGTCCAGTGACAGGGTGGCGGCCTTGCCGCCCTCCTGCTGGATGCGGCCGACCACATCGAGTGCGGCTGCCATGTCCTGCCGGTAGGTCAGGATGACGCCAAAGCCCTGGCGGGCACACTGGATCGCGGTGCTGGCGCCGATGCCGCGGCTGCCGCCGGTGATAAGAATGACACGCATGTTTCGAATCCTTGAATAAAGTCGGTATGGTTTGATGACGTGGCGGGAACCCGGGGAAGGCCATCGGTACGTCGAGACAGAGCCGATGAAGGCCGATTTTCAGGGAGTCTTGTGCAGTTCAGGCCAGTTCGGATACACGTATTGCGCTTCGGTCAGTGGATAGGTGCCGTCGGCCCTGGCTCGTGCCAGCTCGGCCCGGACGCGGGCGCCGACCGGATCGCCGGCAGCGCCATCGGTGGTGGAAGCGCAGCCGGCCAGGGCGGCGACGAGGACGACGGGGACCAGGGGTAGCAGGTTCATGACATTAAGGAAATGGTGTTGTTGTGCCGATTGCGCCCGGACAGGTGGCAGACGGCTCAGGTGCCGGCGTCGGGGAAGGCCATCGGCAGATCGAGATAGATACGATGAAGATCGATCTTCCATTGCCCGTCCTCGCGGACCAGGCGCGAGCGGTAATAGCCCGCTTCGATCGGTACGACGCGCCCTTGGGCGCCGAACGCACTGCCGGGCCAGCCCGCCGCCGGCTTGGTCGCGCCGATCGTATCGTAGACGATGAACTGGGCATCGATGGTCGCGACATCCCCATCGATATCGATGATCGGATCGTGGGTCGTATGATGGCTCCAGCCACCGGCAGGGTGCGGTTTCATCATGCCCGCGACCGCTGCGCCGATGGCGCCCGAGCCCTGGATCAGGCCAATTTGCCGGGGCGCCTGCTGGCCCTCATGGATTTCGACGCGGGCCTCCGCGATGAACAGGCTGCTCATCGCCGCTCCGTCGCGCCGGTCCGCCGCCCGCACATAGCGTGCGAGCACCTCTTGTACTTGTCGTTGGTCGCTCATTCTTCTCTCCTTCATGCGACCGAGATCACGAGCTTGCCGTCGGCCTTGCCGTCGATGAGGTCGCGGTGGGCGGTATTCGCATCGGCCAGGGTATAGGTGGTCGGATCAAGCCGCACCTCGATCTTGCCGGCCTCGACGAGGCGGGTGGCTTCGCGCATGATGGCGCCATGGGCGGCGCGTCCCTTGCCGCGGATGAGCGGCAGCAGGGTGAACACACCGGAATAGGTCGCCGCGCGGAACGAAAGCGGGGCCAGCGCATGCGTGCCCCAGCCCAGGCAGCTGACGACGTGTCCGCCATACAGGCGTACCGCGCGGAACGACGCGTCGAGGGTTGCGCCGCCGACAGTGTCGTACACGATATCGAAGCCTTCGCCGCCGGTGTGGCGATCGACATAGTCTTCCACGGTGCTGGTCCTGAAATCGATGGCGGTCGCGCCATATCCCTCGATGGCCGCGCGCTGGCTGGCTTCGCCGGTCGCATAGACCTCGGCGCCGAATGCGCGCGCAATCTGCACCGCGATGTGGCCGACGCCGCCGGCGCCGCCATGCACCAGCACCTTGGCGCCTGGCCCGACCCGGGCACGGTCGACCAGGCCTTCCCAGGCAGTGATGAAGACCAGGGGCAGGGCGGCGGCTTCGCGCATCGACATGTTCTTCGGCTTGTGGGCCAGCAATTCGGCATCGACGGCGGCGTACTGGGCCAGGGAGCCCTGCACGCCGGCGATGCCGCCGGTCATGCCGTAGACCTCGTCGCCCGGCTGGAATGCAGCGACGCCATCGCCGACCGCTTCGACCACGCCGGCCATGTCGATACCGAGGATGGCGGGCAGGACGGGACGGGCGTGGTCGGCCTTGCCGGCCGCGATCTTGGTGTCCAGCGGGTTCGCGCCGCTCGCTTCGATCCGGACCAGCACCTGGCCGGGACCGGCCGTGGGGCGGGCGACTTCGGTCAGGACCATCGGCTCGCCGAAGGCTTGCAGAACGACTGCTTTCATGGTGGCTGGGGTATTCATGATCACTCCTTTTGAACGGTATGAGCCAGTGTAGGAGCGGCTCCTGTGCGGATAAACAGGGTGGTGATCAATGCAGTATTTCGATTCCTTGCACAATCGGAGGGGTACAATGCTGTCCTTGCGGGACGTGGAGAAGGAAGAGCATGGATCGTTTGGAGGCCTTGAAAGTGTTCTGCAGTGTCGTGGATACGGGAGGGTTCAGGCGTGCGGCCGACCGCCTCGGGATCTCCACCTCATCGGTCACCAACCACGTGGCGGCGCTCGAGGCACGCTTTCGCGTCAAGCTGCTCCACCGGACCACGCGCAGCATGTCCGTCACCGACGAGGGGCGCCAGTGCTACGAGAACGCCATGCGCCTGCTGGCGGACATGAACGAGCTCGAAGACGTCCTGCGTCATTCCACCACCGCACCGAGCGGCCTGTTGCGGGTCGATATGCCGGGCATCTTCGGCACGCAGATCGTTTCCCCGGCGCTGCCGCGCTTCCTCCAGAGCTATCCCGAAGTCACAGTGCGCATGAGCGCCAACGACCGGCTGGTCGACATGGTGGACGAGGGCATCGATGTGCTGGTCAGGATCGGCAACCTGCTCGACTCGCGCCTGGTGGCGCAGACCCTGGCGGGCACGCACTACGTCTGCTGCGCCGCGCCGGATTACCTGGCCCGGCGCGGCAGCCCGGCGTCGCCGGAGGACCTGGATGGTTTCGAATGTCTGAACTTCGTCTATCCGAAGTCGCGCCGGATCCGTCCCTGGTACTTCCAGCGCGATGGCCAGGCCAGCTCGCTCGTGCCGCGCGGTGTCTTCGTCACCGATCATGTCGAAAGCCTGATCGGCGCGGCAATCGCCGGCGGCGGCATCATCCAGGTGCTGTCGATCTCGGTGCAGAACAGGATCCAGAGCGGCGCCCTGGTGCCGTTATTGACGGACTGGACGGCGCCGGGGCCGGACGTGGCGGTGCTGTTCCAGCAGAGGCAGGGACGCGCCGCCAAGGTCAAGGTGTTCGTCGAGTTCCTCCATGAGATCTTCCGGGCGGGTGGTCATGGGCTCCGCCCGGGGCCCGGCGCCCGCTGAATGTCACGCATTCGGGCATTCGGGCATTCGGGCATTCCGGCGCCGGCGCGGTGTACAGGGCTTCCAGTCCGGCGTCCTCCAGATCTTCCAGCAGGCGGAGCAGGATCGCCGACACCTGCTTGAGCTCGTACAGCAGCGGCACCATGTCCCGAAAGCCGGCGCCAGCGCGCACTCGGCCGACGATCGCGGCGCCGGCATCGTGCAGCGCCCGGTGCGGCGCGTCGATCGCCTGGTACATTGGGTTGCCGGCAAAGTAGCTGCCTTCGCCGACATACCACTTGCCGAGCGCGCACTGGGTCACGCACAGCGCGGGAAAGCCGTCGAGCTGGCGAATCGGCGAATCCGGCGGCAAAGCGGCGCGCTGGATCGCGTAGCTGACCATCTGGCGGCGCCACTGGACGTGGTCGACGATCGCCATGTGCACCAGCCCGATCGGCATCCCGCGGCACTTGCTGATGTTGTGGCGGAACACTTCGAATTCGTCCATCGGCAGCGGCGGACTGACCAGGTAGCCTTGGGCCACCCGGCAGCCGGCCTCGACCAGGAAATCGTACTGGTCCGGCGTTTCCACCCCTTCCGCGACCACGTTCAGGCCGAGCTCATGGCCGAGCCGGATCGAGGAGCGGACGATGGTCGCGTTCTTGGGCGAGCCGAGCATGCGCCCGACGATGCCCTGGTCCAGCTTGATGGTGGTGAACGGCCACTGGCTGAGCGTATCCATGCTGGAGTAGCCGATGCCGTAATCGTCCATCGCCAGGCCGACCCCGGCCTCCCCCAGCTCCTGCACGTGCGCAAGCATGCGTTCGCCGCCTTCCAGGGCTTGTGTCTCGGTGATCTCGAGTTCGAGGGCGCCCGGCGACAGGCGCTGGTGCGCCATGGCGTGCAGGATGGCATGCGTCAGGGGGCCGTCCTCGAGATCGCGGGCGGAGACGTTGAAGGATACGGACAACTCCTTGCCGAGACCCTTGTCGCCGAGGTCTTCCAGCAGCCTGGTCAGAAGCCGGAGCGTGAGTTCCTTGATCAGGGGACTGCGTTCGGCCACCGGGATGAAGACCCCCGGCGGCACCAGCTTGCCGTCCGGACGGCGCCACCGCGCCAGCGCCTCGGCGCCGACGATGCGGTTGGTGAGGAGAGATGCCTTCGGCTGGTAGTGGAGGATGAACTCGCCGCGGCGCAGGCCCTGCACAATCTCGCTTTTGGTGACGGTAGCCATGGCGTGCCTCCTCGCCGATGCCGATCACACCCTTATCCGCCGATATGTCCGGAGCGTCAAGCTCGTTCCGATGCGCCTGCAAGGACCGGGCATTCGCCCCGGTTCGGTCAGGCGATCGCCGGGAAGTCGATCACGGTGTCGTTCACCCGGTTTACCAGGTTCGTGAACGTGATGGCGGCGATCACCAGCAGGGTGTCGACGATCTGGGCGTCGCTGTAGCCGGCCGCCTTGACCGCCGCCACCTGCTCGGCCGCCACGGTGCCCGAACTGCCGACCAGCAGCCGTGCGAAGCCGGTCAGGGCGTCGATCGCCGCGTCCCCGGTCGGATTTCCGCTCCGGATCGCGATCATCGTGTCACGGCTCAGGCCGGCGTGCTTGCCCATCAGCGTGTGCGCCGCCAGGCAGTAGTCGCATGCGGCGACGGCGCTGACTGCCAATTTGACGGCTTCGATCTGCCTGGCGGACAGGCTGCTCTTGCCCAGCGTGCGATCCAGGTCGAGTGCGGCTTGCAGGGCGGACGGGCTGTTGGAGCCGATCACGGCATAGGCATTCGGCAGCATGCCGACCGCCTTTTTGATGCCGGCGAAGAGTTCGGCGGCGTGGCCGGTCGCTTGTGCGGGGGTGACAGTGTGAAGACGGGTCATGATATTTCCTTTGGCTGGTTAAGTACGCGGTGCCGGTTCTCTTGTGTTCCGGCATGTAGAACAGTGTAGGCCCGCCCCCTGTTATGTTGAATGCTCGAAACTGACTATAATTTGCTCATTCGTCTCAATTGGAGTTTCCATGGGTAGCCTGAGCCAGCTTTTATCGCTGTATCCGGTGCGGACCGCGCTCGACATCCGCTGTCGCTTCGGCGCTGCCTGGGTGCTGGACCATGGCGGCAGCGGCGCCGGGGTGGCGCCATACCACCTGGTCGTGCGCGGTGGCGGCCGCCTCGAGGTCGGCGGGCAAAAGGACATCCGGCTGGAGCCCGGCGACATCGTTTTATTCCCGACCGGCAGCCCGCACCGCCTGTATTCGGAGGGGGGACTGGAAGCGCCGGTAGCGGCACGGGAACAGGACGGCGGTCCATTGCGCCTGCTGTACAACGAGGGAGATGCGCCCGAGACCGGCATCCTGTGCGGGCAATTCGAGTTCAGCCATGGCAAGGCCAACGCGTTGCTGGCGGCCTTGCCCGACGTGGTGCACATCCGGACGCGCGAGCGTGGCGACCTGGTGATGCTGCGCAGCCTGCTCGAGATGTTGCGAGTCGAGACCGAGAGCGAGCGTCCCGGTGCGCGCGCCGTGATCTCGCAGCTGGCTTCGGCCTTGTTCGCGCTGTTGATGCGTGCCTGGATGGAGCAGACTGCCTCGACGCCGGGCCTGTTCGCCCTGCTGGCCGAACCGCGCCTGCGGTCTGCCCTGCAGGGCATGCTCGCAGCGCCGGAACACCCGTGGCAGCTGGCGGAGCTGGCTGCCGCCTGCAACATGTCGCGCGCGACTTTCGCCAGGGTGTTCCAGAAGGCGGCCAACGCGACGCCTGCCGAGATCCTGACCCGGACGCGCATGGCCAGGGCCGCCGTGCTGCTCGGCGAGGGGCGGCTGCAAATGGGAGAGGTCGCCGAACGGGTCGGTTACCAGTCCGAAGCGGCGTTCAACCGGGTCTTCAAACGCTATTACGGGATTGCTCCCGGCAGCTACCGGCGCGGCATCGCGGCCGGCCTCAGGGTGGAGCCGGGGAAGGGATGAACGGCCTGCATCACCCGGCCGAGCTCCGGGAACATGCCTCGGTCGCGGCGGCGTTCGGGAGGACGGAACCTACGGCATCCAGCGATGGCGCTTGGCTCAGGCGCCCTGGACGGGCGGATTGAAGGGCGAGGCGTCCAGGTATTCCCACTCGAGGCGCCGGGCCGCCTGGCGCAGGATCCAGCGTTCCACCTCGATTTCCAGGAAGCGCCCGGTGCCGCCGCTGGCCTGGGTGGCATCGTCCTGGTCCCATAGCAGGCGCGCCCGCCCGCTCAGCTGCAGCAGGCGCCCGCCCTCGAAGTCAGGAATGCACAGACCCACGTGCGGATCGAGTTCCAGGTTGCCGAAGGTATTGAAGATGCTGTTGCCACGGTAGTCCGGAATGCGCAGGGTGGAGGGGCCCACGACCTGCACGAAACCGCGCGGACCGCCGCGATGCGAGGCGTCGGCGCCGCTGTCGGGATGGGAGCTGGCGATGAACAGGGTGTCCGCGGCGTGCACCAGCGTCGCGACGCTGCCGGCGATGGCGGCGCCCGTCGCCACGCCGCCGGCCGTGCCGTCGGCCGCAAGGTCGATGTCCAGCGCGCGCAGCTCGCGTTTCTGGATGTACTTCGGGCAGTTCGGATAGGCTTCCCGCACCGCGATCTCGAGGCCGTCCGCGTCGTAGCGGCCTAGCTGGCCGTTCACGCGGTAGCGGCGCCGCGTGCCCAGTTCGATGAACAGCATGCCCAGCACCGGCTTGGCCTCGAGGTTGGCCCAGAGCGGATCGGCGGGGTCGCGCCGTCCGGCCGGGACATCGAGCACGATCGCGGCATCGCCCTCGGCGCGGACGAAGCCGGGCTGCCCGTACACGACCGACGACCACGCGCGTCCGTGCGCGTCGACGCTGGCCAGCACGACCATGAACTGCTTCTGGATGAAGGGGCGGGCGCTGCCCAGGATGGTGGCCGCGATCAAGCCGCCGTTGCGGTCCGCGATAGCGGCTTCGCCGGCGCGCAGCTGGACGGCGCGCTCGCCTGGATGGAATGGGGATGTCGGCAAGGGATGCTCCTCGCTGGCGTGCTGATTGTCGATGGGAGCATTTTCGGAAATAATGCCCGGGAGCGGAATCGGCGCCGCCCGCAATTCATTGTTTCGCAGGGAGAAAGCATATCGACCAGATCCACCTGATGCAGGTCTTCGTAACGGTCGGTGAAGAGGGCGGTTTCGCCTCTGCCGCGCGGCGGCTCGACATCTCGCCGGCGGCGGTGACGCGCGCCATCGTCGCACTCGAGGACCAGCTCGGCGCGCGCCTGCTGCTGCGCACCACGCGCAACGTACGCCTGACGGACGCCGGGCGCCAGTATTTCGACGACAGCCGCGCCATCCTGGCCAGCATCGCCGAGGCCAACGACGCCGTCGGCGGCATCAACGCCGAGCCTCGCGGGCAGTTGTCGCTCACTGCGCCGGTGCTGTTCGGAAGGGCCTTCATCATGCCATGCATTACCGAGTACATGCGTCGCTATCCCCAGGTCGAGGTCAGCGCGCAGTTCGTCGACCGTGTGGTCAATGTGGTGGAGGAAGGGCTGGATGTGGCGGTGCGCATCGGCCACTTGCCGGATTCGAGCTTGCGCGCACTGCGGGTCGGGCAGATCCGCCGCGTGCTGTGCGCGGCGCCGGCCTATCTGGAAACATACGGCATTCCCCGCCACCCGTCCGACCTGCTGCAGCATACGGTCTTGTCCTCGAGCGCGGTATCGCCGCGGGTCGAATGGCACTTCGGGCACGGCGGGGAAGCCCTCAGCGTGCGCATGAGGCCGCGCCTGGTCGTCACCAGCAACGATGCCGCGCTCGATGCCGCCGTCAGCGGTCTCGGCGTGACACGCCTGCTGTCCTACCAGGTTGCGGAGGCGGTCGAGCGGGGTACGCTGTGCCTGCTGTTGCAAGAGTTCGAGGAAGAACCCTGGCCGGTGCACCTCGTCCACCGCGAGGGGCGGCACGGCTCGGCCAAGGTCAGGGCTTTCATCGACATCGCTGCAGAGCGCCTGCGCGCCCATCCTCATCTGCAGGGCTGAGCCTGAATTATTCAGCCGTCGCCGCTTCCTCGATCAGCCTGGCGACCGCTGCCGGATGCGACGTCATCACCACATGCGAAGCCCCGTCGATCGCGAGCGTATGGCGGGAGTGCGCCCGTTCGGCCATGAACGCCAGGGCCGCCGGCGGGATATTCTTGTCGAGCTTGCCGTACACGAAGTAGGACGGGAGATGTTTCCAGGCGGGCGTGCCGGACGCTTCCTTCAAGGCCGCGTCAAGGATGGGGCGCTGCCCCGCGGCCATCAACCTTGCCCTGGCGCGTGGAAGATCCGCGGCAAACTGCTGCGGAAACTTGTCCTGCTGGATGTAGAGATCAGCGCCGCCGTTCGCCAGGGGCACTGGCGCAGCGAGCGCCGGCGCCAGCGTCGATCCCGGGAACCTGCCGCTCAATCCGAGTGCGGTTTCGCCGGCATCCGGTGCGAAGGCCGCGACGAATACCAGGCTCCTGACCTTGTCGTTACCGTTCGCGGCTGCCGAGATCACGGACCCGCCATATGAATGCCCGACCAGCACGACCGGACCGGCAATGCTCTTGACGATGCCTGCTACGGCTGCGGCATCGCTGCTGACGCCGCGCAACGGATTGGCGACCTCGATGACCGGGTAGCCGTCGGCCAGGAGCTTCGCGGCGACGCCATCCCAGCTCGACGTATCGGCGAAGGCGCCATGCACCAGCACGATGCTGGGCCTGGCCAGGCGGTCCCGCGCCGCTTGCGCGCCGGACGGCAGGGCCAGGATGGAAAGGGAGGCGAGGGTGGCAAGCAGGGCGCGCCTTTGGAATGTCATGCTGTGGGCTTTCAGGTTGGTAGGAGAACCCGGCATTGTCCGAACCGGCGGAACGAAGCACAAGGGCGCAGATTGGAATTCAGATTTTCGTGATTCGCAAGAATGAACCGGACCCGGTGCGCTGTTCCGCTGGCCGAAATAATGAATTTCCCTCTGCGCCATTTTTCCAGCAGAAAGGCGTCCCTAGAATGGGTCCATGCCGACATCAAAGCGGCATACCCGACCAGGCCGCCGGCCGCCCACTTCTACAAGGACGCATCATGAAAGCAGCCATCATCATTCTCTCGGACCCGAAACACGGCGGCGAGGAGGCCCTCGGACGCCTGTTCAATGGCCTGGCGGCCGCCTACGACTTCAAGCAACGCGGTACCGAGGTCGCGGTCTACTTCCAGGGCGCCGGCACGCGCTGGGCCGGCGTGGTGGGCGACGCTTCCCATCCCGTGCATGCCCTGTACCAGGCCGTCGCCGATACCGTGGCCGGTGTGTCCTGTGCGTGCGCCGACGTGTTCGGCGCGCGCGAGGAGGCCGAGAAGAACGGCTTCGATCTGGTAAGCGACAATGGCGTGCCCGGCACCTCGGGCCTGCCCAGCATCGCCCAGCTGGCCGGCCAGGGCTATGCCATTTACAGCTTCTGAGGCCGCCATGTCATCGACTACCGAACTCCGTCCTCCGCTGCCGCCATTCACGCGCGAATCCGCGATCGAGAAAATCCGCCTGGCCGAGGATGGCTGGAACAGCCGCGACCCGGCCAGGGTGGCCCTTGCGTACAGCCTGGATACACGCTGGCGCAACCGCGCCGAATTCGCCAACGGTCGCGATGAGGCGCGCCGCTTCCTGGACCGGAAATGGAAAAAGGAGCTGGAATACCGGCTCATCAAGGAGCTCTGGGCCTTCACCGACGAGCGCATCGCCGTGCGCTACGCCTACGAGTGGCATGACGACTCGGGCAACTGGTTCCGCTCCTACGGTAACGAGAACTGGGAGTTTGGTCCCGATGGCTTGATGGTAAACCGTTACGCGTGCATCAACGACATGCCGATCCAGGAACAGGACCGCAAGTTCCATTGGCCCCTGGGGCGCCGTCCGGACGACCATCCGGGCTTGTCCGAACTCGGACTCTGAAAGGAATAGAACATGTCAAAAGTATGGATGGTCACCGGCAGCTCTGCCGGTCTGGGCCGCGCGATCGTGGAGGTGGCGCTTGCCGCGGGCCACCGTGTCGTCGCGACGGCGCGCAAGGTCTCGACACTTGATGACCTTGTCTTGCGGTATCCCGGAAACCTGCTCGCGCTTGCCCTGGATGTCGGCCGCCGGCAGGACTGGGATGCGGCGGCCGTGGCGGCGATCGAGCGCTACGGCGTCATCGACGTGCTGGTAAACAACGCCGGCTTCGGCGCCGTAGGGGCGGTCGAGAGCACGCCGATTGAGCTCGTGCGCCGCCTTGTCGATACCAACCTGGTCGGGGCCGTGCACGGATGCCAGGCCATCATCCCGACAATGCGCAGGCAGGGCCATGGTCACATCATATTGACCTCGTCGATCGGCGCACGGATCGCGACGCCGGGCGCCGCGTTCTATTACGCCTCGAAGGCCGCGGTGTCGGCACTCGCCGAAAGCCTTGCGCTTGAGGTGGCGCCGCTTGGCATCAAGGTGACGGCCATCGAGCCCGGCGGAATGCGAACGCGCTTCGCCGAGCCTTCTTCACTCGAAGTGATTCAACCGGATCCGGTCTACCTCGATACGGTTGGCGCGACCATCGCCATGATGCAATCGGCGGAATACAAGTCCTACCTCGGCGATCCGGCAGGGCATGCCGCCATGGTGCTGGCGCTCGCCGAGCTGGAAACGCCGCCGGTTCGCATCCTCGCCGGCGCGGATGCGGTCGTGTATGGGGCCGAGGCTGGTGAGCATCGCTCGATCTCCGATGCGCAATGGAAGGCACTCGGGCAGTCCGCCACCCTTCAGTAGCCGCCACAGGGGAATGCCGGGATCCTGGCTGGAGCGCGCAAGCCGGCGGATGCTGGTAAGCAGCATCAGTGGCGTGGCGAACGCCGTGCGCCCGACGCGCTCGTAAGCCTAGCGCTCGCGCACCGACGGCAGCATCCGCGACAGTACGCGGTCGCGCAGCACGTAGTGGTGGTACAGCGCGGCGGCGGCGTGGCCGGCGGCGAGGATGATGATGGCCCAGCCGTTCAGTTCATGCAGTTCGCCGACCAGGTGGTGCGCCGATTTCGAGAAGGGCGCGAACGGCGGCGGGATCAGCAGCCCGAAAAAGCTCATCGATTCGTCGCCGGCCCAGCGCAGCACGAAGCCCAGCACGGCTTCTGCGGCAAGCATCGCGTACAGCAGGTAGTGCACGGCCTTGGACGCCAGTTCGAGCCTGCCGGAGACGGCCGGCGGAACCTGGTGGCCCGGCAGCAGGCGCCAGACGAGCCGGATGACAATCACGGCCGACAGGATGATCCCGAACGACATATGGGCGACGATCATCAGGTGGCGGGTCGGGCGCGCGAACCATTCCCAGGTCTCGGCAAGGGCAAACTGGCTCAGGACGAGCAGCACCGTCAACCAGTGCAGGAATACCGAGAAGTTGTCGTAGACCGTGCGGTCGTCGCCCGCCGCGATGCGGGTGATCTTGTCGATGCTCGAAGTGGGATCGGACTTCATCGTGTCTTCCTGTGCCTGTGAGTGGGTGTCATATGCCGACATTGAAGATGCTGCCGATGGCAATGGTCGAGCCCATCGCCAGGGCGCTCCAGCAGGTGACGCGGAGCGCTGCCGGCAGGGCCGGGGCGCCGCCGGTTTTCGCGGCAAGCGCCCCGAGTGCAGCCAGCCCGACCAGGGTGGCGGCAACCAGCACGCCGATCAGGAGATCGGCGCGGGTGAACGCCGTGATCGCCAGCGGAAGCGCGGCGCCGACGGCGAAGCTCAGCGCCGAGGCGAGCGCCGCCTGCAGCGGCCGCGCCTGGCTGGCTTCGTGGATGCCGAGCTCGTCGCGGGAATGGGCGCCGAGGGCGTCGTGCGCCATGAGCTGGGTCGCAACCTGCGCCGCCAGGCCCTGGTCCAGGCCCCGCTTCACATAGATGGCGCTCAGCTCGCGGTGTTCGGCCTCGCCGTCGTGCGCCAACTCGGCCGTTTCCTGCTTGATGGCCGCCTTTTCGGTATCGGCCTGCGAGGCAACCGAGACATATTCGCCGGTCGCCATCGACATGCTTCCGGCGACCAGGCTGGCGAAGCCGGTCAGCATCATATTGTGATGCGACGCGTGGGCGGCGGCAATGCCGACCAGCAGGCTGGCGGTCGAGATCATGCCGTCGTTGGCGCCGAGAACAGCGGCGCGCAACCAACCCAGGTGTTCGATGCGATGCGTTTCCTGGTGCCTCATGCGGTTTGGCTCCCGTCTCCTTGATGTGAATATTTTAACACCAGCCTGTTCCACAACTCCGCAGCCTACGGTCGCGCGGGTACCGAGCGGCGGGCCGGATTGCAACTCAGCCTTGCGGGCTCGCGCTCATGTGCCGGCAATAAGCGGCGAGCCTGTCCGGCAGGTCCGAGGGACAGACCCCGCATTGGCGGTTGCCGGGGACGGCGTAGTCGATGAAGGTCGGGTAGGGCAGGTTCAGGTTCGCCATGATCTCCCTGAATTCTTCCAGCGTCTTGCCCTTGCCCAGGCGCGGGTTGCGCAGCTTCTCCTGTGCGATCGACGAGACGAAACGTTCCTTGTAGTCGTGCGCCGGATAGACCAGGGTCTCGTCCGGCAAGGTGAACAGCTTCCCGGTCACGCTGCGGTACAGGGCGTCGGCATCGCCGCTCTGGAAGTCGGTGCGGCCGCAGCCCTCGATCAGCAGGGCGTCGCCGGTGAATACGCGGTCGCCGAGCAGGTAGGCGAAGTGCCCGTCCGTGTGGCCCGGCGTATGCAATGGCTGCAGCGCGATGCCGGCCACGGCAAAGGGCCTGCCTTCCTCGATGCCGGCGTCCACGCACGGCAGGCGGTCGAAGGCGGGCGCCGCGATCCGGCTGCCGGTGGCGTGTTTCAGTTCCAGCGCGGCGGTGATGTGGTCGGCGTGGATGTGGGTGTCGAGGGTCCAGGCCAGCTTCAGGCCCAGCCGGTGCAGCTCGGCCAGGTCGCGTTCCATGCTCGAGATGACCGGGTCGATCAGGATCGCCTCGCCGGTGTGCTCGTCGCCCAGCAGGTAGGTATAGGTGCTGGACAGCGGTTCAAAGAGTTGTCGGAAGATCATATTGCCTCCTTGCTTCGTTTCAGCCGCCGTGAGGCAGCCCGAGGTTCTGCTTGGCCGGAACCGCGACGTCGGTCAATTTCGGCTTGGGCAGGTTCAGTTCGCCCATCAGCCCGACGAAGGCCTCGCGGCTGCGCCTCGCCAGACGGGCATTGTGGCGCTTTTCCCAGCCGATCGTCGACACCGATTGATGCTCATCGTGGTCTCCCGAATGCGAGTGGGGCTTACAGCAAGGCCTTGGCGATCATGCCGAGGGCCACGAGGGCGGACACGGCACCGAATGCCGTCTGCAGGTGGATGCCGGACAGGCGTGCCGACAGCCTGCGGCCACCCAGCATGCCGGCCAGCGCGCCGGCCGAGAAGGGCAGGGCGATGCCCCACGCGAGCGCGCCGGCCGCCGCGCTGCTGGCGACGCCGGCCATCGAGATCAGCGCGATCACGGCCAGCGAGGTCGCCACCGCGGATTGCATCGCCAGGTCGGTGTAGCGCTGCAGCGCCGGCACCATCACGAAGCCGCCGCCCACGCCCAGCAGGCCGGACAGCAGGCCGGCAGCCGAGCCGGACAGGGTGAGCGCCCGGGCGCACGGACGGGTCCAGATGAAGCGGCCGGTACCGGGGGAGCGCACGCATACCGGCCGCCGCAGCTGGCCTTCCGCCGCGGCGGACTTGCGGCCGCGCGCCTTGCGGAAGGTGTTGAACGCAACGTACAGCAGCACCAGCGCGAACAGCACGCTGAGCCAGCGGTTGTCGATCCGGTGTGCGATCCACAGGCCGGCGGGCGAGAGCAGCATGCCGGTCAGCGCAATCAGCGCCGCCGCGCGGTAGCGCACCAGCCCTGCGCGCAGGCCGAGGATGGCGCCGAGCGCGGCGGCCATGCCGACCGCCATCAGGCCGATCGGGCCGGCTTGCGCGACCCCGATATGCGTGCCGAACACCAGCAGCGGCACGGCGAGGATGCCGCCGCCGGCGCCGGTGAGCGCCAGGATCAGGCCGACCGCGAGGCCGAGCATCAGCGAAGTCAGCATGGCATCGCTTCCCTCAGGCGGTACGGGCCCTGGACGCGACGACGCGGCGCTCCAGGAGTTCGAAGACGAGCATGCCGGCCAGCATGGCGCCGGTGAAGATCAGCGCCTTCGGACTGCCCGTGGCCAGCGAGGCCAGGGCCGGACCGGGACAGAAGCCCCCGATGCCCCAGCCGGCGCCGAATGCGAGGCTGCCCAGCACCAGGCGGCGGTCGATCGCGGTGGCGGTCGGCAGGCGCATGGCTTCGCCCAGCAGCGAGCGTTCGCGCTTGCCGGCAAGGCGGAAGGCGAACAGCCCGACCAGGATGGCGCCGCCCATGACGAAGGCCAGCGAGGGATCCCAGTTGCCGGCCAAATCGAGGAAGCCCTGGACCTTGGCAGGATTCGTCATCCCCGAGACGGTCAGGCCGATCCCGAAGACCAGCCCGACGATCAGTGCGCTTACGATGTTCATTGTCTATTCCTCCTCAAGCGATCAGGTGCCGCAGCACGAAGACCGTCACGAAACCGGCAAGCATGAAAGAGGCCGTCGCCACCAGCGAGCGCGGCGACAGGCGCGACAGGCCGCACACACCGTGGCCGCTGGTGCAGCCGGAACCGTAGCGGGTGCCGAGTCCGACCAGCAGGCCGGCCGCGACCAGTGCGCCGTCGCCGGCCTCGATGCGGGCCTCGGGCAAGGCCGAGAACAGGGCGTAGACCAGCGGCGCCCCGACCAGGCCGGCCAGGAAGGCGACGCGCCAGGCGACCTCGCCGGGCGCGGGGCGAAACAGGCCGCCAAGGATGCCGCTGATACCGGCGATCCTGCCGTTGAGCAGGACCAAGCCCGATGCGGCAAGGCCGATCAGCAGGCCGCCGGCCAGCGCTGTCCATGGCGTGAAGTGAATCCAGTCGATGCTCATGATCGCTACCTCAGGTGTTGACACAGAATTGTTGATAAAGGACGTCCATCACGGCGATCGCTTCCTTGCTGGCCAGGCTGTAGTAGATCTGCTTTCCCTCGCGCCGGGTGTTCACCAGTTTTTCCTCGCGCAGCACACCGAGTTGCTGGGACAGCGTCGGCTGCTGGATCCCGAGGATGGTCTCGAGGTCGCTGACGCAGAATTCGCCTTGCGTCAGCTGGCACAGCAACAGCAGGCGGTCGGCGTTGCCGAGGGCCTTCAACAGTGCGCAGGCGCGCGCGGCGGCAGCCTGCATTTCCTGCAAGTCAAACTTCTTTTGATCGTGCGCCACCCTGTGGTCTCCTTCGAATACAATCAATGCAAACATATTATATGTTTTTACGATATATCGTTCAATAGAATGTTGGGGAGCATGATGGCGAGTGGGAACTTCGACGACGCAGCCAGGATCTGGAACGAACGCTTCAGTGGACCGGAATTCGTGTTCGGCATCCAGCCCAACACCTACCTCGCCAGGCAGGCGCACCTGCTCGGGCCGGGCCGGCGCGCGCTGGCGGTGGCCGACGGCGAAGGGCGCAACAGCGTCTGGCTCGCCAGGCAAGGCCTGCAGGTGGACGCATTCGATATTTCTTCCGTCGGTGTGGACAAGGCCCGCAGGCTCGCGCAGGAGGCCGGCGTCGACGTCAACTACCAGGTGAGCGATTGCGAGGCCTGGCAGTGGGAAGAAGGCGCCTACGACCTCGTGGCCGCCATCTTCATCCAGTTCGCCGGCCCCTCGATGCGCAGCCGCCTGTTTGCGCGGATGCGCGAAGCGCTCAGGCCGGGCGGCCTGCTGATCCTGCAGGGCTATACGCCGAAACAGCTTGAATTCGGCACCGGCGGTCCCGGAATCCTCGACAACCTGTACACGGAAGAACTGCTGCGCACGGAGTTCGCGTCGCTGGAACTGCTCGAATTGCGGGCGTATGAAGCGGTCTTGCAGGAAGGCGCCCGCCACGCCGGCCCTTCGGCGCTCATCGGCATGGTGGCGCGCCGGCCATAGGAAGCAAGATGCATTGCAAGCACATCCGGGAGGAACCATGAACCAGCAATACGGCTATGGCAAGACAGTGCAGCGCGGCTTCGACGAGGCAATCGCCGACGTCACCGCTGCCCTGCAGCAGGAAGGCTTCGGCGTCCTCAGCGACATCGACGTCGCCGCGACCCTGAAGAAAAAGATCGGCGCCGACATGCCGCCTTACCGGATACTGGGCGCCTGCAACCCGCCGCTGGCGCAGCGGGCGATCGCGGCCGAGCCCGCGATCGGCCTGCTCCTGCCCTGCAATGTCGTGGTCCGGCAGGATGCCTCCGGTGCGGTGCACGTCGAGGTCATGAATACGGAGACCATCCTGCAACTGGTCGACAAGCCGGAAATCACAGCGCTGGCCACGGAGGTTCGCGAACGGCTCGACCGGGTGCTGGCGGCGCTCTGAGCCGCGCACTGGCAACCGCAGAAGCTGACGGCGAGGCGCCGCCCGCCTCGGCCATGCTAGAAGTAACGTACCCAGGCCCGTGTCGAGCGCCGTTTGTAGGACGAGAAGGCGCGGCATGGCAGGTAGAGCAGCGGCATCAGTGCGAACGACATCAGCCACACATACCAGTAATGGTCGACGCCGAAGCGGCTGCCATGGTTCGCCCCGAGGAGCCATACCAGCGCGTTTTGCAGCGCCAGCAAGAGATAGAGGTGAAACAGGTAATAGAACATGGGCACGCTGCCGAAGGTGGCGCAGACGCGGGTAAACCAGTTGTCGACCGACTCCAGCCTGCTCATGACCAGCATGCCGATACCCAGCGTGAACAGCAAGAAATCCAGCGATGGCGGGTATTTGGTGAAATTCACGAAGGACATCAGGGTTTGCAATGCGGTCTCGGCATGCACCCACGGCAGCGCCTCGCCGTAGATATTGAAGCCGCGCAGTACGCCAAGCGCGGCGAGCGAACCGATACCGATGACCGTCATCAGCTGCTTGCGACGCGCCGGGTCCATCGCGCGGGCGTACAGCGGGCCGGCCGCGTAACCCAGCAGGATGACACCGATCCATGGCAGGAGCGGATAGGTTACCTTGACCTGGAAGCTGCCGAAGCTCCACAGCGGGCCCCGGTGCAGCAGTAGTGTCCAGGCCGAGTAAGCGACAGTCCCGGGCTCGAAGCGGATCCAAGTCAGCGCGTTGTGCCCGCAGACGATCACCAGTCCCGCCGTCAACAGCCATTTCATCGGGAGTCGATGCACCAGTCCGAGGACGACCATCGCCAGGCCGGTCACCCAGATGACCTGCAGGTAGAGCGCCGGCGGCGGGAAACCGGACCAGGCGGTATCGACCACCGTCAGCTCGAGCAGCACCAGCAACAGCCCGCGTTTTACCAGGAAGCCGGTGGCGTCGCGCGGCCCGGCCGCGGGATGCGCGTACAGCCAGGCCGACAGCCCGCTCAGGAACACGAACAGGGGCGCGCAGAAATGCGCCGATACGCGGGTAAAGAATAACATCGGCTCGGTGGACGTGACCGTCAAGGGGTCCGTCAGCGCCACATGGAGGTAGATCGCCTCGCGCACATGGTCGAACAACATGATCAACATGATCAGGCCACGCATCACGTCGATCGTCGCGATACGGGTCCGCACGGCCTTTGCGGCCGGGGCCTGTTCGGTGGCTGTCGCGGCCTGCCCGCCGTGTCCGATGATGGCCTGCCGGGGATTCGAAATGCGCATGCTGCCTCCTGTGATCTCAGCTGGTTTTGTATTCGCGCCCGAAGCGCACGACGGTGACGCCGGGGCGCACCTGGCGCAGGGACGGCATCACCAGCACGCAGTCGGCATACGGGGTATGCACCGGTATTCCCTGGTCCCAGCCGATCAGGCTGCCGGCCTCGGCAAAGGTCTCCAGTCCGGTGTAGGGGCCGGTGAAACGGAAATCCGCGCCATGCGCCACCACGGGCGCCGTCACTTCGATTACCTGTTGCCGCTTCGGCAGCGGCTGGAGCCAGCCGTCCGGCACCTGCCCGGCGTCGATCGCGCCGCACAACAGCAGGAAGCGCATGCAGTAATCCCTGGCCACCGCCAGCGCGCCGTATTCCCAATGCTGGCCGGTTTCGATCAGGAGCGCGTTCTTCGGACTGGCCGGATCGCCGAAGGCGCCGTAATCGCGCAGACGGCAGCCCTCCGGATGACCCGCATCGCTGATGATATGCGCGGGCGTACCCAATTCCAGCGCCATCCGGATGCCTTTGTCCAGTGGACCGCAGACCGTCAGCGGCGCGCTGCGCTCGTGCATCGAATGCAGGTCGAGCAGGTAGTCGACGCTGTCGACCACCGGCCGCAAGGCGCGCGCGCGGCGCAGTTCGGATGAATCGAGAGCGGGATCGTCCAGCGTGGCGGCCTGCCATACGCGATTCATGTCCTGGTCGACGAAGCGCGATGCATCCGGCCTGGCCGGATCGAAGCTGTGATAGGCGTCGACATTGCCGAAGGCCAGCGTGAGGCGGCCGCGGCGGGGCCGCAAGCCGGCATCGAGCATGGCCTTGACGGCGATCGCACCCGACACTTCGTTACCGTGCGTGAGCGAAGTGATCATCACGTGCTTGCCCGGCACGCCGCTGTCGAAAGTGAACACATACGGGATGCCCGTGTTCCCTTCCGCATAGGGACGGATATCGGGAAAGTCGAATTCGACCGGGTAGGCGTCCAGTTCGGCGCGTCCGGCTGCGGTTCGGGTAGTCGTCATTCGAACTCCTTCATTGAGCGTGATCCGCGATTTCGGCGATCGCGTTGATTTCGACCAGGGCCCCGTAATGGAGAGGCCCCACTGGAACGATGGTGCGCGCCGGCCTGCTCGAGCCCATGAATTGCGAGTAGACGCGGTTGACCTCGGGCCACAGGCCGACGTCCGTGATGAACAGCTGAACGCTGACCAGCTTTTCCAACGAGGAGCCGGCGGCAAGCAGGATCTGCTCGACGTTGTTCAGGGCCTGGACCAGTTGCGCCTCGATACCCTCCGGGATCTCCTTCGACGCAGGGTGCAGAGGCAACTGGCCCGATACGAATACCAGCCCGGCCGCGATGGTCGCTTGCGAATAATGCCCGGCGGGGGCGGGTGCATGGGGGGACGAGACCGTCTTCATCACCAGCCTCCGAAGCGTGGCCAATACGCTTCCGGCCCCTCGCCACCGGTCACATGGTAACCGGCGTGCTGTGCGGCCGTGGCGCAGGCATGGTTGGGAAGGATGCGCAGCTGGGTGCCGATCGGCAGCGCCGCGCCGGAAACGCCGCCGTCACGCGCCGCCACGATGCCATGCTCCTGGTTGGCGGCGACCACGATCATGTCCGGCGAGGGCACGCCATGGACGTCGCACACGACACCATAGCCCTGGTCGACCGCCTGCGAGGCAGTGCCGCGGTCGCGCGACAGCGCCATCCAGCCGGCGTCGACGATGGTCCAGCCTTTCTCCGCCTGGTGTCCGATCACCGTGGTCAATACCGAGACGGCGATATCGTCCAACTCGCATACGCCTAGGCCCGCCATCACCAGGTCGAAGAAGACGAAGACGCCGGCCCTGACTTCGGTCACGCCGCTCAAGTCCTCGGCGAACAACGCAGTCGGCGTCGAGCCGACGCTGACCACCGGTGCGGCGAAGCCGGTTTCCCGCAGGGTCTTCGCCGCCAGCAGCACCGCATCGCGTTCCTGGCGGGCGCAGGCCTTGATCTCGGCGACGCTCTTGCTGTTGTAGGACTTCCCGGCATGCGTCATCACCCCCTTGAGCTCGATCCCGCCGCGGCGCAGCTCCATGGCGATCGCCACGATCAGCGGGGAGTCCGGCGCCAGGCCGGAACGGTGGCCGTCGCAGTCGATCTCCAGGAGCACGTCGAAGCCCAGTCCTTCCGCGATCGCATGGTCGGCCAGTTGCGTGGCGGTCTCCATCGAGTCGAGAATCAGCGTCAGCGACGCCCCCATCCGCATGAGCCGGGCAGCCTGCGCAAATTTGTTCGGCGCGATCGCCACCGCGTACAGGATGTCGGTGAAGCCATGCTGGAGGAAGAACTGCGCCTCGCGCAGGGTCGACACCGTGATCGGACCGCTTTCCGCGCCGGCGATGCGGCGCGCCACCTCCAGGCATTTGTTGGTCTTGACGTGTGGCCGCATCCGTACGCCGAGCGCGGACAGGTGGCCGCGCATCCTTGCGATATTGCGCTCCATCCGCTGACGATCCAGCAACAGCACGGGTGTCTCGGCCATTGCGTCCAACCCGGACATTTCCATAACCAGCTCCAATCTATTGGTGAAGTCCTTATCTTAGTCGAGTAGAATCGAAGAAAAATTTAGATTTTTTAACTTCTGAATGTAGGAGAACTAAATGAAAGAATCCGGCGACCTGCGCTTCCTGTTGGTCCTCCGCGAGCATTCGAGCCTGTTGGCGGCAGCCCGCAGCCTGGGCTTGACGCCTTCCGCCGTGAGCCAGCGCCTGCAGCAGATCGAACGCGGGCTGGATGTGCACCTGGTCGACCGGAGTTCGCGCAAGCTGCGCTTCACGGAGGAGGGCGAGCTGCTGTGCAATCAGGGCGTGGGGGTCATCGAACAGTTCGACACCCTGCTCGAGGAAGTGCGCTCGCGGCGTGGCGGCATGGCCGGAACATTGAAGATCAATGCCCCGCTGGGATTCGGCCGCCGCTATATCGCCGCGGCCGCGGCCGAGTACCAGCAACTGCATCCGGAGGTGGACGTCGTGCTGACCCTGTCGGACCAGCCGCTGACGGAGATCGGTGACCGCTTCGATGTCGGCATCCATATCGGCGAACTGGCGCTATCGAACCTGATCGCCTACAAGATCGCGCCGAACAGCCGCCTGGTGTGCGCCGCACCGGCGCTGTTGCGCCGGGTTGGCATTCCCGACGAGCCCGAGCAGCTGGCGCATCTGCCCTGCCTGGCGCTGCGCGAGAACAACGAGGACGGCACCCTGTGGCATTTCAGGCGGGGCCGGGTCGCCCGCAGCGTGCGCATCCAGCCCAAGCTGGTCTGCAACGACGGCGATGTGGTCCATCAATGGGCGCGCGAAGGGCGCGGCATCATCGTGCGTTCGGAATGGGATGTCGCGGCGGATATCGCGAGCGGCAGCCTGGTCCGCCTGCTGCCCGCATTCAAGCTGTCGGATGCGAACGTGATCGCCTTGACGCACGCCAGGAAGGGTTTGCCCCTGCGCACCCGGAGCTTCATGAAGTTTTTGCAGGAACGCTTCCAGCCGCTGCCGCCCTGGCGCAGCGCTTGACCAGGGAGGCAGCGGCGGGCGCCGGCTACAGGCCGACCAGTCCGGGCAGGCCCGACAGGTCGGGGATCTCGGCGTAGCCGTAGTCGCCCCGCGCGAGGTCGTGGCCGCGGTTGACGAATACCTTGTTCTTGATACCCAGGCTGCGCGCCGGCATCAGGTCGTAGCGCAGGCTGGAGGACACGTGCAGGATGTCGTCCGGATTGCAGTCCAGGTTGTCGATCATGTATTCGAAGGCGGCCAGGCGCGGCTTGTAGATCTTGGCGGTTTCCGCAGTAAACACCTTGTGGAATGGCGCACCCAGCAATTCGACATTGCGCATGATCTGCGCGTTGGCCGCGTTCGAATAGATCACCAGCGGGAATTCCTTGGCGACTTTGGCCAGCGGCTCCGGCACGTCCGGGTGCGGGCCCCAGGTCGGTACCGCGTCATAGTAGCTTTGCGCTTCCGCGTCGCTGACGGGCACGCCCCAGCGGGCGCAGGCGCGGCGAATCGCGTTCTTGACCACGTCCTCGTAGGGCTTCCACTGGTCGAGCACTTCGTCGAAGCGGTAGGACGCGAACAACATCACGAATTCGTCCATCTGGTCGGCCGGGATACGGTCGGCGAAAATGGCGCGCGTCATGTCTGCCATGCGGAAGCGCGTCAGCGTGCCATAGCAGTCGAAGGTGATGTACTTGGGGCGGAAGAGGCTCATTTCGTGTTCCTTTGTTCTGGTATCGGACTATTGGACCATCGGGTCGATCAGGTGGGCGTGCGTTCACATCATAGTCGAGCAAAACGGCGTGGACATTTAGGAAAACTGATTCGTACATTTAGAGAAACTGCATGGATTTCGCCCCGGCTGCGGACTGCAAGGGCGAGATCGGCCCGGCGCAGCACGATCTACGGCTGACGTCGAAATTACGCAATCGGACCCGCTTGCGGCACGATAAGCCCACATTTCATGCTGCGGCTCCGGCATTAAGATTGGCATCGGCCAGAACCAGGCCCTCTTCAATCACCGTCCTTGCAGCGGAGCGCTCACATGTATGATTTCGACCCCAGTGCAGTTCGAGTCCCCAACGGCCATTTCATCGATGGCCGCTTGGTCCCGGGATACGGGAACACCATCGTCGTGCGGCGCCCGACCGACAATGCCGTCTGTGCGGAATTGCCGCTTGCAGATGCCGACACCGTCGACCAGGCGGTCCAGAATGCCGCGCAGGCGTATGCGACGACGGACTGGAGTACCGGCGCTCCCAGGAGCCGCGCCCGCCTGCTGCGGCGCTGGGCCGACCTGATCGAAGCCAACAGGGTGGCGCTCGGCCAGCTGGAGGCCCTGAGCTCGACCCGTCCCGTCAAGGACGCGATCGAGATCGACATCCCCTATGCGGCCGACTGCATCCGTTTCTTTGCCGAGTTCGCGGACAAGCTCGGCGGCGAGATCGCCGCCACGCGCGCCGACCACCTCGGGATGGTGACCTCCGAGCCCTACGGCGTCGTGGCGGCCATCTCGCCGTGGAACTTCCCGATCACCCAGGCCATCACCAAGATCGCGCCGGCGCTTGCCGCGGGCAATGCCGTCGTCCTGAAACCGTCGGAGATGACCCCGTTCAGCGCACTCGCCCTGGCGGAGCTGGCTATCGAAGCGGGAATCCCGAGGGGCATCTTCAATATTGTCCAGGGCACCGGCGCGGTGACGGGCGACCTGCTTTGCCGGCATCCGGCGATCGGAAAGATTTCGTTCACGGGATCGACCCGTACGGGCGAGGCGATCATGACGGCCAGCGCCCAGAGCGGCATCAAGCCGGTCACGCTGGAACTTGGCGGCAAGAGTCCGCAGCTGGTGTTTGCCGACGTGCCGGACATCGACCGGGTCGCGCGCGCGGTGGCCGGCTCGATCCTGAACAACGCCGGCCAGGTCTGCGTGGCCGGATCCCGGCTCATCGTCCAGCGCAGCGTCGAAGTGCAGCTGCTCGAACGGATCATCGACCTGACCAGGGCGATCCGTCCCGGCCCGACCTGGGCGTCGGGCACCACCTATTCGCCCGTGATTTCCCACCCGCAGATGGCGCGTATCGACGGCATCGTCAAGCGCGCCATCGCGGGCGGCGCCGGCGCCCTGATCGGCGGCGCGCCGCTGAGCACCGGGGAAGAGGGCGCCTATTACCAGCCGACGATCCTGTCGGGCCTGGAGGCAGGGGCCGAGGCCATACGCGAAGAAATCTTCGGCCCGGTGCTGACGGTGCAGAGTTTCGACGACGAGGAAGAGGGCCTGGCGCTCACGGACCACGACTACGGCCTGGCCGCGGGCGTCTACACCGGCGACATCAGCCGCGCCCTGCGCGCGCGCCGGCGCATCCAGGCCGGAACGATCTGGGTGAACAGGTATGGCCGCAGCGCCGACTTCATCGTCCCGACCGGAGGCTTCAATCACTCCGGGATCGGCAAGGACCTGGGCCGCCAGGCCGTGGAAGCCAACCTGCGTCACAAGAGCACGCTCATCGCCTTCGATGCATGAGCCGCCCCCCATCACGATTTCCCTTGACTGAAAGGCAGGACCGACATGACCAAGCTGCTCGTACCCTTCGAACTCGAAAAACTGGGAGCCCCGCGCGAATTCCGGCCGCCGGCCGAGCGTGTCATCGAAGGCGACATCCTGTGCCGCAACTGGGACGTCGACAGCGCCAAGGATGGCCTGGTGCGCGCGGGCGTGTTCGAGTCGACTCCCGGGACCAACCGCTCGATCAAGGGCGAGACCTGGGAATTTTGCGCGATCCTGTCCGGCGTCGCCGAGATCACCGAAGACGGTCAGCCGCCGATGATCGTGAAGGCGGGCGACCATTTCATCATGAAGCCGGGCTATAAAGGCACCTGGCGCACGATCGAAACCGTCCGGAAAATCTGGGTCGTCGCGTAGATCGCGCCGGGCCGCCGGTGCAAGGCCGGCGGCCGGCGCCGGCTCAGCCGGCCGCCGCCAGCGCTGCCGCGTCGTTCTGCGAAGTGGCGAAACGGCCGATGCCGAACGGCGCGATCGGGGTCGAGGTGCCGCCGGTGGCGATCAGTTCGGCCATGAGATCGCCGACGCCGGGGCCGAGCTGGAAGCCGTGGCCGCTGAAGCCGAAGGCGTAATACAGTCCGCTCACCTTCGGGCTCGGGCCCAGCACGGGCAGGTTGTCGTCCAGGTAGCCCTCGATGCCGCTCCAGACCCGGATGATGTTCAGGCGCGCCACCGGCGGCGCCAGGCGTTTGAGCTGGCCGAACTGGGTCAGCGTATGTTCCGGCAGCACATAGGCGCGGCGCAGGTCGGGATAGGCCGGGCCACGGCCGCAGCCGCCGAAGATGATGTTGCCGCGCTTGATCTGGCGGAAGTAGAGGGTTTCGTGCAGGTGCGGGGTCGCCACGCCGACCGACGGACCGATGCGATAGGGCACCGGTTCGGTCACGGCCATCTGCGGCCCGCGTGCGGTCAGGGGCACGGGCTCGCCGAACGCCGCGCTCATCCGGTTGCCCCAGGCGCCGCTGGCGATCAGCAGCACCGGCGCGCGGAACACGCGCCCGTCGGCACAGGCGGCCCGGAACTCGCCGCCTTCCTTGGCGATCTCCAGCACCTCGGTGTTTTCCACGATCTGCGCACCGGTGCGCACGGCCGCGCGCGCGAAGGCCGGCGCGGCCAGGCGCGGGTTCGCATGCCCGTCCTGCGGCGACAGCGAAGCCGCCCGCACTTCCGGCCCGAGGAAGGGATAGCGCGCACGCATCGCCGCGCCGTCGACGAGTTCCAGGTCGAGCCCGTACTCGCGGGCGTCGCGCGCATACTTTTCCAGCACGCCCACCTGGTCCTGGGTATAGGCCACGCGAATGTGACCCGAGGGCAGGAACTCGATGTCGTCCCCGATCAGCTCGGGCAGGCGCTGCCAGATGCCATGCGCCCGGTTGGCCAGCGGCAGCTGGGCCAGGTAGCGGGCCTGGCGCCGCACGTTGCCGAAATTGACCCCGCTGGCCTGCTGGCCAACCAGGCCGCGTTCCAGCAAGGTCACCGACACGCCGCGGCGGCGCAGGAAAAATGCGGTGGCCGTGCCCATCAGGCCGCCGCCAACGATCAGTACGTCCGAGGTCGCTTGGTTCATTCGGTTTCCTCCAGGGTGGCGATGGCGAGCGGCTTGACCGGCGCCTGGCCGCGCAAGCGCCCGACCTGTTCGATGGGAATGCCGGCCGCGTGCGCGACGATCTCGGCGCCCGCCTGGCCGCAATAACGTCCCTGGCAGCGGCCCATGCCGACCCGGCTGAAGGCCTTGGCGCGGTTCGCTTCGAGCGCGCCCTTGTCGTGCACGGTGGCGCGCAGCTCGCCCGCGGTAATCGATTCGCAGCGGCACACGATCGCATCGTCGGGCAGGCTGGCGGCCTGGCCGGCCGGCCAGGGGAAGGCGCGCACGAGGCCCTGGCGGAAGCGTTCCATCACGGCCTGCTCGCGCAGCAGGGCGGCGACCCGGGCGGCGTCGACCCGTAAGCCGAGATCGGCCAGCGCCGACATGGCGGCCAGGCGGCCCGCGTTCTCGGCACCGTCGGCGCCCAGGATGCGCGCGCCGTCGCCGGCCAGGTACACACCCTTGACGGAGCTGCGCCCTTCCAGGCTCACCTCGGGAAACCACTGGCGCGCTTCCGGGTCGAAGCGGAACGCGCAGCGCGCCAGGTCGGCCAGCTGGGTCTCGGGGCGCAGGTGATAACCCATCGCCACGGCATCGCATTCGAAGCTGCGCTGCCGGCCGGCGCCGTCGCGCAGCAGGATGCCGCTCACCCCCTGTACGGCGTCGCCGGTGATTTCGATCGGGACGATGCCGGACAGGAGCGGGACACGCGCGCGGCGCAGCGCGGCGATGTAGCCCAGCCCGTTGCGCAGCACGGATGGCCGGGCCAGCAGGCGCGGCAGCGCCGCGACCCGGTCGCGCAGGCGGGACGTGTCGAGCACGGCGGCGATTTCCGCGCCGGCCTTCAGGTATTGGGCGGCCACCAGGTACAGCAAAGGACCGCTGCCCATGAACACCACGCGCCGGCCGACCGAGCAGGCTTGCGACTTCAGCGCCACCTGGGCCGCGCCGAGGCTGTAGGCGCCGGCCTGGTGCCAGCCCTTCACGGGCATCAGGCGGTCGGTGGCGCCGGCGCAGATGATCAACGCGTCGTAGGGCTCGCGCCAGGCCGTCCCTTCACGCATCAGGTGCAGCTCGCCCTCGGTCACGTTCCAGGCCAGGGCGCCCGCGTGGTAGTCGATCTTGCCGCGCAGGGCGTCGAAACTGCGGTGCAGGGACTCGGCCTTGGCCGCCTCGCTGCCATACAGGTCGGCATAGCCGCGCCGGAAATTGGGCGGCTGGCGGCGGTAGATCTGCCCGCCGTCGCGCCGGCCTTCGTCGATCACCAGCGGCCGCAGCCCGGAGGCCACCAGCTGCTCGGCGCAACGCACGCCGGCCGGACCGGCGCCGATCACGATGACGCGCGGGCTTACCATACGGCCTCCGTGGCCTCGGTCAGGATCGCCATGCCTTGCTCGACCGGCGTGGAGCAGGCGCGCAGCCGCTCGCCGCGCGCGGTCCAGACCCAGCAATCCTGGCAGGCGCCCATCAGGCAGAAGCCGGCGCGCCGGCCGTCGCCGAATTCGGAGCTGCGCACGCTGCGCACATTCGAAAGCAGGGCCATCAGCAGGGTGTCGCCTTCGAGAGCGGTGGCCGGCTGGCCGTCGATGGTCAGCTGGATCGGGGAACGGCCGGTCTCGGCCAGCCGTATGAAGCGCGCAGTCATGCAATCTCCTCTACAGGATGGATGCCGCCCTGCAGCCGGGACAGGCTGTCGGGCGTGTGGTGACACAGGATCTCGACGCTGTTGTCGAGGCGGCGGCGCGGCGGCGCCAGGTGATTGCACAGCCCTTCCACGCGCACGCTGCAGCGCGCCAGGAACGGGCACAGGCCGGCCGCGGCGGCCGGCTGGCCGACGACGGGCAGGGCCTCGTGGCCGCGCAGCTCGACCTCGTCCAGCCAGCCCTGGCGCAGTTGCGGGACCGACGAGACCAGCAGCTCGGCGTAAGGGTGGCGCGGCGGAGCGCTCAGGGCCGCGTGCGGCCGTGCCTCGACCTTGCGTCCCGCGTACAGCACGACGATCTCGTCGCAGACCGCGCGCACGGTGTTGATGTCGTGGCTGATGAACAGGGTCGACACGCCCAGCTCGCGGCGCAGCTCGGCCATCAGGTCGAGGATCGCGGCGGCGACCACCGTGTCCAGCGCCGAGGTGATTTCGTCGCACAGCAGCAGGTCCGGCCCGGCGGCCAGCGCGCGCGCCAGGTTGACGCGCTGCTTCTGGCCGCCGGACAGCTCGCCCGGCCGGCGCCCGGCGAGCTCCTGCGGCAGGCGCACCAGGTCGAGCAGCTCGAGGACGCGGCGCTGCCGGGCGTCGCCGCGCATGCCGTGGTAGAACTCGAGCGGGCGCGCCAGGATCCGGTCGATCGTGTGAGCCGGGTTGAGGGCGGTGTCCGCATTCTGGAACACGAACTGCACGCGGCGGCACTGCTCGCGCGTGCGGCCCTGCGCCTGCAGCGGTGCGCCGTCCAGCAGTACCTCGCCACGTGCGGCGGGCACCATGCCGGCGATCACGCGCGCCAGTGTGGTCTTGCCCGAGCCGGACTCGCCGATCACGCCGACGCTGGTGCCGCGTTCGATGCGCAGGTCGATCTCGTCCAGGATGCGCTTGGCCGGCAATCCCTGGGCGTCGGGCGCGCCGTAGCCGGCGCAGAGTCCGCGCACCTCCAGCAGCGGGACAGGGGACGGCGCCGCGGGCGGCGCCAGCGGACGCAGCGCCGGCTCGGCCGCCGCCAGCAGGCTGGCGCTGTAGGCGTCGCGCGGCGCCGACAGCAGGCCCCCGATGCTGTTGTTCTCGCGTACCTCGCCGTTACGCAGCACCACCACGCGGTCCGCCATCTGGGCCACCACCGCCAGGTCGTGCGAGACGTACACCGCGGTGATGCCGAGCTGGCGCACCACGTCGCGGAAGGCGCGCAGCACGTCGATCTGGGTGGTGACGTCGAGCGCGGTGGTCGGCTCGTCGAGGATCACGAGTTCCGGATCGGTGATCAGCGCCATCGCCGCCATCACGCGCTGCAGCTGGCCGCCCGACACCTGGTGCGGGAAGCGCGCGCCGATGTGCTCCGGATCGGGCAGCGCCAGCGCGCGGAACAGCTCGACCGCCTTGCTGCGCGCGGCCGCGCGGCTCATCACGCCGTGGATCATGGCGCTTTCGATCACCTGGTCCATCAGGCAGCGGGACGGGTTGAAGCTCAGCGCCGCGCTCTGCGCGATATAGGCTACGCTGCGCCCCCGCAGGCGCGCCAGGCCGCGCGCGTCCAGCGCCAGCACCTGCCGGCCGCCGATCTCGACCTCGCCGCCGGCGATGCGGCAGCCGCGCCGCGCATAGCCCATCAGCGACAGGGCGATGGTGGTCTTGCCGGAACCGGACTCGCCGATCAGGGCCAGCACCTCGCCCCTGGCGATGGAAAAGTCGACGCCCTTGACGATCATGGCCTCGCTGCCGTCGTCCTTGCGCGCGACCACGCGCAGGTCCTTCACTCGCACCAGTGTGTCCATGTCATGCATCCTTGGGGCCGCGCAGGTTGTCGATCCACAGGTTGACGCCGATGGTCAGCGAGGCGATCGCCAGCGCCGGCACCAGCACCGCCGGCGCGCCTTCGCTCAGGCCGGCGATGTTCTCGCGCACCAGCGAACCCCAGTCCGCGTCCGGCGGCTGCACCCCCAGGCTGAGGAAGGACAGGCCGGACAGCAGCAGCACGATGAAGACGAAGCGCAGGCCGAAGTCGGCCAGCACCGGCCGGATCATGTTCGGCAGGATCTCGACGCAGGTGATGTAGGCCATGCCTTCGCCGCGTGCCCGCGCCGCCTGCACGAAATCCATCGCCTGCACGTTCACCGCCAGGGCGCGCGCGATGCGGTAGGCGCCGGGCAGGTAGCCGATCGCCGCGGTGGCGATCAGCACCGGCGCCGAGGAGCCGAACGAGGCCACCATCATCAGCGCGAACATCTTGCCGGGGATCGAGATCAGGGTGTCCAGCACGCGGCTGAGGGCATTGTCGATCCAGCCGCCGGCGGTGGCGGCGACCAGGCCGAGCAGGGTGCCGCCGGTGCTGGCCAGAACGGCCGCGCTCAGCGCCAGCGCCACGGTGAAGCGCGCGCCGACCAGGATGCGGCTCAGCATGTCGCGGCCCAGGTAGTCGGAGCCCAGCGGGAAGCGGGCGCTGATCGGCCCGAACACTTCGTCGTCCACCAGCGCGGCCGCATCGTGCGGCGCCAGCCAGGGGCCGGCCAGGGTCATCAGCAGCCAGAACACCGTGATGCCCAGTCCGAGGAGGGCCAGCGGCTGCATGCGGCGGCCGCGCCGGCCGGTGAAGGTGAAAGCGGCAAAGCGGTTCATTGATTCCTCAGCCTCGGGTTGGCGACGATTGCGCAGACATCGGCCAGCACCACCAGCAGCAGGTAGGCGCCGCAGAAGATCATGGCGCAGGCCTGGACCAGCGGGATGTCGCGGGTCGTCACGGCGTCGACCATCAGGTTGGCGATGCCGGGATAGTTGAAGACCGTCTCGACGATCAGGACGCCGCCGAGCAGGTAGGAGAGGCTGAGCGCGACCGCGTTGGCGATCGGGCCGATGGCGTTCGGCAGGGCGTGCAGCAGGACCACGCGTACCGGGCCGGCGCCCTTCAGGCGCGCCATCTCCACGTAGGCGGCGTCGAGCTGGTCGAGCAGGGCGGCGCGGGTCATGCGCGCCATCTGGGCCACGATCACGCAGCAGAGGGTGAAGACCGGCATCGCGTAGGCGCGCACGAAGCCGCCGAAGCTGGCGATATCGTCGGTGTGCGAGAGCGCCGACAGCCAGCGCAGCTTGACCGCGAACAGCAGCACCGCCAGCGTGGCGATCAGGAACTCCGGCACCGACACCAGCGCCACCGTGCCGACGTTGACGGCGCGGTCGAACAGGGTGCCGCTCAGCATGGCGGACAGGATGCCCAACACCAGCGCCAGCGGCACCGAGACCGCCGCCGTGACGCCCGCCAGCACCAGTGAACTCGGCAGGCGCTGGCCGATCAGGGCGGTGACCGGCTTGCCGTTGAGGAGGGAGCTGCCGGGATCCCCCTGCAGCAGATGGCCAAGCCAGCGCACGTAGCGTTGCGGCGCCGGCTGGTCCAGGCCGAACTGGGCGCGCAGCGCCGCCACCGCTTCCGGGGTCGCCGACTGCCCCAGCGATTCCTCGGCGGCGTCGCCGGGCAGCAGGTTGGTGATCGCGAACACCACCACCGATACCATCAGCAGGGTCAGGAGGGCCAGGGCGAAGCGCTGCAGCAGCAGGCGTACGATGGTCGCGTTCATGTCGCCTCCGTCAGTGCAGGTGGTCCTGCAGTTTGTAGTAGGCCCCCACCAGCGGCAGGAACCACGCTTTTCCCCGGTAGCCGGGGATCGCCGGCCATTCCAGGCTGCGCCACGGGTTGCGCTCGGGCTGGCCGGCCATGACCTCGGCCATCATCTGTCCCATGTGGACCGACATCTGGACCCCGTGGCCACTGTAGCCGAGCGAGTAGAACATGCCCTCGTGCTGGCCTGCACGCGGCAGGCGGTCGGCGGTCATGTCCACCAGTCCGCCCCAGCAGTAGTCGACGCGGGTGCGTCCCAGCTCGGGGAACACCTCGGCCATGGTGGCTGCCAGGATATGCCCGCTCTTGGCGTCGGACTTCGGATTCGACAGCGCGAAGCGCGCGCGGCCACCGAACAGCAGGCGACGGTCGGGCGTCACGCGGAAGTAGTTGCCGATGTTCTTGGTGGTGACGTAGTTGCGGCGATGCGGCATCAGGCGGTCGAGCAGCGCGTCCTCGAGCGGTTCGGTGACGATGATGAAGCTGCCCACCGATACCAGGCGGCGGCGGAAGTGCGCGAACGGACCGCGGCTGGAATTGCCGGTTGCCAGCAGCACCTGGCCGACCTCGATCGTCCCGCGCGAGCAGCTCACGCGAAAGCCGCCGGTCTTGCGCTCGATCGCACCCACGGCCGCGTTCTCGTACACGCGGGCGCCGGCGCGCACCGCGGCCTGCGCCAGCCCGACGCCGAAGCGCCCCATGTGCATCTGGGCGCCGCCCCGCTGCAGCAGTCCGCCATGGAAGCTGTCCGAGCCCAGCTCATCGCGCATGCGCTCGGGCGGCACCAGTTCCACCGTCGGGTCGACCGATTCACGCAGCTGGGCATGGATGCGTTCCAGCTTGGCGTAGTGCTCGGGCTTGGCCGCCACCTTCAGCTTGCCGCAGCGGCGGAAGTCGCAGTCGATGCCTTCCTCGCGCACCAGGTTCTCCACGGTGTCGACCGCGGCGTCGTAGGCCTTGTAGAACTCCCGTACCCGTTCGGCGCCGATCTTGCGGCTCAGGTCCGCGACATCGTGGAACAGGCCGGTATTGCACTGGCCGCCATTCCGTCCGGAGGCCTCGCCGGCGATGCGCCCCGCCTCCAGCAGCACGACCGAGGCGCCGCGCCGCGCCAGCGCGAGCGCCGCCGACAGGCCGGTGAATCCGCCGCCGACCACGACGACGTCGGCGCGCCCTTCCACCGGCCCCTGGGCGGCTTGCTGGAAAGTGGGGGCGGTGTCCAGCCAGTACGAATCGAGCTTCATGCGATGTCCTGGAAAGTGAGCGGGGCGCGGGAGATCACAGGCCGAGCAGGGCCGGCAGGCCCGACAGGTCCTTGATCTCGTGGTAGCCGTAGTGCGGGGTCGAGGGCTCGTGGCCACGCGCGACGAAGACCTTGTTCGTGATGCTCATGTCGTGCGCCGGCATCAGGTCGTAGCGCAGGCTCGAGGACACGTGCAGGATGTCTTCCGGACCGCAGTTCAGGTTGTCGAGCAGGTACTGGAAGGCCGCCAGGCGCGGCTTGTACACCCTGGCCGTCTCGGCGGTGAACACCTTGTGGAAGGACGCGCCCAGCTTCTCGACGTTGTGCATGATCTGGGCATTGGCCGCGTTCGAGTAAATCACCAGCGGGAACTCCTTGGCTACCTTCGCCAGGGCGTCCGGCACGTCGGCGTGCGGGCCCCAGGTCGGGACCGCGTCGTAGATCGCCTGCGCTTCCGCCTCGACGTAGGGAATGCCCCACTTGTTGCAGACACGCTCGACCGAGTTCTTGATCACCTGTTCGTACGGCTTCCAGGGATCCAGCACCTCGTCCAGCCGGAAGGCGGCGAAGTGCAGCACGAATTCTTCCATGCGCTCGGCAGGCACGCGATCCGCGAACATGGCGCGCGCCATGTCGGCCATGCGGAAACGGGTCAGGGTCCCGTAGCAATCGAAGGTGATGTATTTCGGCCGGAGAGTACTCATCTGTTATTCCTATCGTCGACGGTTGTGCGCACACGGGGGCATGCGGCATGGAGTGTTCGGTGTTTCTGAGAACCATTACACCATGCCGGTCCCGTCGCATTATCGCGTTTTCATTGATGCTTGAAACAGAAACCACGGTTTTGGCGGCATTCGACAGCATGGATTGCTGCACCCGGGCGACACCTGGCGGCATGCGCCCGTCCCCGGCCAACACCCGTCCTCCAGAGAGAAAACGCGGCCTTCCCGGTCGCCCCGATCTCCCAGGTCAGCACGAACCGGGCCAGCCGGACGCCATCGACGCGTTTTCGGCCGCATGAAATGCTGCGCCTCCGGGCGTGGCGGCCCGGGAGGACCGGCGCACGATTCACTCGCATATAAGATAGCCTGCGCGCGCCGCGTCGCCGGGGCCTTCAGGCACATTCCGGTGCGTGCGCGTGCGCCATCGCGGCACATCGGCGCGCGGCCTGCACTGCCGGTGTGCGGCGCGATGACGGGCAGCAAGCTGTGCTGATTACGGCCTCGAAAACGACGGTTTCTGTTTTGTGACGGCGCGATTACACGATAACCGGGCGGTATCCGCATGTTGTAATCAACTCATCGACGCCACGGACCAAACTGCGCAGGACGCAGGGGAGCTCGCGGCACGCACGGTCGGCAGGATTGGCCGGGAATCAGAAGAGACTTCGCAAAGTTCAACAGCACACCTCAAAAACCAGGAGTTCGCATGTATCCGTCCCGGCACCACACTCTGGCCCTGTTCCTGGCCGCCACTTATCCGATCGCGGCGCTGGCCGCCGCACCCGAAGCGACGGCCAGCGCCCCCGAGGCATCGCCCGCTGCCGACGACGCGGCCGCCGCTGCCGAAGGTGAACCCGTCAAGAAGGTGGTGGTGGCTGGCCAGCGCCAGAACTATCGCAGCCTGTCGGCTACCGGCGCCACCAAGACCGACACCCCGCTGCAGGACCTGCCGCAGAGCGTGCGCGTGATCACCGGGGACCTGCTGAAGGACGTCGGCGTGACCGACCTGGCCGGTGCGCTCGACCTCTCCAGCGGGATCTCGCGGGCCAGCAACTTCGGCGGCCTGTGGGACAGCTATGCCATGCGCGGCTTTACCGGCGATCCGAATTTCGGTTCCGACTACATGGTCAACGGCTTCAGCTCCAGCCGCGGCTACAACGGCCTGCGCGATGGCGTGAACACGCAGTCGGTGGAAATCCTCAAGGGCCCGGCGGCCGCGCTGTACGGCCGCGGCGAGCCGGGCGGCACCGTCAACATCACCACCAAGAAGCCGCGCTTCCAGCCCGAATACACGGTCGAAGGCACGCTCTCCAGCTTCCGGACGCGGCGCGGCGCGGTCGATTTCACCGGTCCGATCAGCGAGACGCTGGCCTACCGCCTGAACGCCGCCTGGGAAAAGGGCGACAGTTTCCGCGACCGCCTGACGCACGACCGCAAGTTCGTCTCGCCATCCTTCGTCTGGCTGGTCGGCGAAGCCACCACGGTGTCGTACGAGGTCGAGGCGGTGGAACAGCGCGCGCCCTTCGACCGCGGTGTCGTGGCCGTCAACGGGGTGCTCGGCCTCATTCCGGTGTCGCGCTTCCTGGGCGAGCCGGCCGACGGCCCGGTGACCATCCGTTCGCTCGGCCAGCAGTTCTTCGTCCAGCATCCGTTCAACGACGACTGGTCGCTGCAGACGGGCGTGGCCTACCGCAGCAGCTCGCTGTACGGCGCCTCGACCCAGGCCAACAACCTGCTGGCCGACGGCCGCACCCTGCGCCGCCAGCATCGCCTGAACGACAACAAGGCGATCGACCGCTCCGGGCGCCTGGAAATCCTGGGCAAGGTCGCCACCGGCCCGATCCGCCACAACCTGCTGTTCGGGGTGGACGCCTTCAAGTTCGACGACCGCCGCATCCAGTTCCGCCGCAATCCAAACGCCAACAATCCGTACGCGATCGACATCTACAATCCGGTCTACGGCGGCGTCGCCGATCCGATGACGCTGTCGATCGACACCAAGTCCGAGCAGCGGGCGCACGGCTTCTACGTCCAGGACCAGGTCGACCTGAGCGAACAGTGGAAGATGCTGCTGGGCCTGCGCCGCGACAGCGCCGACCAGGCGGTCACCAACTACCGCGTGAACGTCACCAGCAAGCAAAGCCCGGACGCCAACAGCCCGCGCGCCGGCCTGGTGTACCAGCCGGACAAGCACTTGTCGCTGTATGCCACCGCCGGGCGCGCGTTCCGCCCGAACGACGGCGTCAGCATCGAGAACCAGGCCTTCGCGCCCGAGACGAGCAAGTCGTACGAGGTCGGCGCCAAGTATGACAACGACCGCCTCAGCGGCACGCTGGCGGTGTACCGCATCACCAAGCAGAACGTCCTGACCACCAATCCGATCAACACCGACTTCTCGCTGCCGGCCGGCGAAGTCGCCAGCAAAGGCGTGGAACTCGACGTCTCCGGCGAGCTTGCGCGCAACCTCAAGCTGTCGGCGTCCTATGCCTACACCGATGCCCGCGTCACCAAGGGCGATACCACCATCGTCACCGGCAGCCGCTTCCCCAACGTTCCTCAAAACAGCGCGTCGGTCGTGCTGACGCAGATGTTCAAGCTCGGTCCGGGGATGGCCTCGCTCGGCGGCGCCGTGAACTATGTCGGCGCGCGCCTGGGCGACGTCGCGGCCTCCAGCAATTTCGAATTGCCGGCCTATACCGTCTTCCGGCTGATCTCATCCTATGCCCCGACCAAAAAGACGCGCGTGTCCCTGAACGTCGACAACCTGTTCAACAGGCGCTATTACGCCAGCTCGTACAGCCAGGTATGGGTCATGCCGGGCGCCGAGCGCAGCGTGTCGCTGAACCTGCGCCATACCTTCTAATCCCTTTTTGTCACGTCAAGGAAGAGGCAAGATCATGAAACGTCTGAACAAAACTTTCACACTCATGGCGCTCGTCGCCGGCCTGGCCGCGAGCAGCGCGGCGCAGTCGCACGGCATCTGGTTCGCGCAGCGCGCCACCCAGCTCGCGCTGTTGTACGGCGTCGGCGCGGACGATCTCGACATCGTCAAGCGCTTCTCGATGGTGACCAGCATGAAGGGCTACGACGCCGACGGCAAGCCGGTTCCCACCGCGCTGCACGTCGACGGCCGCCTGGTGCTGGTCGACATGGAGAACCAGCCCGCGATCGTCAGCGCGGTGCTGGACAACGGCACCTGGAGCCACACGCCGGACGGCAAGTGGCACAAGCAGGGGCGCGACGAGCAGCCCAGCGCCACCGTCAGCGAGAAGAACACCAAGTACGCCGTGCATATCATCGGACCGCTCACCAAGCCGCTGCCGCTGCTGCCGGACCAGACCCTGCAGATCGTTCCGGTCGACGGCAAGCTGCCCGCGCTGCTGGGCCAGCCGATCAAGCTGCGCGTGTACTACAAGGGCAAACCGGTGGCCGGCGCCAAGCTCATGCACGACTGGATCAACGACCCCGACGGCAAGCCGGTGCTGACCGGCGCCGACGGCACGGTCACGATCCCGGTGCGCAACCAGGGCCTGAACGTGATCGTGGCGATCCTGAACTCGCCTTCGGACGAACCGAAGAAGTACGATCACATGGAGCACCTGGCCTCGCTTTCCTTCGTGCTGCCGCACGCACCCGAATAAGCCGGCTCCACCAGGCATCGCGGCGCCGCCTGCAGCCAAGCGCGCCCAGTTTTTCCGGAGACCGATCATGAAGAAATCCATTTCCCTGTTGCTGGCCGCATCCGCCGCGCTGGTCCTGTCGAGCGCCCACGGTCATGGCACGCCGACCCCGAACCACGGCGGCATCGTGCAGGCCGTGGGCGACACCTGGCTTGAACTGGTGCCGGCCAGCGGCAAGATCGAACTGTACGTCGAGGACGACGGCGACCCGATGCCGAGTGCGGGCCTGAGCGGCCACCTGAGCGTCCAGAACGGCGGCGCCAAGGCCGACTACGTCCTCAAGCCGGCCGGCGGCAACAGGCTGGAAGCCGCCGGCGCGCAGGCTCCCAAGGGCGCCAAGGTGATCGCCGTGCTGGTCCTGGCCGACAAGACCAAGGTGCCGGCGACCTTCGTCGTGAAGTAGGCGGGACCGGGCACGAAGCGGAACGGGAAGGCTGCGGCCTTCCTTTTTTTCATGCGGACCTTCTCTACAGGTCGAGGGTCAGCGATGGCCCGCGCGCGCGCGAACAGCAGGGCGCCATGCAGTCCATGCGCGCGCGCCGGGCCTCGTCGAGGAACAGGTCGCGGTGCTCGGGTTCGCCGGCCAGCACGGGGGTCAGGCAGCTGCCGCACAGGCCCTGGCGGCAGGCGCTCGGCACGTGGATGCCATGGCAGGCCAGCGCGTCCAGCGCGCTCTGGTGCGCCGGCACGTGCACCACCCGGCCGCTGCTGGCGATACGGATATCGAACGGGCGGGCCGGCGGCAGGTCGGCGGCCACGGCGAAATATTCGCGCCGGATGCGGGACGGGTCCCAGCCCTGCGCCAGCGCGGCGTCGCGTACCGCGTCCATGAAGCCGGCCGGGCCGCACACGTACAGGCAGGCATGCGGATCCGGATCGGCCAGCACCGCCGGCAGGTCGAGGCGCTTTCCGCCCGCCGCCTCGCTCTCATGGAAATGCACGCGCCGGGCGTAGCCCGATTGCGTCAGACGCTGCGCGAACGCCGCCCGCCGCCGTGTGCGCACGCAGTAGTGCAGTTCGAACTCGGCGCCACGGCGCGCGAGCGCGTCGGCCATGGCGATGATCGGCGTGATCCCGATGCCGCCCGCGAACAGAAGGGTGCGCCGGGCGCCGGCCTTGAGCTCGAAGTGGTTCTTCGGCGCGCTGATGCCGATCCGGTCGCCGACCTTCACGTCTTCGTGCAGCGCGCGCGAGCCGCCGCGCGAAGGCGCCGTCTTCAGCACCGCGATACGGTAGCGGCGCCGCTCGCGCGGATCGCCGCACAGCGAATACTGGCGCACCAGGCCGTTCGGCAGGTGCAGGTCGATGTGGGCGCCGGCGCGGAAGGCCGGCAGCCGCCGTCCATCCTCGGCCGCCAGCTCGAACACGCAGACGTCCTCGGCCTCGGCGCGCTTCCCGGCCACCACCGCCGCAAGGCGCAGCGGGCGCTGGCGGCGGCCGCGCAGCCAGGCAGCCGTGCCGGTCCAGGCCAGCAGAGGCACCGACAGCGCGCCCAGGAACAGCAGCAACTGCCCGGCGATGCCGCCGACCCAGCCGTAGTGCAGCGCGGTCCCGAACAGGTAGGCGCGGTGCGCCAGCGGGTTGGCGGCGTAGGGAATGAAGGCGGGCGCCCGGGCGCCGTACGGGTCGATCCGTACGTAGCTGAGGGCGTTCGCATGCGGCGCGTCGGCGCCGACCATCTCGAAGCTGACCGGCAGGCCCGGCGCCGCCGGCAGGCGGATCTGGACCCGGCGCGGGTGCGGCAGCAGGGCTTGCGCCTGTTCCCACATGCGCTGCAGCGGCGCCCGTGCGGCGGCGGCATCGGGCGCATGAGGCGCCGGTAGAGGCGCCCCGTCGCCCAGGTGGAAGGCCTGGGGCAGCGCGGTCAAGGCCGAGCTCAGCAGCATCGGCAGCGCGTACAGGGCCGCCGTGCGGTGGAGGCCGAGCCAGCGCGCCTGTCCGCGCACGCCGCGCGGAGGACGCAGGCCGGCCTTCAGGCTGCGCCGGGTAGGACGCCACAGCACGATGCCAGCCCCTGCCGCCGCCGCCAGGAACAGCAGCGCGAAGCTGCCCGCCACGCCTTCCTGCGCGGGCAGGAAACCGAAGATGTGGATCCGGGCGATGGCGCCGAAGGTGCCGCCGTACACGGCCTCGCTGCCCAGCACGCGGCCGCTGCAGGCGTCGACGTCGATCCAGCGGCCATCGTCGAAGCGCACGCGCCACCCCGCGTCCGGCGAATCGGACGAGCGCAGGAAGCGCAAGGGGCCGCTCCGGGGGCTGAAGGCGCGCGCGCTGTCGACGATCCGGTCGAGCGGCAGCGGGACGGCGCATGCCGGCGCGGGGATGGGGGCGGGCGGGGCGCGCAGCGCCAGGATCGCACCGCTCAAGGCCACCATGACGAAGGCCGGACCGGCCACGAGTCCGGTCCAGCGGTGCACGCAGGCGAGGAGCGGCCGCGGGCGGCCGGCGCGCGCGCGGGGCATCGGCATCAGACCTTCGGATCGGGGCGGAACAGCCTGTCGTGGAAGCCGCTGACCTGGACGTGGATCGTCACCGGCGCCGCGCCCTTGTTGCGCCAGTACCAGCCGTGGATCCCGTCGAAGGGCGCGGTGAAGCTGCCGCTGCCGGATTCCTGCTGCGCCACCTTCCAGTAGGTGCTGAAATCGCGCGGGCCGGCATTGTGCGGTTCGCCGTGCATGTCCGACTTGACCGGACCGCCTGTCGAGGACCAGCTGAACACGAACTGCTCGCCCTTGTTGATGGCGGCCTTGATCTCGGCGCCTTCACCCGGCTGCAGGGTGATGCTCATCTGGTCGCTGCGGAACGCGTGCCTGGTCTGGACGACGGTCGCGGCGGCGCCGCCGGCGGCCGGCGCCACGTCCGCGGCCGGGCGGGCGCCGCGATTCAGCTGCGTCAGCCCGAGCGCCTTGCCGACGCCGCTGGGATCGATGCCGTATTCGGCCGGCAGCACGGCGCCGACCAGGATCGCGCCGGCGACCGCCAGCGCGACCGCGGTGGCCTTGCCCAGCTGGGGCAGGGTGGGGAGCAGCTTGGTATCGAAAGTGGTCATGTTTTCCTCGTCAAGCGACGGCATAGCCGGTAAGTTGGTAACCCATGAGGACGAAGCCGGCGATCATCAGCACGACGTTCGCGTTGAAGGCCTGGCGGCCGAAGGTGGCGCTGCGGCGCCAGTAGCCCATCGCGATCAGGATCGCGGACAGCGCCAGCATCTGGCCGATCTCGACGCCGACGTTGAACGACAGGATGTTCGGCACCAGCCCGTCCTTCGACAGCGCCAGCTCCTGCAGCTTGGTGGCGAGGCCGAAGCCATGGAACAGGCCGAACACCAGCACCGCGGCCTTGGTGTTGGGCTGGAAGCCGAGCACGCGCTGCAGCGCCCCCATGTTGTCGAGCGCCTTGTAGACGACCGAAAACCCGATGATGGCGTCGATGAGGTAGGGATTGATCCGGGTCTCGCTCAGCACCCCGCTCAGCAGGGTGACGCTGTGGCCGAGCGCGAACAGCGTCACGTAGGCGCCGACGTCCTTCAGCCGGTACAGGAAGAAGATCACGCCGAACAGGAACAGCAGGTGATCGTAGCCGATCACCATGTGCTTGGCGCCCAGGTAGATGAAGGGCAGGATGTGCGCGCCGCTGGCCTGTTCGAAGTAGGCCTTGTCGTCCTCGGCCACGCCGTGGGCGCCGGCCGCGCCGGCGGCCAGGACGAGCAGCAGCGGCAGCAGCGCGCGGGCGAACCGAAGAGGTGATGAAGTGCTTCGCATGGGGTCTCCGTGGTGGGGGTCAGGCGGCGAGCCAGGCGTATTCGCCGAACGCGTAGCCCATGAATGAGCCGAGCGGATGGGGAGCGATCCCCTTGACCCGGCTGCTGCAGGCCTCGATGTTGGTAATGAAGACCGGGATGGCGACGCCGCACTTGTCGTGCACCAGCACCTGCATGTCGGCATACATCTGCTTGCGCCGTTCGAGGTCGGTCTCGCCGCGCGCCTGGACCAGCAGCTGGTCGAACTGCGGGCATTGCCAGCCCGACTCGTTCCACGCGCCATCCGACTTGAAGAACTGGGTGAACAGCATGTCGGCGCTCGGCCGCGGGTTGATGTTGCCGAAGCCGATCGGCGACTTCATCCAGTGGTTCGACCAGTAGCCGTCGGCCGAGACGCGCTTGATGGACAGGTTCAGCCCGGCCTTCATGGCCGACTGCTGGATCAGCATCGCCATGTCGACCGAGCCGGTGGCCGCGGGCGAGGCCACGACCGGCAGCGTGGCGCCGAGCATGCCGGCCTTGCGCAGGTGGAAGCGGGCGCGCTCGGGGTCGTAGGGCCGCTGCGGCAGGCCGTCGAAATGGAAGCGGTGGCCGGGCGGCAGCGGCTGGTCGTTGCCGACCACGGCGTAGCCGCGAAACACCGCGCGCTTGATCTGCTCGCGGTCGATCAGGTACTTCAGGCCCAGCGTGAAGTCGGGGTGGCGGCCGGCGCCCACGGTCTGGCGCACGATCAGGTCGGTGTACAGGCCGGACTGCGATTCGAGCACGGCAAAGCCGGGTGTCTCGCGCACCCGTTTCGTGCTGCGCGGATTGAGCTCGTTGATCCAGTCGACGTCGCCCGACAGCAGGGCGTTCACGCGCGCCGGCTCGTCCGGGATACCGAAGATGACCACCTCGTCGAGGTAGGGCAGGCCATCCTTCCAGTAGCCCGGGTTGCGGACGGCGACGGTGCGCACGCCAGGCTTGAATTCCTGGCAGCGGAACGGGCCGGTGCCGATGGCGGTGTCGAAGCGCGTCGCGCCTTCCTGGACGATCGCGAAGTGCGGCGTGGCGAGCAGCACCGGCAGGTCGGCGTCGGCGCCCTTCAGCTGGATCTCCAGCTCCAGGGGGCCGGTGGCGCGCACCGTGTCGAACTGCGCGGCCAGCCCTTTGGCCTTGGAGCCGCTTGCGGGATCGTTGTGGCGGTTCAGGGAATACACGGCGTCGGCCGCGCTCAAAGGCTTCCCGTCATGGAACAGGATGCCCTTGCGCAGCTTGATGCGCCAGAGGATCGCATCGTCGGTCGTGCACTCCTCGGCCAGCATCATTTGCGGCGCCAGCTGGGCGTCGAGCGAGGTCAGGCAGTTATAGAAAAGATTGGCGCGTACGTAATCGGTCGACAGCGCGGCCTTGACCGGATCGAGCGTGTCGGCCGTGGAGCTGGACTGGGTTGCCACCGTCAGGCGTCCGCCGCGGCGCGGGACCGGGGGCTGCGCCATGCCGGCTGGCGCGAGCAATGCGCCGCCGAGGGCGAGGCCGCCGCCGAGCAGGGCGCGCAGCACGTCCCTGCGCGTCGCGGCGGCCTGGTTGGCGGGATCCGGCAAATAAGATGCATCGATCATTCGTTCCGTCCTGTCGCGATGCCAGCGCGGGCTGGCTGGCCATGTACTCCATTCATTACAACATATCCGTCCGGTGGAATTGACTTGTTTGAGGCGGTCCCGGAAACAGAAAGAGTGGTTTTGGGGCCTCCATACAACACGGCTTGCCGGCGTCCGGAGGGCGCCGCGGGCGCCATACGAAATGCTGTCTCGCGCCCATCTTCGATGTCCTGGCGCTGCGCGGCGGCGGGAACTAAGCACAAAATCCGGATCTCCCTCCTTACAATGATCAGGTCGCGCCACGGAGGTGCGGCGGCAGTCCATGATCAACTCCACGCCAAGGCAGAACGATGGACCAGACTAACTTGTACAACACCGCCGCCTGGGACGGTCCGGCCGCGCCGGCGGCGGTCCACGCCGGGGTGCAGCCGGCGCGCTCGCGCATCGCCGTGATCGACGTCCTGCGCGGCCTCGTCATGCTCATCATGCTGTTCGATCACGTGCGCGAGACGATCTACCTGCACATGCAGGTGAGCGACCCGATGGACGTCGGCAATACCGACCCCGCGCTGTTCTTCACGCGCCTGGCCGCGCATTTCTGCGCACCGGTGTTCGTGTTCCTGACAGGCCTGTCGGCCTGGCTGTACGCGCATCCCGCCTCGGGCCCGCGCTCGGCGACCGGCTTCCTGGTCAAGCGCGGCCTGTTGCTGGTGTTCCTGGAACTCGTGTTCGTCAACTTTGCCTGGGCCGGCGTGTTTCCGCCGTCGACCCTTTACCTGCAGGTGATCTGGGTCATCGGCCTGGCCATGATCTTCCTGGGCCTGGTGCACAGGCTGCCGACCGCGCTGCTGGGCGTGGTCGGCCTGGCGATCATCTTCGGCCACAACGCGCTGACCTGGATGTCGTTCGCGCCGGGCACGCTGGCCTACGACGTCTGGACGCTGCTGCTGCATCGCGGCTACCTGGTCGCCGATGGCGCGGTCAAGCTGAAGGTCACCTATCCGCTGCTGCCCTGGGTCGGCGTGATCCTGGCCGGCTATGCGGCCGGACCGGTGTACGCGGCCACCATGGCCCCGGAGCGCCGCCGCCGCATCCTTCTTGCGGCAGGCGCCTGCGCCTGGCTGCTGCTGGCGCTGCTGCGCGGCTTTAACATCTATGGCGAGGAAGTACCGTGGACCGTGCAGGACAGCGCCATCCGTACGGTGATGTCCTTCCTGGACTACACCAAGTACCCGCCTTCGCTCGACTTCCTGCTGATGACCCTGGGCGCCGGGGCGCTGCTGCTGGCCGCCCTGGAACCGCGCGACAACTGGTTCACGCGCGCCTGCGCCACCTTCGGCGGCGCGCCGATGTTCTACTACCTGCTGCACCTGTACCTGCTGCTCGGGATGCAGCACCTGCTGGTGGCGACGCTCGGCGCCAACCATGGCGAGCGCTACGGCGTCGACCATCTGTGGCCGGTCTGGGGGGTGGCGCTGGCGCTGATGCCGGTGCTGTATCTTCCGTGCCGTGCCTTCGCACGCTACAAGCGCAGCTCGAAACAGGCATGGGTCCGATACTTCTGAGCCGCCCGGTGCGGCGCGCGCTGCCGGCGCTGCTGCTTGCCGCGACGCAGGCGCCGTGCGGGGCCACCGAGGACACCGACACCCCGGGCGCCGGCAGATGGGAAATCAACGTGGCCATCAGCGGCGAGCACACCGCCTCGAGCCGCAGCTATGCGGTGCCGGAGAGCGACATCAACTACGGCTGGGGCGACAACACGCAGCTGGTGGCGGCGGTGCCGCGCATCATGCTGCGCGAGCCCGGCGTCGATCCGCGTGCGGGACCCGGCTCGGCGACGCTCGGCCTCAAGTGGCGCTTCTACGAGGATGCGCCATCCGGCTTCGCGCTGGCGCTGTTCCCGACCTATGGCTGGAGCCTGTCGAGCCGCTCCGTGCGCGACGGGCTGGCGGACCCCGGGCGCAGCATCGCGCTGCCGCTGCTGGCGGGCGTGCGCCGTGGCGACACGGCGCTGTTCGCCGAGGCCGGCCGCACCCTGCCGCAATACGGCCCGCACGAGTGGCTGGCGGGGCTGAAACTGACCCACCAATGCCTGCCCGAACTCGAGTGCCGGACCGAACTCGAGCACGTGCGCCCCGACGGCGAACGCGCACGCACGCTGGCCAGCGTCGGCTTCAAGTGGCGCGTGGCCGAGTCCCTGATCCTGCAGGGCAGCGTGGGCCGCGACCTCGGCGCCCTGCGCGAGGATGGGCGCCGGCTGGCCTTCATGTTCGGCGTCCAGCTGCTGCGCTGATCCCAGCTTTCCTTGGCTTTTCACTGGAGTCCACACATGCATGCAAGCACTTGCAGGATCGAGCACGACCTGCTCGGACAGATGGCGCTTCCACACCAGGCCCTGTACGGCATCCACAGCCAGCGCGCGCGCGAGAATTTCGCGATCAGCGGCGTCAGCGTCGGCCAGTTTCCCGACCTGGTCAGGGCGCTCGCCGACGTCAAGCAAGCCGCCGCCGAAGCCAACCATGCGCTCGGCATCCTGGCGGCCGACAAGGCGCGCGCCATCGCCGCCGCCTGCGCGGCCCTGCGCGACGGCGCCCACCACGACCAGTTCGTGGTCGACATGCTGCAGGGCGGCGCCGGCACCTCGACCAATATGAACGCCAACGAGGTCATCGCCAACCTGGCGCTCGAACACATGGGCCGGGAGCGCGGCGATTACGCCTGGCTGCACCCGAACGAGGATGTCAACCTGTCGCAGAGCACCAACGACGTGTATCCGACCGCGCTGCGCCTGGCCCTGCACGCCGCCGGCCAGCGCCTGCTGGCGGCGCTGGCGCTGCTGCGCGCCGCCTTCCAGGAGCGGGCCGACGCCTTCGCGGACGTGCTCAAGATGGGCCGCACCCAGCTGCAGGACGCGGTACCGATGACGCTCGGCCAGGAGTTCGGCGCCTTCGCCGGGATGATGGCGGCCGGCGCTAGCACGCTGGCCGCGTCGCTCGACGGCCTGCTCGAGATCAACCTGGGCGGCACCGCCATCGGCACCGGCCTGAACGCGCCGCCCGGCTACGCGGCCTGCGTGCGCGAGCGGCTGGCGCACCTGAGCGGCCTGGCGCTGGTGACTGCGCCCGACCTGGTCGGCGCGACCCAGGATACCGATGCGCTGGTGGCGCTGTCGGCGGCCTGCAAGCGCATCGCCATCAAGCTGTCCAAGACCTGCAACGACCTGCGCCTGCTGGCCTCCGGCCCGCGCGCCGGCTTCGGGGACATCGAGCTGCCGGCGCTGCAGGCCGGCTCCAGCATCATGCCCGGCAAGGTCAATCCCGTGATTCCGGAGGTGGTCAACCAGATCGCCTTCGAAGTGATCGGCAACGACCTGACCGTGTGCATGGCGGCGGAGGCGGGGCAACTCCAGCTGAATGCCTTCGAGCCGGTGATCGGCTTCGCGCTGCTGCGCAGCCTGCAGCGCCTGGAGGCCGGTTGCCGCACGCTGGCGGTGCGCTGCGTTGCCGGCATCCGCGCCAACGAGACCGCCTTGCAGCGCCGGGTGCGCGAGTCGATCGGCCTGGTGACGGCGCTGAGCCCGATCATCGGCTACGAGCGCGCCGGCAGCCTGGCGCGCGCGGCGAGGGACAGCGGCAGGGGCGTCGCCGAACTGGTGCTGGAGCGCGGGTGGATGGATGCGGCCGAACTGGAGGCGGCCTTGCGGCCGGAGCGCCTGGCCGGATTGGCCGGCTGAAGCGTCCGCTGACGCGGCCGGTCATGCGGCTGGCGCGATGGCCGGCCGCGTGGCTCAGTCGACCAGTTGGCCGAAGCGCACGACGGTGACGCCGGCGCGCACCTGGCGCAGCGAAGGCATTACCAGCACACAGTCGGGATAGGGCGTGCGTACCGGCTCGCCCTCGTTCCAGCCGATCACGGTGCCGGCCTCGGGGAAGATTTCCAGGCCGGTGTACTGGCCGGCGAAGCGGAAGGCGGTGCTGCGCGCGACGACCGGTTCGGTCACGCGGATCACGCGCGGGGAGGCGGCGGCCGGCGCCAGCCAGCCGTCCGCCAGCCAACCGTCCGGCAGGTCGCCGCCGTCGATGTTGCCGGCCAGCGCCAGGAAGCGCGCGCAGGCGTCGCGCGCCACCGCCGCGGCGCCGGCTTCCCAGTGCTGGCCGCATTCGATCAACAGGGCGTTCTTCGGGCTCTCGGGGTCGCCGAAGCCGCCGTAGTCGCGCATGCGGCGCCCTTCGGGATGGCCGGCGTCGCTGACGATATCCGCCGGTGCACCGAGTGCGCGCGCCAGCGCGATGCCCTTGGCGAGCGGTCCGCACACATTCAGCGGCGCGCTGCGCTCGTGCATCGAATGCAGGTCGAGCAGCCAGTCGACGCTGTCGACGATCGGACGCAGCGCGCGCGCGCGCCGCAGTTCGCTCGAATCGCGGGCCGGATCGTCCAGCTGCGCCGGGCTCCAGACGCGGTTGAAGTCCTGCTCGACGAAGCGCGAAGCGTCCGGGCTCGCCGGATCGAAGCGCGCATAGGCGTCGACGTTGGCGAAGGCCAGGGTCAGGCGGCCGCGGCGCGGGCGCAGGCCGGCGTCCAGCAAATCCTTGACCGCGATCGCGCCGCACACCTCGTTGCCGTGGGTGAGCGCATTGATCATCGTATGGCGGCCCGGCACGCCGCTGTCGTAGCTGAATACATACGGAACACCGGTGTTGCCCTCGGCGTAGGGGCGCAAGTCCGGAAACTCCAGGTCGATCGGATAGCGTTCCATCGGATTCATCGCATTCATTGCAGGCCTCCCAGGCACAGGTATTTGGTATGCATGTAGTCGTCCAGGCCGTAGCGCGAGCCTTCGCGGCCGTAGCCGGATTCCTTGACCCCGCCGAACGGCGCCGCCTCGGCCGCCAGCGCGCCCTCGTTGATGCCGACGATGCCGGTGTCCAGGCGTTCGGCGACGCGCCACACGCGCGCCAGGTCGCGGGCGTAGAAATAGGCCGCCAGGCCGTATGGCGTGTCGTTGGCCAGCGCCACGACTTCGTCCTCGCCGTCGAAGGGGAACAGCGCCACGACCGGGCCGAAGGTTTCCTCATGCGCCAGCAGCATCTCGTGACTGGCGTCGCCGATCACGGTCGGCGCGAACCAGGTGTTGCCGCTGTCGCCGCCCGGGCGCAGCCGTTCGCCGCCGGCGAGAATGGTGCCGCCCTTGGACTGCGCGTCGCCGACGTGCCGGAGGATCTTGTCGATCGCGCGGGCGTTGATCATCGGGCCGATCTGCGACGCCGGGTCGTCGGCCGGTCCGACCTTCAGGGCGGCCACGCGCGCCGCCAGCCTGGCGGCAAAGTCGGCGTAGACGGCGCGCTGGACGTACACGCGGTTCGGGCTGACGCAGGTCTGGCCGCCGTTGCGGAACTTGGCCGCCATCAGGCCCTCGACGGCGGCGCCGAGGTCGGCGTCCTCGAACACGATGAAGGGCGCATTCCCGCCCAGTTCGAGCGACAGCTTTTTCAGGGTGTCGGCGGCGCCGCGCGCCAGCGTCTTGCCGACCGCGGTCGAGCCGGTGAAGGTGATCTTGCGTACCCGGGCATCGTCCAGCCAGGTCTGCACCACGGCAGGCGTCTGGGCGCGCGAGGCGGTCACCAGGTTGATCACGCCGGCCGGGATGCCGGCTTCCGCGGCCAGGCGCACCAGCGCCAGCGCGGTCAGCGGGGTGTCCTCGGCAGGCTTGGCGAGCACGGTGCAGCCGGCGGCCAGGGCGGGGGCGATCTTACGCGCGATCATCGCCAGCGGAAAATTCCACGGCGTGACGGCGGCGACGATGCCGACCGGTTCCTTCACCACCATCAGCTTCTTGCCGCGCACCGGCTCGGGGATCATGTCGCCATAGGCGCGCACCGCCTCTTCGGCGAACCATTCGACGTAGGAGGCGCCATAGGCCACCTCGCCGCGCGCCTCGGCCAGCGGCTTGCCCTGCTCGGCGGAAATCAGGCGCGCCAGGTCCTCGGCGTTGTCCTGGATCAGGGCGTGCCAGCGCTTCAGCAGTTGTGCGCGCTCGCGCGCACTGCGGGCGCGCCAGGCATCGAAGGCGGCGGCGGCGCTGTTGGCGGCGGCGCGCGCATCCTCCGGGCCGCTGTCCGGCACGCTGGCAAAGCCCGCTCCGCTGGCGGGGTCGACCACGTCGTGGCGCGCAGCGGAGGCGGCCGGGCGCCAGTGGCCATCGATGAAGTTGTCCGAACACAGGAGTTCAGGGCGGTTCAGTTGAAAGCGCATCGTCATGCCTTGGGTGAGTTGATCGGAGCGGCCGCGTGAGGTCCACGGCCTGCTGATCATGGTATCCAGACGGGTGCGGCGATGCGCCTCGTTGTGGCGCCGGCATCGTGGAGGAAATTGCGAATTGCGCGCCGTGGCGGCATTTTCTGCGGCCCGGCATGGCATGACGGAGGAGGAGGTGGACCGCGCGTCGCGGTCCGGGGAAGCACTCAGGCCGGCTGGTGGTTGAACAGCTTCTCGACCGGGTAATAACCCTTGGTGAAGGGCGTCTTGATGACGATGTAGCTGAAATATTTTTCGATGCCGATGTGCGCATCGAGCAGGCCTTCGATGATGCTCTGGTAGTGCACCACACCGGTCGTGACGAACTTCAGCAGGTAGTCGAAGCCGCCGCTGACCAGGTGGCATTCGACGATCTCGTCGACCTTGCGGATCGCCGACTCGAACTTGGCGAAATCCTCGCGCCGGTGATCCGACAGGGTGACCTGGGTGAACACCAGCTGGACGTTGCCTATCCTTTCCATCTCGACGTGGGCGCCGTAGCCCGTCACGTAACCGCCTTTTTCAAGACGCTTCACCCGGATCAGGCATGGACTGGGCGACAGGCCGACGGCGTCGGCCAGGTCGACATTGGCAATCCTGCCGTTCTGCTGTAGATGCGCCAGGATACGAATGTCGATCCGATCGAGCTTCAAAGCACCACCAAGCATGTGACCTCTCTACCGGCCGCGGGGCCGTATGTACGGTTTTCCTGTCAACAAATTGTAGCCGATATGCATTAAAACGCAAATCGCAAATTTATATTCGGAAATCAGCGCACCACGGCGCGTACCTCGGGCTGGTCGAGCACCTCGTCGAGGGTTGCCTTCAACCTCGCGAACAGCAGCGCGAATTCGTCGGCCGTGTAGCACAGTGCCGGCGCGAAGCCGAGGATGTTGTCGCCGAAGGCGCGGAACACGAGACGGTTGCGGTAGGCCGCGGCGGCGATCCGTTCGCTCAGCTTCAGGGACACCGGGAACGGCGACTTGGCATCCTTGTCGGCGACCAGTTCGAGCGCGCCCAGCAGGCCGCGGCTGCGGGCGTCGCCCACCAGCGGATGGGCGAGCAATGCGCGCAGGCCGCCCGCGAAGTGCGGTTCCTGCGCCACGCCGTTGGCCAGCAGGCCGCCTTCGTGGTACAGGCGCAGCACTTCCAGGCCGATGGCCGCGCTGACCGGATGCGCCGAATAGGTCTGGCCGTGCCCGACCGCGACGTCGGGACCGGCGGCGTCGGCGATGGCCTGGAAGATCGCGTCCGAAAAGAGCAGCGCGCCCATCGGCGAATAGCCGGCGGTCAGGCCCTTGGCCACCGTCATCAGGTCCGGCTCGACGCCTTCCGCCTCGCAGGCGAACAGCGGGCCGGTGCGGCCGAAGCCGGTGATCACCTCGTCGACCACGAACAGGATGTCCAGCTCGCGGCAGGCATCGGCCATCGCCTTGAGCCAGCCCCGCGGCGGCACGATCACGCCGCCCGAACCCTGGACCGGTTCGCAGAAGAAGGCCGCCACGTTGTCGGCGCCCAGTTCCTCGACCTTGGCGCGCAGCGCCGCGACCGAGCCCGCGATGACGGCCTGGTCGTCGTTGCCGACCGGGTTGCGGTAGGGGTAGGAAGAGGGAATGTAGTGATGGTTCGCGCGCGGCAGGTCGAAGTGGCGGTGGAACACGGCCAGCGCGGTCAGGCCGGCGCCGGTGGTCGAGGAGCCGTGGTAGCCGCGCTCGAGGGAGATGAAATGCTTCTTGGACGGCTTGCCGATCGCATTGCTGTAATACGTGATGTAGCGGATCGCGGCATCGACCGCGTCCGAGCCGCCCTGGGTGAAGTAGACGTGGCGCAGCGAGGCCGGCGCCAGTTCCACCAGGCGCGCGGCCAGGCGGATCGCCGGCTCGCTGCCGAAGCTGAAATAGCCGGTGGCGTAGGGCAGGCGCTGCATCTGCTCGGCGGCGACGCGTACGATGCTCTCCTGGCCGTAGCCGGTGTTCACGCACCAGAGGCCGGAAAAGGCGTCGAGCAGTTCGTTGCCGTCGGCATCGGTGAGATAGGCGCCCTTGCCGGAGGCCAGGATGGTCACGCCGCGTTGCTGGTGAGCGTGGAAATTGGTGACGGGATGGATCAGGTGTTGGCGATCGAGATCGACGAGCGAGGTGATGGTCATTTGGCGGAGATCCTTTCGATGGACTGCATCCATGATAGGACCGGCGCGCAAGCGGTAGCTTCCGTTAAGCGGCGTCGGAACTTGCGGAAATTGTGTATTTGAACGTGCGGCGGCATTTTGTGCTGCCGCCCCGGTGCGGCGTCAATAACCGCGGCCGCGTTCGACCAGGCCGGTCGGCGTCAGGCCGGCGCGATGCCGGCGGATGTTGTCGAGGACGGCATCGACCGCCGTCTCCGGCTGGGTCATGCTGGCGATGTGCGGCGTCAGGACGATGCGTGGATGGTGCCAGAACGGATGGCCGGCCGGCAGCGGCTCGGGATCGCAGACATCGAGCACGGCCGCCGACAGCTGGCCGCTGTCGAGCGCCGCCAGCAGGTGCTCCTGCACCAGGTGGCCGCCACGGCCGCAGTTGACCAGCGCCGCGCCCTGCGGCAGGCCGGCAAACAGGCGCGCGTCCAGGATGCCGCGCGTGGCGGCGGTCAGCGGCAGCAGGCACACCAGAATGTCGGTGCGCGCGAGGAAGGCCGGCAGCGCTTCCAGTCCGGCATGGCATTCGACACCTTCGATGTGGTGCGGCGAGCGGCTCCAGCCGGCGCAGGGAAAGCCGAAGCCGCGCAGCTTGTCCAGCACGGCCCGGCCCAGCATACCGAGTCCGAGCACGCCGACGCGGCGGCTGGCGGCGGTGCGTACGCGGTGTTCCATCCACCGCTGCGCGCGCTGCTGCTCGCGGTAGACGGGCCAGTCGCGGTGCAGGGCCAGCACCGCCAGCGTGGCATATTCGACCATGCCGTCGACGATGCCCGGCTCGACCATGCGCACCACGGGCAGCTGCGGCGGCACGCGCGTGAAGTCGAACTGGTCGATGCCGGCGCCGACCGAGAACACCAGCTCGAGGTGTGGAAAGCGCGCCAGGTCCCGGGGCGGCTCCCACGCCGCCAGGTAGCGCACCCGTGCGTCGTCTCCGTCCCCGTCCAGCGGCCACTGGCGGAATTCCAGCTCCGGCGCCTTGCGCGCGAAGCCGTCGGCCCATTCCGCGCCGCGGACCGGGTCGGCCTTGTACAGGAAGATCGGGCGCGGCATCAGCCCAGCGCCTGGTTGATGATGGCGAACTGGCGCAGCGTGCCGTCGGGCAGGGGCGCTTCGCCGCGCACCATGGTCGCCACGGTATCGACCTGCAGCAGGCCCAGTTCGTCCAGCCACGGGCCGAGGCCGCAGCTGGCCGGCACGTCGATGCGCACGAAGGCGCCGGCATAGGTCCCGGTCCAGTGGCTGATCAGGGCCTTGGCGCGCTCGATGTCGGGCGCCACCACCGGACCGATGGCGTAGCCGAGGCCGAAACGGCGCAGCATCGCGTAGCCGATCAATTCGTCGTAGCGGTCGATCACCACGCATTCGGCGACTTCGCGCAGCGCGGCCAGCACGGTGGCGCGCGGCATGCCGGTGGCGCGTGCGCCCAGCGTCGCCAGGGCGGCATCCTCGCGCGAGCCCAGGGGGCGGATCCGTTCGCCGGGCGGCAGGGCCATCAGCTTGGTGCCGAACACGCTGCCCTGGTGCTGGCAGATCGCGCCGGTCTGTTCGAAACCCAGGTCCCGGTAGAGCTTTTCGCCGGCATTGGTCGAATGCAGGAGCAGGTTGCGCTTGCCGAGTTCTGCCATCGCCATCGCCATCAGCTTGCGGCCGATGCCCCGGCCCTGCCAGTCCGGACCGACGATGACCATGCCGATCGAGGCGAACTCGGTACCATGGCTCCAGCACATGATGGTGCCGACCACGGTGTCGTCGGACTCGGCGACGAAACCCACGCCCAGCCGGTAGATGAATTCCCAGTCCTGCAGCCGGTGCGGCCAGCGCAGGGATTGCGACAGGCGGTGGGCCGCCTCGAGGTCGTGCTTGTGCATGCGGCGGTACGCTAGCCCGGTCTGGGCGATTGGCTGGTCCACGGTTTCTCCTGTTTGTTGTGCGTTTTGTCGGGCGGCCGTTGGGATGCTAACGCCGCTCGCGGCGCGACGCCAGAGGCCGCCGGTAGAACGCAACGATGTGGTGTGCCGCGCGAACCGCGTGCTACAAACTGCTGAAAGGGGCCGCCGCAGCCGTGCAGGCTGCGGCGCCGCCACAACTGCGCCCAAGCGGACTAGGACGGAAGCTCGCCCGGCGGCGAGGTCGATGCCAGCCAGGCCGCCGCCAGCACGACCGCCAGCAGGACCAGCCCTTCGATCCAGAGCACGTGCCGGAACCGCGCCGGCAGCAGCACCGGCGCCGCATGACCCGCGGATTCGCGCGCGAGCCAGGGCGGCATCACGCAAAAGCGGTTGAAGCCGCCCAGCAGCACGGCGACCCCGACCAGCGCCAGCTTGGCCGCCAGCGTGTTGCCGTAGGGGTTGCCAAGCAGGTTCCCGAATCCGCCGAGGTCGCGCCAGCTCGCATACAGGCCGGTGACGAAGATGCCGGCCAGCGCGAGCGTTGCCGAGCCGGACAGCGAATCGACGTAGGCGGCCCGCGCACGCCTGTCGGCCGCGCCCATGTCGGTATCCTCCGCCAGCATGACGCAGCCGGCCAGGATGACTTCGCCCACCCACAGGCTGATCAGTCCCTGGTGCGCCCAGTCCACCAGCAAGGGCAGGCTGAAATCGCCTTCGCTGGATGCGTGGCTGACCATGCTGCGGGTGTACCAGAACACCGCCAGCCCGGCCATGATCAAGCCTGCCTGCCCCAGACGGCGGCCGTGTTCCATGCATGCCGCGGCCGTGGCCACGACCAGGCCGGCCATCCCGATGGCCCATGCCAGGCCGAGGTGGGTGGAGCGCAGCATGGTCCAGGTAGCGGGACCCGCGTCGGGCAGCGGGACCTCGGCCATCGCCGCCGATTCGAGCCACAGCAGCACCAGGTCGGCCGCCAGCGCCGCCACGGCGGCGGCGATTGCGGTACTGCGGACGGCCTGCCGGCGCGCCTCGGCCCAGCTGGACCCGTCGCGGCCGAGCCACAGGCCGGACAGGCCCGCCCCCGTGAGCACGGCCACCGCCAGGTTCAGCACGGCAGTGCAAAGCCGCAAGGCGGTTTGCGGGTCCAGCGCCATCACTTGACCTTGAACGCGACTTCGCCCTTCACCTTGTGACCGTCATGGGTCATGGCGGTCCAGCGGATCCGGTAGTCGCCGGCGGCCAGCTGCGGCAGCGTGGCCGTCATGGCGCTCGGATCGGCCGTGTCGATGGCCGTCGCGCCGACCGGGATCTCGCTGTTCTGCGGCCCCGCCACCTGGATCTTGCTGAAGGCCGGCTCGAGCGTCTCGTTGAATTTCAGGCGGACCTGCTTCGGCGCACTGGCGAGCGTGCTGCCGTCCTGCGGATCGGAGGCTTGCAGCTTGGCGTGCGCGAAGGCGGACGCGGTCACGGTGCTTGCGAGGGCGAAGGCGGTCACCGCCAGGACGTGTTTGATGGACATGTGGACTCCCGATGTGGTTGAGGTTCAGTTGGCTGCTTCGAGCCGGGTTACGGTGAGGACGTCGTTGACACGCTCGGCACGGAAGCGGATCTGGTCGCCGGCCTTGGCCTTGTCCAGCATCGCCGGGTCCTGGACCTTGAACACCATGGTCATGCCCGGCATGTCGAGGTTGGCCAGCGGCCCGTGCTTGATCGTCAGCTTGCCGCTGTCCTTGTCGACCTTCTTGACCTCGCCCGTGGACAAGGATGCGACATCGCTCTCGGTCGCGACAGGCGCGGCATCGTGGCCGCCATGGTCGTGGGCCTGCGCGAAAGCGTCGGCGCCCGCCAGCGCGAGGCCGGCGGACAGGGTGATGGTGCTGAACAGCGAAAACATGCGAGTCATGTGGCTCTCCCAAATAGTCAAGATCGAAGTTTGTGCTTCTTTGTTTGCTCAGTGCCCGCCGTGGCCGGAGGGCTTTTTGACGCTCAGCTCGACATCCGGCTTGTGCTCGGCCGGCATCGCCCCGCGGCCCGCGCTGGTGCTGCGCACCGGCTCCGCCAGTTCGCCGGTCCACTCGTAGGCGACGGTGCCGGCGGGATGCTTGTACCAGCCCGGATCGGTGTAGTCGCCGCGCTTCTGGTCCGGGCGCACCTTCAGCACGGTGAACATGCCGCCCATTTCGACACTGCCGAACGGGCCTTCGCCGCTCATCATCGGCAAGGTGTTTTCCGGCAGCGGCATTTCCATGCCGCCCATCGAGCCGCCCTTGTCGCCCATGACCATGTAGTCCGGCACGATCTTGCCGATCTTTTCGGCCAGGCCGCGGTGGTCGACGCCGATCAGGTTGGGGACGTCGTGGCCCATCGCATTCATCGTGTGGTGCGACTTGTGGCAGTGGAGCGCCCAGTCGCCCGGTTCGTTGGCGACGAACTCGATGGCCCGCATCTGCCCGACCGCGACGTCGGCGCTGACTTCCGGCCAGCGGGATCCCGGCGGCGTCCAGCCGCCGTCGGTGCCGGTCACCTCGAACTCGTGGCCGTGCAGGTGGATCGGATGGTTGGTCATGGTCAGGTTGCCGACCCGGATACGCACGCGGTCGTTCTGGCGCACCGGCAGGCTGTCGATGCCCGGGAACACCCGGCTGTTGAAGGTCCACAGGTTAAAGTCCAGCATCGTGTTGATCTTCGGCGTATAGCTGCCCGGATCGACGTCGTAGGCGCCGAGCAGGAAGGCGAAGTCGCGGTCGACCGCATGCAGCGAAGGCTCCTTCGGATGCGTGATCCACAGGCCCATCATGCCCATCGCCATCTGCGCCATCTCGTCGGCATGCGGGTGGTACATGAAGGTGCCCGCGCGGCGCGCGACGAATTCGTACACGAAGGTCTTGCCCGGCTTGATCCCCGGCTGGGTCAGGCCGGTCACGCCGTCCATGCCGTTCGGCAGGCGCTGGCCATGCCAGTGCACGCTGGTGTGCTCGGGCAGCTTGTTGGTCACGAAGATGCGCACCCGGTCGCCCTCGACGACTTCGATGGTCGGCCCCGGCGACTGGCCGTTATAGCCCCACAAATTGACCTTCATGCCCGGCGCAAACTCGCGCACGACCGGCTCGGCCACCAGGTGGAACTCCTTGACGCCATTGTTCATCCGCCAGGGCAGCGACCAGCCGTTCAGGGTCACGACCGGGTTGTATGGGCGTCCGTTCGGCGGTGGCGGCGGCACCAGGGTCCTGGCATGGTCGACCAGTACCGCTTCGGGCAGCGAGGCCGCCGCCACGCGGCTCACTGCGGCGCTGCTCACCGCGACCGCGCCGGCGCCTCTGAAGAAATCTCGACGGGAAATCATTGTGCTGTCCTTGGTTCAAGCGTGCCGCCGGCATTCATGGCGGACTGGAGATTGGTATCGGCGATCCAGAAATCGCGCTGCGCGGCGATGGCGGCGTTGACGCTGGCAAGCTGCTCGCGCGATTCGGCGAGCAACTCGAAGGTGCTGGCGAGCATGCCGTTGTATCGGAGCAGGACCTCGTCGGCGATCTGCTTGCGCAGCGGGACGACTTCGTCCCGGTAGCGGCGCGCGATGTCGTAGGTGGTGCGATAGCCGGCATAGGCCTGGCGCGCCTCGGAGCGCGCCCGCACGGCGACGTCGGCAGTGCGGTGGACGGCCCCCATGTAGCTTGCCTCGGCCCGCGCCACGCGCGCGCCGCCCCAGTCGAACAGCGGCAGTTCCAGCGTCACCTGGTAGCCGTTCTGGCGCGGTGTGCCGGTCGTGCTCTTGTTGGCATAGCCGGCGTCGAACACGTCGATGAAGCCGGTCGCGCGGGTCAGGCCGAGGGCCTTTGCCGTAGCCTGCGCATCCTGGCGCGCGATGAGGACGTCGAGCCGCTGCGACAGCGCTGTCGCCTCGACATGTTCCGGCGCGCGCGGCTGGGCGGGCAGGTCGGGCAGCCGGTCCGGCAGGGTGAAGTCGGGAGAGGCTCCGAGACCCAGCAGGCGCACCAGTTCCTCGCGCGCGCTGGTGGCCGCCAGGCGCGCCTGCGCCTGCTGGGTCACGGCATCCTGGTAGTAGGCGCGTTCGCGTGCGGCGTCGAGTTGACTCCAGTTGCCGGCGGCCCGCATGCGGGCGGCCAGTTCGGCGGCAGCTTCCGCGGATGCGCGCACCTGCTCGCTGAACGCGGACGCCTGCGCGGCGGCGACGGCGCTGTACCAGGCCTTGCGCGTATCCGCCGCCAATCGGACGGTCTGCAGCGCCGCTTGCAGTTTGGCCTGCTCGAAGCGTCGGCTTTCGATGCCCCTGCGCGCCGGCATGGTCAGCAGCGCGGCCAGGTCGAAGGTGAGGCCGCGGTCGATTTCCGTCTCCTCGCCACCGCGCACCCGGCCGAAGCTCAGGCTCGGGTTGGGCAGCCGTCCGGTCTGGACGAAGTCCGCTTCGGCGATCGCCAGGTCCGCCAGCGCCGCCTGCAGTCCGCGGTTGTTGATCAGGGCGATGCGCACCGCGGCGTCCGGGTCGAGCGGCCTGGAAAGCAGGCGCGCTACTTCGGCCTGCGGGTCACCGTCGCGCTTCAGGGGCGCGGGCTGGCCGATGCGTTCCTGGGTCATCCGGGCGACGTCGTCGAGGCCGCCATCCCGGGAAAAGCTGGCGCAGCCGGCCAGCAGCGGCGCGCTGGCCGCAACCAGCAGCAAATAGGGAAGTTTCATGGTTCGTCTGGTATCGATTGAGGCCGCACGGGCGGCCCGAGGGCGCGCCGTCGGCGCGCACGCAAGCTCAAACGAACAGGCGACGGGGCGGCCGTTCGAGGGCCGAAGGAACGATGGAGATGATCGCTGCTTCCGGAATCGCGTCCGGCGCGGCGGCCAGGGAAGGCGCGTGCAAGCCCGGCGGCATGGCGGGGAGGGCGACGGCGCCGACGCAGCAACTTGCGCAGTTCGCGCATTTGGAATGCGATGAGCCATGATGCGATGAGCCATGGGCCTTTACTCCAGCCTTGGCGCAGTGCGCGTCGGTCATGGACGCGGCGGCTTGATGATGCTGGTGGCCGGAGGCGACCGCGATCGCGCGCTGCGCCTGTTCCATATGCCCGCATGCTTTCGCGGCGCCGCCCTGGAGGGACAGCACCGAGATCGACAGCCACAGCAGGAGACGGAAGAACAGGCGCATGGTTCAGGCATCGTACCTCAAATTAAGAAGGTGCATCAAGTCCTCTGCTGTATCCCCTACAGCGTATAGGCCAGCTTGACGTAGTAATACGCGCCATTGATGCCGAACGGCGAAAAGCTCGGCAACACGTAGGCGTGCGTGTAGCCCTGCGATACGGCGTGCTCCGGGAAATGATTGAACAGGTTCCGCGCACCCGCCGTCAGGCTCAGTCGCCGGCTGAAATCGTAGCCCGCTTCGAGGTCGGCGATCGTGGTCGGCTTGATACGGTTGGTGTGGTAGGGCGCGCCGTCGGTGTCGGGGTCGGCCACTGTCAGTTCGGTGTCGCCGTAGCGGGTCACGCGCAGGTTGAGGTTCCAGTCGCCGTAGAAGTACTTGCCTCCAAGGATCAGTTTGCTTTTCGGGGTCGCATCGATCACCGGCGAGATCGCCGCGGGATTCAGGCCGCTAGGCAGGCTCACGCCGGTCACCCGGTTGTGGTTCAGGTTGAGCCCGGCAGTGAACCTGAGCTTGCCATAACTGTCGAGGTCCATGGGATAGTCGGCGGTCGCGTCCAGGCCGTGGGTACGCGTATCGACCCCGTTGGTCAGGTAGCTGACGGTGGCGTCGGTGATGGCGGGGTCGAGCACGCTGCCGTGGGCGACGATTGCCGCGTCGGCGCCGGCCCCGCTGAGGGTGCCCGAGCCGATGATGCGATGGCGGACTTCGATCCGGTACATGTCCACCGTGACCGCCAGGCGCGGCGCCAGGGTCGCTACCAGGCCGAGGCTGAGGTTGGTCGACTTTTCCGGCGCCAGCGGTTTGGCGCCCGCGAACGCGGCGGCGGGCGAGTTGGCCGGCAGGACGACATCGGCATAGGTCGGGCCGACGTTGGTTGCGGAATAAAATTCTTCCTGGAGCGTCGGCGCCCGGAAGCCGTTGCTCACCGTGCCGCGCAGCGCAAGGTCGGGCGTGAAGTCGTAGCGGCTGGTCAGCTTGGCATTGAAGGTGTTGCCGAAGTCGCTGTAGTGCTCCTCGCGGCCCGCCACGCTGAGCTGCCATTGCGGGCTTGGCCGCACGCCCACATCGACATAGCCGGCGAGGTTGCGGCGCGTGTGCGTGCCGGCGTCGGCGAGCGCGTAGCCCGGGAAGCCGTCGGGACCGAAGTCGTAGCGCGAGGCGGCGTCGCCGGCGCCCAGGCGGTAGGACTCGTGGCGGGCCTCGAGGCCGAACGCCAGGTTCAGCGGCGCCTGCCAGCCGATATCGAAGGCCTTGCTGACATCGGCGTTGCTGGTCCATTGCGAGAACGTGTACTGGCCGTCGTAGAAGCTGGTCGGCGACTTGCCGGTATCGCGCAGCAGGGGCCGGTTGACGCTGTCCTGGACGCCGATCGCGATGTCGTCGCGGCCATAGGTCGTGCTCAGGTCCCAGTGCCAGCCGTCGCCGATGATGCCCTTGACGCCGACGCTGGCCGCATAGTCGTCCTCCCTGGCCGTTTCCACCGGCTCGAACCCGTTGGGGTAGAAGGTGGGCGCCTTGGTCGGGGTGCGCCAGTTCTGGTAGCTCCAGGCGTTGCGATGGGCGTAGGTCGCATTCCCGTAGACTTCGCCGCCGCCGTCCAGGCGGAGCCCGGCGTTCAGGGCGGCGCTGCCGACCCGGGTCTTCGCATCGCCGCTCACCTTGCTGGGGAACGGGTCCGATGACGGCGAGCGCGGCACCAGCGGCGTGCCGAAGCCGTTCGTGGTCACCAGGTCGGCGCCGGTCTGGTTGGTGAAGTCATGGTCGCGCAGTTGCGCCGCCAGGTGGGCGAAGCCGTTCGTGGACAGCGCAAAGCCCTTGTCGAGCAGCAGGTCGCGGGTCAGGCCCTTGTGGTCGTGGTGCGGGTTGACCTTGCTGTTGCCGTAGCTGCCCGCGGTCAGGCTGATCTCGCCCGCGCTCGGCGAGGATTTGAGGATGATGTTGATGACGCCGGCGATCGCATCCGAGCCATACTGCGCGGCGGCGCCATCCTGCAGGATCTCGATGTGATCGACCGCGGAGACCGGAATGAGGTCGAGGTCGGCGGGCGACGAATACTGGTTCGGGCCGGCATCGGCGGCAATGCTGGCCGTGTTATGGCGGCGCTTGCCGTTGACCAGCACCAGTACGTGGTTCGGACCGAGGCCGCGCAATTGCACCGAGCGGACCATGTTGCCGATGTCGCCAGTCACGGACTGTGAATCGTAGGACGGCATCAGAGCGGTCATCGCATCGAACAGGTTCGAGGCGCCCGTTTCGCGCAGGGCGTCGGCGGACAGCACCGCGATCGGGGCGGCGCTGTCGCGCATCCTGGTGCCGATATTGCGCGTGCCGGTGACGATGACGGTCGCCGCCGGATTGGCGTCGATGTCGGCAGCCACCGCGCTCTGGGCATGGACGCCGGCGGCCGGAGCGGCGAGCAAGCCGGCAATCGCAATGTGAATTGCGCGCGGCGTCAAACCGGCGCGGGGAACGGAAATCAGCGGGTGTGGGCCTGCAGCGCGATGCGACTTTTGCATTGAATCCTCGAGGTAAAGTTATGCTTGTTTTATCGACGCGCGGTATTGCATGCGGTCCATAAAATTACAACATGGACCCGCGAGGCATCCTGCCTGAATTCGCTATCTCAGGGAATAGAAAACGCCGTTCATGCAGGGCGAAACGGCATATCGCATGGCGGGAGGCAAGTCCCGAGCCACTGAATAGCGGTACCGGCGGACAGGGACGAATGCGAGGATGGGAGTGCGGAAGGCGGCGAAGGGCTGGCGACACATCTCGAGGGTACGAGATAGGGTAGGGCTCGGCGTGCGGAGCGGGAAGCCCGCCGCTTCGGCCGGATCACTGAATTCGGGTATTCAGGGCATCGAGGAACCAGTGCTCTCATAGAGGCAGCATGCGTTTTGTTGCCGAATACTGTCCAGGATGGTCTTGCCGCTGCCTCGTGGCATCCGCTCAGGCCTGGCTCTTGTCGATGAAGTATGGGGCGCATCGGAACTCGGCTATACCGGTCCAAACGTGCCGCCGAGCCCTTTTGCCACGATAAGCCGCCGTGCCTCATGGAGGAACGCTGGACCGTCGAGCCGGTGCCAGCCGAAGGACGGAGCGTATATCGGCCCGGCTTGCCTTGCCCGCACTGACGGTCAAGAAGGAGTTCAAGCCAAGGCGTTTGCGATGCGGTCCTGTGGTCGCCAGGGTCAGTGGCTTGAGACAGGGCTGGTCCAATAAAAGCCTGACTTCGTACTGCACCGAAGGCACAGCAAACAGGCTGACCATCTCTTTCAAGCCGGCGTGGGATCGGCCATTCGGCAGGAACGCCTTCGCCGCCTTTTCATCCAGCGGACCGATATGCAGGCGAACACGCAAGTCCTGGCGCCACGCGCGTGCGCCTAGGGCAGCGCCGAATCCGAGGGTGGGATCGGTAAGGCCCAGCGTGCTGCGAAACTTCTGCGGTATCGGATCCCAGGCCCCGACGAATTCCTCGACGCGCACAGGAACGCCGAAATACTCGCCCAACACGCGCTCCACGGTCGAGGCGGCGATCGGACGCGTCCTGAGCAGCCCGGCGTAGAAGCCGGCGACTTCCGCGGGAATCGATCCATAAGGCCTGGCTGGCCCGAAGCTGCTCAGCCTGAGACCACCCAGTGCGCTCAGCAGCGGAAGCAGGTCGTCCTGGGCCCGCGTGTCCAGGCCGTGCTCGACGCGGTATTTTCCCCATGCCTCGTAAAACAGGCCGACAGCCCGATTCGAAAACAGATCGATGAATGGCGTCCAGCTCTCGTCCGCGCCCATGCCCGTTTTCGCAGCCGCACGTTCGGTGTCATGCAGCGGCAGGGTGCCGCTTGCGCCAAGCAGTCCGATGAATGCCGGTGTGATGTGAATGCGCGGCGTCCTGGCGCCGTCCTGCACTTCGACCTGCAGGCCTTCGATCTCGCTCGCAGGAAAAGCCAGCGACAGGCTATTACGAAAGCGCAGCACCTGGCCGAATGCCTGGGTGTACGGGATGCCCTGTTGGCGCAGCATGCGCACCAGGATGTTCAGCAGTTGCGCGAACCGGTACCGGTAGGGCGCCGCGCGCAGGTGCGCGATCAGGACAGCGGCATGCTGCCGCTTCTCGGTTTGCATCGGAACAGCTCCTCCCCGGACTGGTGTGACAGGATCACGAGTTCGATAAAACTGTTCATCTGGACGTACAGCGCGAAGAACTGGTCGATGACCTGGATGAACAGGTGCAGGCCGGCGCCGACGACGGCTTCTTCATCGATCGTCAGGCGCACTTCGGTCCCGTGTGCCAGGGATGCGCCGCGTTTGTGCCTTAACCATGCGACGGTCTCGGCATGTTCGAGCCCGACGATGCCGGCGATCTGCCGCCGCGATACCGCCGATCCGGTAAAGTCGTACAGGGACAGCATCTCGCGCAGGCCGTCCGCGCCTTCGGTGGCGAGCGAGTGATGGTTGAGCGTCAGGTGCGAGATCAGGCGCCAGTGGGCGCCCTGGCCATTTGCCAGGCGATGGGGGCGCGTGGGCCTGCGAAGAAAGCGAATCGCCGCGCCCTCGGTAGCGCCGGGAATGGACAGGTCGCTGCTGGCCGCGCCGGATTTCAGCAGGCAGGGCAGGTCCCGGTTGGTGCAGGTGAGGTCGATCGACAGCGTTGTTTTCTCGACCGCGAGCGGTGCACCGTCGATGTCGACGAGCGAGATGACTTTTTCATGTCCCGGGCTGGTGGCAGCCAGTGTGTCGTCACGGCGCAGTATCCAGTAACGGCCCTTACGTGCATCGCTCTCGCCGTGCCGGAGCGCATAGAAGGGGCGGAATTCGACCGGCGCGATGTCCTTGTCCCGCTGCTGCACCATGTGGACCCGGTCGACCGAATAGACCTCGTAGGCCGCCGCATGCGCGGGATGCGCCAGCACGGAATATTCAGCCGTTTGCTGGCTGTAGTCGATCGGCACCCCGGGCTGCCTGAACAGATTGACGACCGGGGTACAGCCGGCAAGCAGGCTTTGCGCCGACAGTCCGGCCAGCATCCTTGCCTGGTCCGATCCCGGCGGCACCTCCGCCAGGCCCAGGTGCAGCGTGAAGCGGGTGCAATCCGCAGGGAGGCGTGCGCAGAGTGCTGCCAGGTCGATGTCGACGAAGTTGAACTTTTCTGGAAAGGCGAAATACTCTGCAAGAATCCGGTAGGCGCGGTGCGAACGGGCGTCGAACGGGATCAAGGCGTCATCGTCGGTGAAGCCGACTGGCGAGATTGGCATCGCAGCGAGAGGCAGCCACGCGCCGTCCGCGCCTGCCTGCACGTAAGCCGACGCCGTCCGCATGAACAGTGCATCGCGCAGCGCCGCGCAGAACGAAGCGTCGCCGTCGAGATAGACCCGCAAGGGCGACGTTTTCATGGAAATCGGGCCTGCGGATTCGAACTCGATGCCAACCGACGCCGCCACGCCCGGCGCCAGCCTGGTCGAGGAAGGCGCGCGGATGACCGCGTCGAACCAGGCCGAGGCAATGGCGGCGGGAGACGGCGTGACATCGTAGGCGGTCTGGAATTTGCAGTTCACGCCGCGGACCGGCGCCGATTCCAGCAAGCTGCCCCGCGCGACTGTTCCGGTGCCGCCGCCGGCGCCTCGCGCGGTCGGCAGAAAACGTATGATCGCGCAGGACGGAAACGGCCGGAGATAGTGAGGGAACAGGAGGTTGAGCAGGGCCTCCGTAAATTGTGGATACGCGTCATCCAGGCGTTTCGACACCCGGGCGCACAGCAGGGCGACCGACTGGATCAGGCGTTCGACATGCGGATCGTCGCACGCGTCGCCGCCGATCTGCAGCTTGGCCGCGACCTTCGGATAGCGCTCGGCATACTCGCGGCAAAGCTGCCGCATGGTGACGAGCTCGCGTTCATACTGTGCAAACAGTTCGTCCATGGTGCTCGTGCCTAAGGAGCGCCGCGTACGCTCTGGACCGAATAGCGCTGCAGCGACGGCTGGAAGACGGCGTTGAAATGCATCGGTTCAGCCACCGGCGCGTTTTTCAGTTCGGCGGTGATCACGAAGTCGACCCGGTTGATCGCCCCTTTCCTGGGCTGTAGCGTCGCAGTCACCCTGTGCAGCCGTGATTCGTGCCGCTCGATCGCCAGCCGGACCGCGGTGCAGATCCGTTTCTGGTCCGTGTCGCTCGTCATGCACATGCCGGCGAAATCGATCAGGCCGTAGTTCACGACGGATCCGCCTACTTCGGGGTATTGAGCCAGCACATGCGGGAGCAGGGCGGAGCGCGTGTTCAGGAGAGCCTCCAGGTCACGGGTGATGCTGTCCCGCCATGCATCGACCTTCCTGGAAGATGCACGGAACTCCCCTTGCGGTGCGTCGTCATCGGTATCCAACCGGTCGAACAAGCCTGGCACGAAACTTTGCATGCGGTTTCCTTCAAAGCCGTCCTGCAGCGGAAGAAGCGCCATTATTCCTTTCCGGCAAAAAATAAAGTTGCGACTCATCAACGGATTTATTTTGGAGAAGAAGCCGAAAGCTTGATGCGCCAAATCAACAAATTTTGTGCGAGGCCAGCCATGCTTTTCGGAATCTGAACAATGCGGACCTGGGCCGAGGAGAAAGCGATGAGCATGGGAGCGAAAATCTTGTGGTCCGAAGGGCTGACGCTGGGACCCCAGCATTTCCAGCGCCAGGACCTGTACCACGAGACACGGCTGCTCAGGATGGCGTCTGCGCTCAATCCCAACTTCTGGGGCGCCCGGCTCCTGCAGTGGAATAGGGAAGGACTCGGCCATAACCTGCTCGAGGCGCAAGCCTTGTCGCTGATCTTCCAGGATGGGGAGGTGTACGATGCGCCGGCAACGGACCTGCTGCCGCTGCCGGTCGACCTGACCCGGCTGCCGCAGGAAATCAACACTTTCACCATCTATGCCGCACTGCCGACGATCCGGCCGCATGGCGCCAATGCGGAAGAGGGCGGCCGTTATGCAGTGGCGGAGGCGGAAACCGCCGACCTGTTCAGCGATGCGGTGCCGATCGACGTGCCGTTCCTGAAGAAGCGGCTTCGGCTGATGTCCCACGCCGAGCCGCGCGATGGCCATGTCAGTTACCCCGTGCTTCGCATCCATCGCGACCCGCGCGGCGGATTCGAAGCGGACCCGACCTTTATTCCACCATGCGTGGCGATCAGTGCCGCCCGTCCGCTCCAGCAATTGCTCGACGGCTTGATGAGCGCGCTATCGGCGAAGATCGTCTCGCTGCACAACGCGCACCGCAAGACGAATGCATCCACCTTCGAGGTCCACGCAGGCGACATCACGTCCTGGTGGATGCTCAACATCATCAGCACGGCGAACGCATCCCTGCAGCACTGTGCACGTTCGCGGGTACAACACCCTGAAGATCTGTACCAAAAGCTGCTTGTCCTTGCCGGAGGCTTGATCACGTTTTCGGACAGGTACAAAACCTCGGATCTTCCCGCCTATGAGCACGCCGACCCGGGCGTCACGTTCGCACAGCTCGATGCCGTGATCCGCGACCTGGTCGATACCGTCATCTCGGCCAAGTACTTCAGCATTCCGCTCATCGCGGAGGACAACCGCCGTACTCACTACCGGGGAGCGCTCGACGCGTCGAAACTGAGCCAGGAAACGCAGCTCTGCCTTGCCGTGAGTGCGGACATGCCGGCGCTCGAGCTGGTGGCGGCGGTACCGGTCCGGTTCAAGATCGGCTCGCCCGACGACATCGAGCGTATCGTGGTATCGGCACTTCCCGGCATCACGCTGACGCATATGCCGCAGGTGCCGACGGCGGTTCCCGTTCGTCCGGACACCTATTACTTCCTGTTGTCGACCAAGAACGGGCTCTATGAGAATGCGCTGAAAGCGCAGGCCATCGCGATCTATGCACCGGACGGGATGCGGGAGCTGAAGATGGAGCTGATCGCGTTCACGCAATGATTCCGAGAGGTTGCGCCCGGGTATTTGTTTTCCAGCCCGGGCAAGCCGCACCGCATCAAGCCGCCTTCAACACGTGCCCCACCGGCTCCAGGCGCCGCAAGCGCAGGGAAATCAGCATCGCGGCGGCCAGCAGGCTGCCGAGCAGCGTCACGACGCCACCCCATCCGCCGTGCTCCCACAAGATCCCGCACAGCCACCCCACCACGCTCGAACCGAGGTAGTAAAAGCATAGATAGAGCGCCGACGCCAGCGCCTGCTGCGTGCGCGCACGCCGCCCCACCCAGCTGCTGGCGATCGAATGCGAGGCGAAGAAGCCGAAGGTGTAGATGGCCATGCCGGCCACGATCAGGACGAGATTGTGCGCCAGCGTCAGCAGCAGGCCCGTGAACATCGTCGCCATGACGGTCCACAGCACGTGGCGGCGGCCCAGGCGGTCGGCGCGGCGGCCGGCCCAGACCGAGCTGAAGATACCGATCAGGTAGAGCAGCGAGATCGCGCCGACCACGCTCTGGCGCAGGCCGAACGGCGCGCCCAGCAGGCGGAAGCCGATGAAGTTGTAGGTGCTGACGAAGCAGCCCATCAGCAGGAAGGAGAGGGCGAACAGCCAGGGCAGGCCGTCGTCGCCGAAGTGCCGGCGCAGGCCCTGCAGCGTCATCGCCAGGCCGCCCGAGGATGGCCTGAAATTGCGCGAGGCCGGCAGGCTGCGCCAGAATTCCCAGGCCGCCAGCAGGCCGGCGATACCCATCACGCCCACCGCGACGCGCCAGGACAGGAAATCCGACAGCACCGAAGCCAGCATCCGTCCCAGCATGCCGCCGAACGCATTGCCGCTGATGAGCAAGCCCATCGACACGCCGAGCGAGGCCGGCTCGATTTCTTCGCTGAGGTAGGCCATCGCGACGGCCGGCATGCCGCCCAGCGCCAGGCCGAGCAGGGTGCGCGCCGCCAGCAGCTCGGTGTAGCTGCGTGCGAATGCCGACAGCACCATCATGATGGCGGCCACCACCAGCGCCACGACCATCAGGTTCTTGCGTCCGGTCCGGTCGGAAATCACGGACGAGAACAGCAACGACACCGCCAGCGCGCCGCTCGGCAGCGACAGGGACAGGCTGCTCTGCGCTGGCGTCAGGCCGAATTCCAGCGCAAACAGCGGCATCAGCGGCTGCACGCAGTACAACAGGGCGAAGCAGGAGAAGCCGCCGAAGAACAGGGCGCGGTTGGTGCGGCGGTAGGCGGGAACGGCGGGGTGGCTGGACATGGCAGTGGGGATGAAGCGTCGATATAGCATCCTAGGATTGCCAGATACATCTGTCCAATATATATTTGTGGCCTTACTTATCGTTTAAACAGATAACATGGAGCTCAGGCACCTGCGTTACTTCGTCGCCGTGGCGGAAGAGCTGAGTTTTACGCGCGCCGCCGAGCGCCTGCATATCGGCCAGCCCCCGCTGAGCCAGACGATCCAGGCGCTGGAAGCGGAGATCGGCGCCCGCCTGTTCGAGCGCAACAAGCGGCGCGTGCTGCTGACCGAAGCCGGCAGGCTGTTCCTGGCGGACGCGCGGCGCATGCTGGCGCTGTCCGAGCAGGCCAAGGAAACGGCGCGCCGCGCGCACCTGGGCGAAGCGGGCGAGCTGAGGGTCGGCTTTACCTTCTCGACGCCGTTCACGCCGCTGTTCGCCAAGGTCGTGCGGCGCTACCGCCAGCAATATCCCGGCGTGCTGCTGACCTTCCACGAAATGGCGACCATGCACCAGCTTGCGAAGATCGAAGCGCGCGAACTGGACGTGGGTTTCGTGCGCCCGGCCTCGATACGGCCGCCGCAGACGGTGGCGCTGACGATGCTGCGCAACGATCCGCTGCGCCTGGTGCTGCCGGCCGACTCACCCTTGGCGCGGCAACGGGAAATCGCCGTCAAGGACCTGGCCGGCCAGGCCTTCGTGGTGTTTCCGAAGGATGCCGGCACCGGCGTCTATCACCAGATCGCCGACCTGTGCCGTGCAGCCGGCTTCACGCCGCACATCGCGATGGAGGCGGGCGAGCCGTCGACCATCATCGGCCTGGTCGCCGCGGGCTGCGGGATCTCGGTCCTGCCGGGGTCCTTCGAAGGCATTCACATGGAAGGTGTCGTCTATCGGCCGCTGGCCGATCGCGACGCGACCACGGCCCTGCTGCTGGCGCGGCATGCCGAAGGCGGCGGTCCGCTGGCGGAAGCCTTCGTGGCGCTGGCGCAGGCGGCGGCCGCCGAAGGGCAGCTTGCCGGGGCGTGAGCTTCAGGGCGCCTTGCGCTGGTCGACCCAGTTCGGATAGACGTATTGCGATTCATTCAGCGGGTAGCTGCCGTCCGCCTTCGCTTGTGCGAGGTCGGCAAGCACGCGTGCGCGGACCGGATCGTTGGCGGCGACATTGCTGGTGGAGGCGCAGCCGGACAGGGCGGCGACGAGCAGGACGGGGATCAGGGGTTTCAGGTTCATGACATTCACCTTCTTGACGGAGGATCAGGGGACCGAAAGATTCGGTACAGAAGATATTCTAGTCCTGAATAGTTCATTTGTGAAGTATATCGGCGTAGGTATAAATACGGATGCACCCGCCCGTGCGCAGGGACTTATGCGAAATGGGTGGTTGGTCTGAATGAGGACGCTACGCCAGGACGGCCTGCCTGGCAAGCGGAGGACGGCATGGCCGCATGCCAAGATTGGCATGCGGCCATGAAAGGGAACTGTCTGCGGAAGATTACTGGCAGCTGAAGCTGGCCGCGTCGTCGACGCTGCCGCTGCCCTTGTAGCGCGCGACTTTCGGGTAGGCGCAGAGCGGACGCGTGCGCGAGGCCAGCCAGTTGGCCGGCACGTCGGCATTCACGCCGCCGGCATTGCCGCTGCCCCGGGCGCTGGCCTGCACGGAATCGGGCGCCTGGCCCTTCTCGACCCAGTTCACGAGCGGCGTCAGCATGTCGAACTGGTCGGTGGCCGGGCCGCCGGAACAATGGTTCATGCCCGGCACCCGGTAGAAGCGCGCGAAGTTCGCGGCGTCGCCGCCGTTCGCCGTGCGCAGCGCCTCATACCAGGCGGTGGTGTCGTCGCTCGAGAAGATCGGATCGCTGGTGCCGTGGTACACCAGCATCTTGGCGCCGCGGCTCTTGAGCAGAGCCAGGTTCGACGGGTTCGGCGGCGTCATGAAGGACATCGCATTCTCGGGGTAGGTGACGCTGGTGGCGTTGATCTTCGCCAGCATGGCGTCCAGGCTGCCGTTGAGGACGAACTTCAGGCCGTCGAAGGTCGCCGGATCCTCGGGCGGCACGGCCCAGATGAAGGCCACCGCGCCGGCGTCGCGCTGGATCGGCGAGCTGAATTTCCAGCTCGCCCAGCCGCCCGTCGCCAGCCCGGCGTCGTAGGGGAAGCTGGTGTAGATCGCAGCGCCGCTTTCCGTCTTCGCGCCGGCGAACAGGGCGGCGATGCTGCTCTTCTGCGCCGTGCTCAGGCAGGTGCCGTCGCGCGCGCCGCTGCAGGTCGGCACGTCGCGGTTCAGGTCGAAGGCGGCCTGGCAGGCCTTGGTATCCTGCACCAGGCCGTCGGCGGCGCCGTCGAGGGCGTCGCACTTGCCCAGCACCGCATTCGACACCAGCGCCCGTTCGGCCTGCGTGAAGCCGGTGCCGAGGTCGCCCGGCGTGGACGCCAGCGCGGCATAGGTCTTGCCGCCCGCGATGTTGGCGATCGCCGCCAGCGGCAGGCGGAAGCCCGGGTCGCCGACCAGGAAGCCGTCGTACTGGTCGGCGTAGCGCGCCGCCGCCACCATCGTATGCCGGCCGCCGTTCGAGCAGCCGCCGATATAGGAGCGGTCCGGCGCCTTGCCGTAGGCGGCCTTGATCACGGCCTTGGCCATCGGCGTCAGCTTGCCGACCGCCTGGTAACCGTAGTCGAGGCGCGCCTGCGGATCGATGCCGAAGAAGGGCGTCGGGGCGCCGTGGCCGGCGTCGGAACTGATCACGGCGAAGCCCTGGTTCAGCGCATTGTCGAGCGGGCCGCCGCCGCCCACCGGTCCGAGCGCCGGCAGCACGCTGCCGTCGACGCCGCCGTTGGCCTGGTAGAAGAAGCGGCCGTTCCAGTTGAGCGGCAGGCGCATCTCGAAGCCGATCGCATAGCTCTTGCCGTCGACCGGACCGGTGCGCCGGAACATCTCGCCCAGCACCTGGCAGTGGGCGGGCACGGGCTTGCCGCCCACGCTGAGGGCGCCGGCGGCGATCGGGTTCACCGCGCTGATGCTGGTGTCGGGATAGCTGAGCTTTGCCGCGAGGTCGGCGCAGCTTGCCAGCGTGGCCCCGCTCGCCGCCGTCAGCTGGGGCAGGGTCTGCGTTGGCGGGCTGGCGCTGTCGACCGGCGCCGGCCGGCTGTCGTTGTCGCTGCAGGCGGCAAGCAGCAGGGCCGCCAGGGTCGCGGCGATGGGTGTGGCGTGTCGCAAGTTCATACGTGTCTACTCCTCCGTAAAGTGACAGATCGAATACAAGACATTGGGACGAACGGGGCCCGCACGGCCTGTGAAAGGCCGCGGCGGGATACTGCGGTGGCGGGGAGCTGGCGCTTAGTCGGGCATGACGTCCTTGAGGACGCCGATCGGTTCGTTGACCAATTTGCCGTTGACCTTCTTGACTTCGCGGATGTACATGTTCTGCACGATGTCGCGGGTTTTCGGATCGATGCTGATCGGCCCGCGCGGGCTGTTCCACTTCATCCCGGACAGGGTCTTGACCGCGGCATCGCCGCTGACCTTGCCGTTCAGCTTGCGGATGGTCTCGTAGATCATGCCCATGGTGTCGTAGGCGGCCACGTGGACGAAAGTCGGCGCCGGGCGGTTCGGATTGGCCGCGGCGTAGGCCTTCAGGAAGGATTTGTTGGCGTCGTTGTCGAGCGCCGTCGAGTAGTTCAGCACCGTCACCGCGCCCAGCGCGCGGTCGCCCAGGGCTTCCAGCGTCGGGTTATCGCTGGTCATGTCGCCCACCCCGAGGAACTTGATGCCGGCCTTGTCCAGGCCCTTGTCGCTGTAGGCCTTGAGCATGCCGAGGCCGTCCTCGACGCCGGGCGCGAAGAAGAACACGGCCTCCGGCTTCTGGTCCTTGATGCGCTGCACGAAGGGCGAATAATCCGGATTCGCGAGCGGCACCCGCGCCGAGCCGACGATCTTGCCGCCGCCCGCCGCAAAGCCCTTGGTGAAGCGCGCTTCGGCGTCGATGCCGGTGCTGTAGTCGGTCACCAGCGAGTACACCTTGCCGATCTTGTTCTTCGCGGTCCAGTCGCCGAAGGGCTCGGTCATCTGCTGCATCGTCATCGAGGTGCGCAGCATGTACGGCGACTTGGCCGTGATGCCGGTGGTGACGGCGTTCATGACGATCATCGGCACCTTGCCCTGGGTGGCCACCGGGGCGACGGCCAGCGCGCTCGGCGTCAGCGAAAAGCCGATCAGGAAGCTGACCTTCTCGCGGCCGATCAGCTCCTGCGCCGCGCGCTTGGACAGCTCGGCGTTGCTGCCGCCGTCGTCGCGGTACAGGATCTCGATCTTCTTGCCGGCCACCTTGTCGCCGTACTGCTGCATATAGGTCCGGATGCCTTCCTCGAAGGGCTTGCCGAGCTGGACGAAAGGGCCGGTCAGGGCCGCGATCACGCCGATCTTGATGGTGTCGCCGTCCTGCGCATAAGCCGGCGCGGCCGCGAAGGGCAGGAAGGCCAGTCCGATGCATGCCAGTGCTTTCAGTTTCATGCTGTCTCCTCGTTATATGAGTGCTGCCTGTTGTTGTAGCTGCTTCGAGTCTTACCCGGCGACGATGGTCTGCTGCTCGCTGCCGTCGTACATCGCGTCCACCAGGGCGGCGCGGCGCTGCAGCACGGCGGCCTGGTTGATCGAACCCTTGTCGGTCTGTTCGCGGTGGTCGATCGACGGCGGCTCGGCCAGCAGCAGCAGTCGGTCCACCCGTTTCGACGAGCCGCTGGCGCCCTGGTTCAGCTCGCCCAGCAGGTTCTGGAAAAAGGCACGCACCGGCGCGCTTGCCAGGACTTCGGCCGCGGGCGCGTCCGCCCCCAGGCCGGACAGCTCGCGGCAATGCTCCAGGCGCGGGAACACCAGCAGGCCGATGACCGGGCGGTTCAGGCCCGTCACCACCGCGTCCAGCACATACGGCGCGCCCAGGCTGAGCACGCGGGCGCGCAGCGGCCCCACGCTGACGAAGGTGCCGGTGCTGAGCTTGAAGTCCTCGGCGATGCGGCCATCGAACATGAAGCCGAGTTCGGGATGGGTCTCGTCGAAGAAGCGCAGCGCGTCGCCGGTGCAGTAATAGCCGTCCTGGTCGAAGGCCTCGGCCGTCAGGTGCGGCGCGCGCCAGTAGCCCGGCGTCACGTGCGGCCCGTGGAAGCGCGCTTCCAGCTTGTCGCCGCTGGGGACCAGCTTGACCTTGCAGCCCGGCGCCGGCACGCCGACATAACCGGCGCGGACGATCGGCCCGGTGCCGAAGGTGCAGGACGGCGAGGTCTCGGTCATGCCGAGGCCGGTCATGATGCGGATCGATTCGCCGCAGCAGGCGACCGCCACCCGGTCCAGGCGCTCCCAGGCGGCCTGCGACAGCCCGGCCCCGGCGCAGAAGAACAGCTTCACGCGCGAGAAGAAGTTCGCGGCGAGCTCGGGGTCGGTCTCCAGCGCGTCGGTCAGCATCTCCCAGCCGGCGGGGATGTTGAAGTAGACGGTCGGCGCGATCTCGCGCAGGTTGCGCAGGGTGGCGCCGAAGTCGCGCGGCGTCGGGCGCGCATCGTCGATGTAGAGCGTGCCGCCGTTGTACAGCACGATGCCGACGTTGTGGCTGCCGCCGAAGGTATGGTTCCAGGGCAGCCAGTCGAGCAGCACCGGCGGCTCCTTGCCGAAGAAGGGGAAGGTCTGCAGCAGCATCTGCTGGTTACTGGTCAGCATGCCGTGGGTCGTGATGACGGCCTTCGGCTTCTTGGTCGAGCCGGAGGTGAACAGGAACTTGGCGATGGTGGCCGGGCCGACTTCGAGGTTGCGCGCATCGATGCTGGCGGGCGCGGTCTCCAGCAGGTCGGAAAAACGCGTGGCGGCGTGCCCGGGCACCTCGCCGTCGCACAGGATCAGCTCGGCGTCGGGCGGCTTCACGGCCTGGATGGCGCGCGCGAAGGCGCTGCCGTTGCAGGCGAACAGGGCGCCCGGCGTCAGCTGCGCGATCAGGTCGGCCAGCCGGGACGGATCGGTGGCGACCAGCGAATAGGCCGGCGACAGCGGCGCATACGGAATCCCCGCATACATCGCGCCGAGCGCCAGCTGGAAGTGCTCGAGGTCGTTGCCGGACAGGATGGCCAGCGGCCTTTCCGCGGACAGGCCGCGATCGAGCAGGGCCTGGCCGATGCGGCGCACGCGCTGCAGCACCTCGGCATAGGACAGGCGGATCCATTCGCCGTCCGGGCCGCGGCGCGCCACCAGGGTGCGCTCGGGATGCCTGCGCGCGCCCTCCACCAGGCGGTCGGTGAAGCGCGGCGGGAATTCCTCCAGCGGGGTGATGGCGTCCACATGCCAGATGCCGTCCACCTGGCGGGCGCCGATCTCCGGGTTGCCGAGTTCGACCTCCCGCCGCTTCACGCCTCCCATTGTCACGCCTCCCATTGTCGATTGGGTCATGGCGGCTCCGCTCAGATCGGGTAGTGGCGGTGGCCGGTCTGCACCGTGATCCAGCGCAGGTCGGTGAACTCGGCGATCGCCGCCTTGCCGCCGAAGCGTCCGTAGCCACTGCCCTTCACGCCGCCGAAGGGCATCTGCGCCTCGTCATGCACGGTCGGGCCGTTGATGTGGCAGATGCCGGACTCGATGCGCTGCGCCACCGCCATCGCGCGCCCGATGTCGCGCGAGAACACGCTCGACGACAGGCCGTACTCGCTGTCGTTGGCCAGGCGGATCGCTTCCTCGTCGCTGTCGAAGCGCAGCACCGAGACGATCGGGCCGAAGGACTCTTCCTGGTACACCAGCATCTCGGGCGTGACCTGGTCGACGATCGCCGGCTGCATGATGTTGCCGTCCACGCCGCCGCCGGCCTGGATCACGTTCGCGCCGCGTGCGCGCGCATCCTGCAGCATGGCGTCCACGCGCGTCGCCGCGGCCGGGTCGACCATGCCGGCCAGCGGGGCGTCGCTGCGCGCCGCCGTCAGCTTCGCGGTCTTGGCGGCCAGCTTCTCGATGAAGCGGTCGGCCACCTTGCGGTCGACCAGGATGCGGTCGGCCGACATGCAGATCTGGCCCTGGTTGAAGAAGGCGGAGAAGGCGGCCGCCTCGACCGCCTCGTCGAGGTCGGCGTCGTCGAGCACCACCACCGGGTTCTTGCCGCCCAGTTCCAGCAGCACCGGCTTGAGGTGCTTCGCCGCCTGCTGGGCGATGATGCGGCCGACCTTGGTCGAGCCGGTGAAGTTCACGCGGCGCACGGCCGGGTGGGCGATCAGGCGCTCGACCACCTGGGCCGCGTCCTGGGGCGCATTGCTGATGACGTTCACCACGCCCGGCGGGAAGCCGGCGTCGCTGAAGACCTGGCCGATCAGGCGGTGCAGGGCGGGGCAGAGCTCGGACGACTTCAGCACCACCGTGTTGCCGCAGGCGAGCGGCATCGCGAGCGCGCGCGTGCCGAGGATGATCGGCGCGTTCCAGGGCGCGATGCCGACCACCACGCCGCAGGCCTGGCGCACGCCCATCGCCAGCGAGCCGGGAACGTCGGACGGAATGACTTCGCCGCCGATCTGGGTCGTCATCGAGGCCGCTTCGCGCAGCATGTTGGCGGCCAGGGTCACGTTGAACTGGTACCACATCGGCGCGCCGCCGGCTTCCGCCACGGCGGTCTCGACGAAGCGGCCGCGCAGCGCTTCCATGGCGTCGGCGGCCTTCAGCAGCAGCGCGCGGCGCGCGCCCGGGGCCATGGCCGACCAGGCGGGGAAGGCCGCGCGCGCGGCGGCGACGGCGGCGTCGGCGTCTTCCAGGGTGGCGGCGGCGGCGCGGCTGGCGACGTCGCCGGTGGCGGGGTTATGGCGCTCGAAATACGCGCCGTTGGAGGCGGCGCGGCTTTCGCCGCCGCACAGCAGGTCTGCATTGAACATGAGGTCTCCTCACGGTAACTGGATAGAAGGCGGCTGCCCGTTGGACGGGCGCCGCCACGTATTTTTATTCTTCTTGTCGTGCTGATTGTCGCTCAGCCGCGCTTGTAGGTCTGCAGGCCCGGCTTGATCGTCTTATCGTCCAGGAACTGCTTGAGGCCTTCCTTGCGGCCTTTTTCCGGGTCGCGGTAATTCGACTGGTCGGTCTTGGCGTACAGGTAGTCCTCGTTCTGGTCCCAGCTCAGCTCGCGGCAGCGCTTGAAGCCGATCTTCGCGTAGCGCAGCACCACCGGGTTCTTTTCCAGCAGCTTGCCGGCCAGCTCGATGACGGCGTCGCGCAGCTGCTCCTTCGGCACGCTCTTGTTGATCAGGCCCATCGCGGCCGCTTCCTTGCCGGTGAAGGTGTCGCCGGTCATGATGTAGTGCAGTGCCTGGCGGTGGCCCATGGTGTCGGCCACGGCCTTGCTGACCAGGTTGCCCGGCGGGATGCCCCAGTTGACTTCGGACAGGCCGAACACGGCGTCGTCGGCGGCGATCGCCAGGTCGCAGGCCACCAGCGGCGAGAATGCGCCGCCGAAGCACCAGCCGTTCACCATCGCGATGGTCGCCTTGCTGTACATGCGCAGCAGCTTCCACTGCCACTGCGAGCAGTCGCGGCGGATGCGCTCCTGGGTGATCTCGGGCTTGCCGTCGGTCTCGCGGAAATACTCCTTCAGGTCCATGCCCGCAGTCCATGCGTCGCCGGCGCCGGTCAGCACGATCACCTGGGCTTCTTCGTCGAGTTCGAGCGTCTCCAGCACGTCGATCATCTCGCGGTTCAGGGTCGGGCTCATGGCGTTGCGCTTTTCCGGACGGTTCAGGGTGATCCAGCCGATCCCGTTCTCGACGTCGACCTTGACGGTCTGCCAGCGCGCTTCGTATTTGGACATACAATGTCTCCTCAGTGGTTGTTCAGTGTTTGGTCTTGTATCAGGTAGCCTGATATGTGCCTTATACTATACGCAGCTTTTTCCCCTGACAAGCATCTTTTATGGCAATCGAAAAAAAATCCTCGTCCGTGGACACGCCGGCAAAACCGGCCGGCCTGGCCTACCTGGTCGGGCGTCTCGACCACGTCCTCAACCAGCGCCTGCGCGACAGCCTGGCGCCGTACGGCCTGTCGGTGCCCCAGTACACGGCGCTGTCGGTGTTCCGCGCGTATGGCTCGCTCTCCAACGCCCAGCTGGCCACGCGGACGATGATCTCGCCGCAATCGGCCAACGAGATGGTCAAGCAGATGGAGGGGAAGGGCTGGATCGAGCGCCGGCCGGATCCGGCGCACGGACGCATCATCCAGATCAGCCTGACGGCGTCCGGGGAAGCGATCCTGCGCGATTGTGACGCGCAGGTGGTGGACGTGGAAAACATCATGTTCGCCGACCTCGGCAAGGAAGAACGCGCACAGCTGCAGGCGCAGCTGCGCACGGCGGTGCGCGCCCTCAGCGCGCACGGACTTTAATGCGTTCGCCGCACCGTGTGGCGGCTCACTTTCCCGGATCCTTCTGGTTCGGGAATTTGTCGAACTCGACGTTGTACGGCTGGCCGTTCACTTTCTCGACCTTGCGCACGTAGACGTTCTGCACGATGTCGCGGGTGGCCGAGTCGATCGCGACCGGGCCGCGCGGGCTCTCGAACTTCATCCCTTTCAGCACCGCCATGGCCTTGTCGCCGTCGATCTTCCCGCCCAGCTTCTGGCTGACCTCGTAGATCGCGTGCATGCCGTCGTAGGCTGCCGCCGCCATGAAATTCGGGCGTCCGCCGTTCGGATTCGCCTGCGCGAAGCTCTTCAGGAAGGCCTCGTTCTCGGGCGACTTGTGGGCCGCCGAATAGTGGAAGGTGGTGATCACGCCCAGCGTGGCGTCGCCGATCGCCGGCAGCACGTGGTCGTCGGTGAGGTCGCCGGTGGCGATCACCTTGATGCCCGCTTCCGCCAGGCCGCGCTCGCGGTAGCCCTTCATGAAGGCGATGCTCTGTTCGCCGGCGGGCACGAACACGAACACGGCGTCCGGCCTGGCGTCCTTGATGCGCTGGATGAAGGGTGCGAATTCCGGATTCTTCAGCGGCACCCGGATCGCCTCGACCACCTTGCCGCCGTTCTTCTGCAGGCGCTCGCTGAAGGCCTTCTCGGCGTCGATGCCGGGGCCGTAGTCGGCCACCACGGTGGCGACCTTCCTGATCCCGTTCTTCACCGCCCAGTCGCCCATCGGCGCCGAGATCTGCGGCAGCGTCATCGAGAAGCGTGCGATGTAGTCGGACTTGGTGGTGATGATCGAGGTCGCCGCGTTCATGACGATCATCGGCTTCTTCGCCTGCTGGGCGATCGGCGCCACCGCCAGCGCTTCCGGCGTCAGGCCGAAGCCGGCCAGGAAATCGACCTTGTCGCGCACCACCAGTTCCTGCGCCAGGCGCTTGGCGATCTCGGGCGAGGGGCCGGTGGTGTCCTTGTAGATCACCTGGATCTTCTTGCCGGCGACGGTGTCGCCATGCTGGGCCATCCAGGCCTTGATGCCGCCTTCCATCTGCTTGCCGTAATCGGCGAAGGGGCCGGAAAAGGCGGCGATCACGCCTACCTTGATCGTGTCCTGCGCCTGCGCCGGCAGGGTGGCCACGAGGGCCAGACCGGCCAGTGCGCTTGCGATCGTTCTGCGTTTCATGCATGTCTCCTTTGGTTGGTGTTGTCTTGTTGCACGTTACTTGTTGACAGTATCAGGCTACCGAACATAGTATTTATTTAGCGTTCGATAGGCAACAACTAGTTCGATAATCGAACGCGAATAATTAAACCTAGGAGACACAATGAAGAACACCCTCTGCAGCGCGGTGGCGCTGACCTGCGGCCTGGCCGCTTCCGCCGCCAGCGCCCAGACCAACGTCCAGATCTACGGTATCGTCGACAGCGGCGTTGCCTACGTGACCAACGTGAACGCCGCCGGCGACAACATGTTCAAGATGCCTTCGCTGACCAGCTCCTTCCCGTCGCGCGTGGGTTTCCGCGGCACCGAGGACCTCGGCAACGGCCTGCAGGCTTTCTTCGTACTGGAAAACGGCCTGGCGATGGACACCGGCACGCAGCAACAGGGCGGGCGCCTGTTCGGGCGCCAGGCCAACGTCGGCCTGAAGGGTGCGTGGGGCAGCCTCACGCTGGGCCGCCAGCTGAACATGACCTACATTTCGCAGCTGAAGACCGACGTGCTGGGGCCGAACCTGTTCGCGATCGGCAGCATCGACGCCTACCTGCCGAACGCGCGCAGCGACAATGCGATCGGCTACATGGGCAACTTCAATGGCTTCGTGGTGGGCGCGACCTGGAGCTTCGGCCGCGACGGGTCGGCCGCCGGCGGACCGGCCGCCACCAACTGCGCGGGCGAGGTCGCGGGCAACGCCAAGGCCTGCCGCCAGTACACGACCCTGCTCGGCTACGAGACCAAGGAATGGGGCCTGAACACCTCCTACGACCGCATGTACGGCAATACCGGCGCGGCCGGCGGCCTGACCAGCAGCGCCAACACCGACACCCGCATCACCGTCAATGGCTACGTGATGCTGGGCGCGACCAAGATCGGCGGCGGCGTGATCGACCGCGACACCAAGGCAGCCCCCGGCCGCACCGAATCCGATCTCTACTACCTCGGCGTCAGCCACCCGATCGGGCTCTACACGGTCGATGCCCAGGTGGCGCGCCGCGACACCAAGAACTCGAGCTCGGACGTGAACATGCTGGTGGCGCGCCTGACCTACAGCCTGTCCAAGCGCACCGCCGTGTACGGCGCGATCGGCCGCATGGCCAACAAGGGCGCGTCGGCGGTGGCTCTCGATGCCGGCGGCAGCGTGGGCGTCGGTCTCGGCCAGAACGGCATCATGACCGGCCTGCGCCACACCTTCTGATGGGACCTCGCAAAACCTGCTGCGCGTTACATTTTCGTCCTGCGATGCTCGCTGTACCGGAGTACAGCTGCGCTTCTCGGACGAAACTGCGGCCGCTCGCGACGGTTTTTCGAGGCCCCTTGAGGTAGCGGGCCTGCCAGGTGGTCAAGGCAGCAGGACCGCGAGGTCTTGCGCGCCGCGCAGCAGCACCGGCAGGAATTCCTGCTTCATGCGGTCCACGGTGACGCGCGCGGCCTGGGCGCCGACGTTGAGGGCGGCCAGCACCTGGCCCGAGGCGCCGCGGACCGGGACCGCGATCGAGCGCAGGCCCAGCTCGAGCTCTTCGTCGATCAGCGCATAGCCGTCCTGGCGCACGCCGGCCAGCAGCTCGCGCAGGCGCTTCTGGTTCACCACGGTGTGCTCGGTCATCGGGCGCAGCTTGACGCGCGCGAAGTAGGCGTCCAGCTCGTCCGGCCGCAGGTGCGCCAGCATCACCCGTCCCAGCGAGGTGCAGTAGGCCGGCAGGCGGCTGCCGGTGTTGAGCGCGACCGACATCACGCGCGAGGCGGCCGAGCGGGCCACGTACAGCACTTCGCCGTCCTCGAGCACGGCCAGCGAACTCGATTCGCCCAGCTCGCGGGTGATGTTGTTCAGGTAGGGCTGGCTGGAAACGGTGAGCGGCGTCGACGACAGGTAGGAGTAGCCGAGCGTCAGCACCTTGGGACGCAGCGAGAAGTTGTTCAGTTCGGCGTCGACGTAGCCCAGCTGCTGCAGGGTGTACAGGCAGCGGCGCACGGCGGCGCGCGGGATCCCGGTCTTCTGGCTGATCTGGGCGATGGTCTGCGGCTTGCGCGAATCGCTGAAGGCGCGCACCACCGCGAGGCCGCGCGCCAGCGAGGTCATGAAGCTGGGGTCGGTCAGGGCATCGATCTGTTCGGCGATCGTCGGCTCGCGCTCTTCCGGCGCGGCGGATTGCGCGGTGTCGGCGGGCTGCAGGGACTTGCTTGTCGTTTTGGTCATGGTCGAATTTTAAAGTAGGGACGCTTGGACGGTGGCATCCGGTTGGTGTTTTTTCTTGACCTCCCGGCCGGCCAACCGATACACTTCAATGGACGGTAATCGATCATATGTTCGATTATCGAACAAATGAGACAGGATTTCAAGTCCGCCGGCATATCCGGCGTCCCGACAAGGTGGAAATATGATTGATAAAACATTCGAATCGCTGGAGAGGGCAGTCGCCGACATCCACGATGGCGCGACGGTGATGATCGGGGGCTTCGGCAACGCCGGCATGCCCTCCAGCCTGATCGACGCATTGATCGCGCAGGGAGCGCGCGATCTCACGATCGTCAACAACAACGCCGGCAACGGCGAAACCGGACTGGCGGCGCTGCTGAAGGCCAAGCGCGTGCGCAAGATCATCTGCTCCTTCCCGCGCCAGGCCGACTCGCATCACTTCGATGCGCTGTACCGGGCCGGCGAGATCGAGCTCGAACTCACGCCCCAGGGCAACCTGGCCGAGCGCATCCGCGCCGCCGGCGCCGGCATCGGCGGCTTCTTCACCCCGACCGGCTACGGCACCCTGCTGGCCGAGGGCAAGGAGACGCGCGTCATCAACGGCCGCAACTACGTGCTTGAATCGCCCATCCATGCGGACTTCGCCCTCATCAAGGCGCTGCGCGGCGACCGCTGGGGCAACCTCGTGTATCGCAAGACCGCGCGCAACTTCGGCCCGGTGATGGCGATGGCCGCCAAAACCACGATCGCCCAGGTGGCCGAGATCGTCCCGCTGGGCGAACTCGATCCGGAAGTGATCGTCACCCCGGGCATCTTCGTCCAGCGCGTCGTCAAGGAGGCAGCATGAGCATCAACCGATATACGCGCGACCAGATGGCCGCGCGCGTGGCCCAGGACATCCACGAAGGGGCCTACGTGAACCTCGGCATCGGCTTGCCGACCAAGGTGGCCAACTACCTGCCGGCCGACCGCGAAGTGCTGCTGCACAGCGAGAACGGCGTGCTCGGCATGGGTCCGGCCCCGGCCCCGGGCGAGGAAGACGAAGACCTGATCAACGCCGGCAAGCAGCCGGTGACCCTGCTGACGGGCGGTGCCTACTTCCATCACGCCGACTCCTTCGCGATGATGCGCGGCGGCCACCTCGACATCTGCGTGCTGGGCGCCTTCCAGGTATCGGAAAAGGGCGACCTGGCCAACTGGCATACCGGCGCGCCCGACGCGATCCCGGCGGTGGGCGGCGCGATGGACCTGGCGATCGGCGCCAAGCAGGTGTTCGTCATGATGGACCACCAGACCAAGACCGGCGAAAGCAAGATCGTGCGCAACTGCAGCTATCCGCTGACCGGCGTCGCCTGCGTCAACCGCATCTATACGGACCTCGCCGTGCTCGACGTCACCCCGCAGGGCCTGCTGGTCGCCGAGATGGCGCCGGGCCTGACTTTCGAAGAACTGCAGGCCGTCACCGACGCCCCGCTCGTGCAACCCAAACAATGAGGACTACCATGACCGACGCTTTCATTGTCGATGCCATCCGCACCCCGATCGGCCGCTACGGCGGCGCGCTGAAGGACGTGCGCGCCGACGACCTCGGCGCCATCCCGCTGCGCGAACTCATGAAACGCAATCCCGGCGTCGACTGGAGCCGCGTCGACGACGTGGTGTTCGGCTGCGCCAACCAGGCCGGCGAAGACAACCGCAACGTGGCCCGCATGTCGGCGCTGCTGGCCGGCCTGCCGCAGGAAGTCCCCGGCACCACCGTGAACCGCCTGTGCGGCTCCGGCATGGACGCGGTGGGCATCGCCGCGCGCGCCATCCGCGCCGGCGAGGCCGGCCTGATGATCGCCGGCGGCGTCGAATCGATGACGCGCGCGCCCTTCGTCATGGGCAAGGCCGACAGCGCCTTCTCGCGCAACGCGCAGATCTACGACACCACCATCGGCTGGCGCTTCCCGAACAAGCTCATGAAGCAGTTGTACGGCACCGACTCGATGCCGGAGACGGCCGAGAACGTGGCGGTCGACTACAAGGTGTCGCGCGAGGACCAGGACCGCTTCGCCCTGGCCAGCCAGCAGAAGGTCGCGCGCGCCCAGCGCGAGGGCCTGTTCGACGAAGAAATCGTGCCGGTGACGATCCCGCAGAAGAAAGGCGACCCGGTCGTCTTTGCACGCGACGAGCATCCGCGCGAGACCAGCCTGGAAGCGCTGGCCAAGCTGAAGGGCGTGGTGCATGCCGAGGGCAGCGTCACCGCCGGCAATGCATCGGGCGTGAACGACGGCGCCTGCGCGCTGCTGCTGGCCAGCGCCGACGCGGTCAAGGAATTCGGCCTGACCCCGCGCGCGCGCATCGTCGGGATGGCGACCGCCGGCGTGGCGCCGCGCGTGATGGGCATCGGCCCGGCGCCGGCCTCGAAGAAGCTGCTGGCGCGGCTCGGCATGACGATCGACCAGATCGACATCATCGAGTTGAACGAAGCCTTCGCCTCGCAGGGGCTGGCGGTGCTGCGCGAGCTGGGCGTGCGCGACGACGACCCGCGCGTGAATCCCTACGGCGGCGGCATCGCCCTCGGCCACCCGCTCGGCATGAGCGGCGCGCGCCTGGTCACGACCGCGATGTACCAGCTGCACCGCACCGGAGGACGCTATGCGCTGTGCACCATGTGCATCGGGGTGGGGCAGGGTATCGCCATGGTGATCGAGCGGGTCTGACCCCCGCTGCAGGTCCAGACAAAAAAGAAGAGTAGCAGGAGACAAGCATGGACAAGCGACACGAGAAAGACAGGGGGCAGCGATGATCGGCAACATGATCGGCGTGCTGTTCGACGGGATAGCCTATGGCAGCCTGTTGTTCCTGATTAGCGTCGGCCTTTCGGTAACGATGGGCATGATGAACTTCATTAACCTGGCCCACGGGGCCTTCGCCATGATCGGCGGCTACGTCTGCGTGACTTTGCTGTCCAGGCTGGGGCTGCCCTTCCTGGCGACCCTGCCGCTGGCCTTCCTGGCCGCGGCCGCCGTCGGCCTGGTGCTGGAGCGGACCCTGTACCGCCGCCTGTACAAGGCCAGCCACCTCGACCAGGTGCTGTTCTCGATCGGCCTGACCTTCATGGCGGTGGCCGGCGCCACCTGGCTGTTCGGCCCGACCCAGCAGCCGGTGAACCTGCCGGACTGGCTGCGCGGCCAGGTGCACGTGCTCGGGCTGGAGCTCGGCGCCTACCGCCTGTTCCTGATCGGCGTGGTGGTGCTGGTGACGGCCGCCCTGGTGCTGCTGATCGAACGTACCCGCTTCGGCGCCCAGATCCGCGCTTCGGTCGACAACCAGACCGCGGCCGCCGGCCTCGGCATCAACGTCAGCCGCGTGTTCAGCCTGACCTTCGCCCTCGGTTCCGGCCTGGCCGGCCTGGGCGGCGGGCTGGGCATCGACGTGCTGGGGCTGGACCCGAGCTTTCCGGTCAAGTACATGGTCTACTTCCTGCTGGTGGTGGCCGTCGGCGGCGCCGGTTCGATCAAGGGACCGCTGATCGCCGCCCTGATCCTGGGCGTGTTCGACGTCGCCGGCAAGTACTACGTGCCGGAAGTCGGCGCCTTCGTCATCTATACGCTGATGGTGGTGCTGCTGATCCTGTTCCCCTTCGGCCTGGTGAGGAGGAAGGCATGAGCGCCCCCGTCGACACCAAGTTCGCTTCCCCCGCCGAGCCGGCCGCAACAAGCGCGCCGGCCGCTGCACGGCGCCTGGCGCGCCTGCCCAACGACCGCTGGAAGCCGCTCGAGATTGTGTTCTGGCTGCTGCCGGTCGCGTCGTTCTTCCTGTTCCCCGACCACCTGGTGCTGGTCAGCCAGGTCATGATCGTCGGCCTGTTCGCGTTGTCGCTCGACCTGGTGCTGGGCTATGCCGGCGTGCTCTCGCTCGGCCACGCCGCCTTCTTCGGCCTGGGCGCCTACACCGCCGGCCTGCTGTCGGTGCACGGCTGGGGCGAACCGGTGTCCAGCCTGGCCGCCGCCGCCCTGGTGGCCGGCGCGGCCGGCTACATCGTCAGCTTCCTGGTGGTGCGCGGCCAGGACCTGGCGCGCCTGATGGTCACCCTCGGCGTCGGCCTGATGCTGTTCGAGGCGGCCAACAAGGCGGCCTTCCTTACCGGCGGCGTCGATGGCCTCTCGGGCATGGCGATGAAGCCGCTGTTCGGCGCCTTCGAGTTCGACCTGTACGGCAAGACCGCCTTCTGGTACAGCCTGGGCGTGCTGTTCCTGCTGTTCGTGCTGCTGCGCCGCCTGGTCAATTCGCCCTTCGGGCTGTCGCTGCGCGGGATCCGCGAAGGCGGCCGCCGCATGCCGGCGATCGGCGCCAACGTCGAGCGCCGCCTGAAGGCCGCGTTCACCATCGGCGCCGCGATCGCCGGCGTGGCCGGGGCGCTGCTGGCCCAGACCACCCAGTTCGTCGGCCTCGACTCGCTCGGCTTCCCGCGCTCGGCGGAACTGCTGATCATGCTGGTGCTGGGCGGTACCGGCCGCCTGTACGGCGCGCTGGTCGGCGCGGCCGTGTTCATGGTCGCCCAAGACTATATTTCCGGCCTCGACCCCGCCTACTGGCAGTTCTATATCGGCCTGTTGCTGGTGCTGATCGTGCTGTTCGCGCGCGGCGGCATCCTGGGCGGCCTGGAAAAGCTGGCCCAGCGTTTCAGGCCGGCCGCGCGCAAGGAGCAAGCATGAGGGACACGAACATGAACGACCGGACCCTGCGCACCGAAGCGCTGTCCAAGCAATGGGGCGCCTTCAAGGCCAATACCGACGTCTCGCTGAGCTTCGCGCCCGGCGCGCGCCATGCGCTGATCGGGCCGAACGGCGCCGGCAAGACCACCTTCATCAACCTGTTGACCGGCGCCTTCCTGCCGAGCGGCGGCAAGGTATGGCTGGGCGGGCACGACATCACGACCCTGCCGCAGCACGAGCGCGTCAAGCTGGGGATGACCCGTACCTTCCAGATCAACACCCTGTTCGCCGGCATGACGGTGCTGGAGTCGGTGGCGCTGGCGATCTGCGAGCGCCGCGGCCTGCAGAAGGTCTGGTGGAAGACTGTCGAGAAGCATGCGGACGTGGTCGACGAGGCGATGGCGCTGCTGGCCACGCTCAAGCTGACCGACGAGGCCAACAGCATCACCCGCAGCATGGCCTACGGCAAGCAGCGCCTGGTCGAGATCGCGCTGGCGCTCGCCACCAAGCCCTCGATCCTGCTGCTGGACGAACCGGCGGCCGGGATCCCGCAGGCCGAGAGCCGCGAACTGTTCGAGGTGATCGCCCAGCTGCCGCGCGAGGTCACGATCCTGTTCATCGAACACGACATGGGACTGGTGTTCCGCTTCGCCGAGCGCATCACGGTGCTGGTGGGCGGCAGCGTGCTGACCGAGGGCACGCCGGCGGAGATCGCGGCCGATCCGCGCGTCAAGGAAGTCTACCTGGGGGAGGCCGAACATGCCTGAACTGCTCGCATTCGACGGCGTGAGCGCCGGCTACGGCGAATCGATCGTGCTGGAAGAGGTGTCGTTTTCGATGGAGGAGGGCGCCAGCTTGGCGCTGCTGGGCCGTAACGGCGTCGGCAAGACCAGCCTGCTGGTCACGCTGATGGGACTGACGCGCATGCACAAGGGCTCGGTGCGCTGGGACGGCCGCGACCTGGCGCGCATGCCGACCCACCTGCGCTCGCGCTCGGGCCTCGGCTGGGTGCCGCAGGAACGCCACATGTTCCCCTCGCTGACGGTGGAGGAGCACCTGACCGTGGTCGCGCGGCCGGGCCGCTGGACCCTGGAGCGCATCTACGAGATCTTCCCGCGCCTGCGCGAGCGCCGTGCCAACATGGGCAACCAGCTCTCGGGCGGCGAGCAGCAGATGGTGGCGATCGCACGCGCGCTGATGACCAATCCGCGCATCCTGCTGCTCGACGAGCCGATGGAGGGCCTGGCGCCGATCATCGTGCAGGAACTGGTGCGCGTGATCCGGCGCCTGATCGCCGACGAAGGCATGTCGGTGATCGTGGTCGAGCAGCATGCGCGCCTGGCGCTGTCGCTGACCGCGCGCGCCATCGTGCTGGACCGCGGCCGCATCGTCCACGATTCCGACAGCGCCAGCCTGCTGGCCGACGGCGACAAACTCGACCGCCTGGTGGCGGTGGCGTAAGCCGCCGTCGCCGTAGGGTGGGCACCCCGTGCCCACGCATGACGCACGCAGCAATCACAAAATAAATTAGGAGATGACACCGATGAAGCAAATCCCCACCCGCCGCACCATCGTCCTCGGCGCCGCCATGCTGGCCGCCGGACTCGCAACCGGCAGCGCCCACGCCGCCGAACCGCTGAAGGTCGGCCTGATCGTGCCGATGTCCGGGCCCTTCGCCTCGACCGGGCGCCAGGTCGACGCCGCCGTCAAGCTTTTCATGCAGCAGAACGGCGCCACGGTGGCGGGACGCGAGGTGCAGATCATCCTGAAGGACGACGGCGGCGTCTCGCCCGACGTCACCAAGCGCCTGGCCCAGGAACTGGTGGCGCGCGACAAGGTGCAGGTGCTGGCCGGCTTCGGCCTGACCCCGCTGGCCTTCGCCGCCGCGCCGATCGCGACCCAGGCCAAGGTGCCGATGATCGTGATGAACGCGGCCACTTCGGTGATTCCCCAGCGTTCGCCCTACATCGTGCGCACCGGCTTCACGCTGGCCCAGGTGACCGCGCCGATGGCCCAGTGGGCGGCGAAGAACGGGATCAAGTCGGTGGTGACCTTCGTGGCCGACTACGGCCCCGGCATCGATGCCGAGAAGGTGTTCGTGAAGGACTTCGGCAAGGCCGGCGGCAAGGTCCTGGCCTCGCTGCGCGCACCGCTGCGCAATCCCGACTACGCGCCCTTCCTGGCGCGCGTGAAGGATGCGAAGCCGGACGCCGTGTTCGTGTTCGTGCCTTCGGGCGAGGGCGCGGCGGTGCTGAAGCAGTTCACCGACCGCGGCCTGGCCGCCGCCGGCATCCGCCTGATCGCCACCGGCGACGTGCTCGACGACGACCTGATGCCCTCGATCGGCAATGCCGCCCTGGGCGTGGTCAGCAGCCATCACTATTCGGCGGCCCATCCCTCGCCGGAGAACCAGGCCTTCGTCGCGGCCTTCACCAGGGCGAACAAGGACATGCGGCCGAACTTCCACGCGGTCGGCGCCTACGACGGCATGCAGCTGCTGTACGCGGCCCTGAAGAAAACCGGCGGCAACAGCGACGGTCCGAAGCTGCTGGAAGCGATGAAGGGCCAGTCCTGGACCAGCGTGCGCGGACCGGTCAGCATCGATCCGGCCACCCGCGACATCGTGCAGAACGTCTACATCCGCAAGGCCGAACAGGTGAACGGCGGCGTCTACAACGTCGAATTCGACAAGGTCGAGAAGTTCAAGGACCCGGGAGTGGACTGAGCGGTGCGCGGCTCTGCTCGTTGTTCCCCTTGACCAGCTTTTCCAGCAGGCCCATGAACTGGGCCTGCTCGGGTGGCGACAGCGGCGCGAGCAGGCGCTGGCGCAGGCGCTGGGCGCCGGCTTCCAGCGCCCCCAGCAGGCGCGCACCCTCGGGGGTGATGGTCAGCGCCCGCTGGCGCCGGTTGTGCGGGATCACCTTGCGCTCGAGCAGGCCTTTTTCCTCGAGCCGGGCGCACACCGTCGCTCCGGTCGAGGTGTCGATCGCGGCCAGTCCGGCCAGCGACACCTGGTCGATGCCCGGATGGCTGGCCAGCCGGCTCAGGATCGCATACTGCACCGGGGTCAGTTCGGCCCCCATTTCATCGTAGAAAATCGAGACCGAGATCTGCTGGGCGCGGCGCAGCAGGTGGCCCGGGTGTTCGTAGAGGTCGAGCGGTGCGGGCTGGGATGTCGCTGCGTTGTCGGTCGGCATGTGGTCGTCGGCTCTGGTGCAACGCACCATCAAAATAATCGTGGATCGTAGTTTACTTCGTCGTGCAAACGGGTGATACTTTTTAAACATTCAGTGCACTGAATATTAAACCAAAGGAGACAAGGATGTATCCCAAAAACGCCTGGTACGTGGCCTGCACCCCTGACGAAATCGACGGCAAGCCGCTGGGCCGCCAGATCTGCGGCGAAAAGATCGTGTTCTATCGCGGCAAGGAAGGCAAGGTCGCCGCGGTCGAGGATTTCTGCCCGCACCGCGGCGCCCCGCTGTCGCTGGGCTTCGTCCGCGACGGCAACCTGGTGTGCGGCTACCACGGCCTGGAGATGGGCTGCGAGGGCAAGGCGATCAGCATGCCTGGCCAGCGGGTGCGCGGCTTTCCCTGCATCCGCAGCTACGCGGTCGAGGAGCGCTACGGCTTCATCTGGGTCTGGCCGGGCGAGAAGGAGAAGGCCGATCCGGCCGCCATCCACCACCTGGAATGGGCCGGGAATCCCGAATGGGCCTATGGCGGCGGCCTGTACCACATCAACTGCGACTACCGCCTGATGGTCGATAACCTGATGGACCTGACCCACGAGACCTATGTGCACGCGTCCAGCATCGGCCAGAAGGAGATCGACGAGGCGCCGGTGAACACGAAGGCCGAGGGCGAGCAGGTGGTGACCAGCCGCTTCATGGAAAACATCATGCCGCCGCCGTTCTGGCAGGCGGCCCTGCGCGGCAACGGCCTGGCCGACGACGTCCCGGTCGACCGCTGGCAGATCTGCCGCTTCAACGCGCCCAGCCACGTGATGATCGAGGTCGGGGTCGCGCATGCGGGCAAGGGCGGTTACCACGCCGACGCGGCGCACAAGGCGTCCAGCATCGTGGTCGACTTCATCACGCCGGAAACCGAGACCTCGCACTGGTACTTCTGGGGCATGGCGCGCAACTTCAATCCGCAGGACGAAGCGCTGACCCGCACCATCCGCGAAGGCCAGGGCAAGATCTTCAGCGAAGACCGCGAGATGCTCGAGCTGCAGCAGCAGAACATCCTGCGCCATCCGGAACGCAGGCTGCTGATGCTGAACATCGACGCCGGCGGCGTGCAGTCGCGCCGCATCATCGACCAGTGGCTGGCGCGCGAGCGGCAGGGCCAGGCGGCTGGGGAGGCGGCGGCATGAGCAGCTTCGACGTGCGCGTGGCGCGCAAGACCAGCGAGGCCGACGGCATCTGCAGCTACGAGCTGGTGCGCCTGGACGGCGCCCCGCTGCCGCCCTTCGAGGCCGGCGCCCACATCGACGTGCACCTGGGGGACAAGCTGGTGCGCCAGTACTCGCTGTGCAATCCGCCCGGCGAGACCCACCGCTACCTGATCGGGGTGCTGCGCGACGCCGCCTCGCGCGGCGGCTCCCAGGCCATGCACGACCATATCGAGACCGGCTCGGTACTGAGCATCAGCGCGCCGAAGAACCACTTCCCGCTGGTCGAGGCGCAGCGCTCGCTGCTGTTTGCCGGCGGGATCGGCATCACCCCGATCCTGGCGATGGCCGAGACCCTGGCCGCCCGCGGCGCGGCCTTCGAGATGCACTACAGCGCGCGTTCGCCGGAACGCGCCGCCTTCAAGGAGCGCCTCGCCGCCTCGCACCTGGCCCGGCAGGTGCACTTCCACTACGACAGCGGCGACGCGGCCCAGAAGCTGGACCTGGACGCCCTGCTGGCCAGGCCGGATGCGGGCACCCACCTGTACGTCTGCGGTCCGCAGGGCTTCATCGAGCACGTGCTGGGCGCTGCCCGTGCGCTCGGCTGGCCGGCCGGGCGCCTGCACGTCGAGTACTTCGGCGCGGCGGCGGTGGCCACCTCCGGCGACCAGGCTTTCGAGGTGAAGCTGGCCTCGGACGGCAGGATCGTCACGGTCCCGGCCGGCGTCACGGTGCTCAAGGCGCTGGAGGCCGATGGCATCGAGATTCCGTATTCCTGCGAGGAGGGGGTGTGCGGCACCTGCCTGACGCGGGTGCTGGAGGGCGTGCCCGAGCACCGCGACATGTACCTGACCGAAGAGGAACAGGCCGCGAACGACCAGTTCACGCCCTGCTGTTCGCGGGCGAAGACGCCTTTGCTGGTTCTCGACCTGTAGGCTCACGTAGGGTGGGCACGGGGTGCCCACCCTACGCGTTACAGCGATGCGACGAATTCGACGACCGCCGCATTGAAGGCCGCCGGCTGCTCCACCGCGCTCAGGTGCGACGCCTGCTGCAGCACGGTCAGCGCGGCGTTCGGGATGCCCTCGGCCAGCACCTGCGCCATCGCCACCGGCGTGCCCTGGTCCAGCTCACCCGCGATCACCAGCGCCGGCACGCCGATCTGCCCGAGCCGCGCGGTAGTGTCGACCTGGCCGACCGCATTGCAGCAGCCGACGTAGCCCAGGGCGTCGGTCGTTACCAGGCGGCGGCGGAAGCGCACCACCGTGCCGGCCTTGCGCGCGCGGAAATCCTCGTGGAAGTAGCGCGCCATGACGGCATCGGCGATCGCCTCGATGCCCTGTTCGCGCACGGTGGCGATGCGCTGCTCCCAGACCTCGCGCGCCGCCTGCGGATAGGCGCTGGTGGTATTCGCCAGCACCAGCGCACGGACCAGCGCAGGGTGGCGCAGGGCCAGCTCCTGGCCGACCATGCCGCCCATCGACAGCCCGACCCAGACCACCGGGCCGGTGTCGAGCTCGCGCAGCAGGCGGGCGGCGTCGTCCGCCAGTTCTGCCATCGAATACAGGCCGGCGCCGGCGTCCGAGCTGCCGTGGCCGCGGTGCTCGTAGGCGATCACGCGGCAGTCGCGCGCCAGCAGGGTGGCCAGGCCGTCCCACATCGTCAGGTCGCAGCCCAGCGCATGGCTCAGCACCACGGTATGGCGCGGCGCCTTGCCGCTCGCCGGTTCGCGCACGCTGTAGTGCAGGGCCGGGCTGCTGGCGGTGCGGCCTTCGCGGCCGGCGCCCGAATGCGTGGCCGCGCCGGGCGCCGCCGGCTCCAGCACGTAGCCGATCTGGTCCGCCACCTCGTGCAGGATCGCCAGCGCGTGCGTGAAGCCCGTGTTGGCGGCGGGGACGCCGGCGTAGATGGCCGACTGCATCAGGATTTCCTTGAGCTCGTCCGGCGTGAGGCCGCTGCCGTCCTCGCTCAGCAGGGCGGCGCGCACGTGCAGGTCGAATTCCTCCCAGCGGCCGAGCGCCACCGTGATCGACAGGACCATCGCGCGCCGGGTCTTGTGGCCCAGGCCGGGACGGCCCCAGATCTCGTGCCAGGCGAAGCGGGTGATGAAGTTCTGGAAGTCGGCGGTGAAGCCGGTCGCCTTGTTCAGGGAACGGTCGACCCAGGCGTCGCCGAGGACGTTGCGGCGGTTCTGCAGGCCGCGTTCGAAATCGTGGTCAATCGGATCGAAACTCATGGGGATGGCTCATTCGTGAAGGGGTGGGTGGCGTCCAGCCTGCCCATGGACAGGCGCAGTCCGTGCAGCTGGGACTCGGCCAGGCGGCGCGCCGGTTCGGCGGCGGCCACCGGGTCGAACAGGCCGGCGAGCCGGGCCGGGTCGACATGGGCGGCCAGTCCGGGATCGGCGGCGACGGCGTCCTGCACCAGGCGCTGGAGCCCGTGCGGACCGGCGGCGGCGCGCCCGCTGAGCGCTTCCAGCAGCGCGTGCGCCTTCGGCCGGCCGATGGCGCCGGCCAGGTAGCTCGACACCGCCTCGGCGAACACCAGGCCGTGCAGCGCGTGGATGTTGTGGAGCATGCGCTCGCGGTCGACCGCCAGGCCGGCGAAGGCTTCGTTCAGTGCGCCGAGGGCGCCGTGGACCGACAGGAAGACCGGCGGCCATTCGGCCAGCTCGGCCTGCCAGTTGCCGAGGCCGCGTTCGTGCTGCTGGTCCATGCAGGCCAGCAGGGCCGCCGCATGCTGGGGCGTGCGGCGCGCCGCCGCCAGCGCGATCATGGTGGAGACGGGATTGCGCTTGTGCGGCATGGCGGACGAGCCGCCGCGGCCATTCCCGGAAGGCTCGGCCAGCTCGCCGACCTCGCCCTGGGCCATCAGCCCGAGGTCGGTGGCGAGCTTGCCCAGGCTGCCGCCCAGCACCGCCACTTCCAGGCCCAGGCGGACCCACTCGTCGCGCTGGGTATGCCAGGCGGCGTCCGCGGTCTGCAGGCGCAGCGCAGCGGCGACCCGCGCCGCCACCGCCGGGCCATGCTCGCCCATCACGGCCAGCGTGCCCACCGCGCCGCCCAGCTGCAGGCGCAGCGCACGCGCGGCCGCCTCGCGCACCCGCTCGCGCGCCCGCACCAGCGGCGCCAGCCAGCCGGTGGCCTTGAAGCCCAGGCTGGTCACCTGGGCCGGCTGCATCAGCGTGCGCGCCAGCACCGGGGTGGACAGGTGCTCTTCGGCCAGGCGCAGCAGGTGGCCGGCGAGTTCGCCCAGGCCCGCGTCGAGCAGGCGCAGGGCTTCCCGCGTGACCAGCACCATGCCGGTGTCGATCACGTCCTGGCTGGTGCTGCCCCAGTGCACGTGGCGCGCCGCTTCCTCGTCGTACAGCGCCACCGTCTTCTGCAGCTCCTTCACCAGCGGAATCGCCAGGCTGCCGGCGCGCCGGCCGGCGCGGACCAGGGCCGGGATGTCGTACAGCTGCGCCTTGCAGACGCTGCCGATGGCGGCGGCCGCGGCCGGCGGCACCAGGCCCTCCGCGGCCTGGGCGCCGGCCAGCGCGGCCTCGAAGTCCAGCATGGCCTGCACCACCGCCGCGTCGTCGAAGGCGGCGACCATGTCGGGCGTGGTCAGAAAACTGTCGAAGATCGATACACTCACTGGCGCTCCCGTCGCTGCTTATACATAGTCGAAGAAGGCGGTCTCTTTGTCGCCCTGCATCCGGATATCCCAATGGTACTGGCCTTCGCCGGTTTTGCGCGCAAGGAGCGTGGCGCGGCGCGCTTCCGGCACCTGGCTGAGGATGGCGGAACGCGACAGGCCGTCCGCGTCTTCGAGGAAGACGGCGGTGAACTGGTGCTTGACCAGGCCGCGTGCGAACACGGTGACGTAGGCCAGCGGCTCGCCCGGCACGGCGTCCTGCGGCGCGGCGACGCGCATGCTGAACTCGCCGTCGGCGCCGCTCGGCACGCGCCGGAAGCCCGGGATCAGGTGCTCGGCTTCGCGCGCGGCGGCGTCCGGCGTCCAGGCTTCGATCTGGGCGTCGTTGATCGGGTTGCCGTCGCCGTCGTAGATGATGCCGCTGACCAGGACCGTGGGGCCGCTGGTCTTCAGGTTGGCGGGCGTGCAGGCATCGGCGGCCCATTGCCAGGCTTCGTGCGAGAACGGGCCGACGGTCTGGGAAGTCGTGATTTTGCTCATGTGGTTCTCCTTACAGGCCCATCGGGGTGGCGTCGCGTCCGCGCAGGACGATATCGAATTCGTAGCCCAGCATCTCGGCGCCGACCGTGTGCTCGAGACTGAAGCGCGAGACCAGCCGCTGGCGCGCCGCCTCGTCCGGCACGCTCTGGAAGATCGGGTCGTAGTCGAACAGCGGATCGCTGGGGAAGTACATCTGGGTCACCAGGCGCTGCGCGTACACGTTCCCGAACAGCGAGAAGTGGATGTGGGCCGGGCGCCAGGCCTTGTCGTGGTTGCCCCAGGGGTAGGGGCCGGGCTTGATGGTGACGAAGCGGTAGCGGCCGTCGTCGTCGGTCAGCATCTTGCCGAGGCCGTGGAAGTTCGGGTCGAGCGGCGCCGCGTGCTGGTCCTTGCTGTGCCAGTAGCGGCCGGCGGAATTGGCCTGCCAGACTTCGAGCAGCGAGTTGCGCACGGGCTTGCCGTCCTCGTCGACCACGCGGCCGGTGACCACGATCTTCTCGCCCAGCGGCTCGCCCTGGCCGTGGACGGTCAGGTCGGCGTCGTTCGGCAGCAGGATGTGGGGACCGGCGACGATGTTGCGGGTGACCGGCGCCGGGGCCTCGATGCGCAGCATGGGCTGGAGCGGGCCGCGCTTGACGGTCGATTTGTAGGCGGGGTAGACGAGTTCCGGGTAGACGCCCGGCTCGATGGCATCGAATTTCACAGCATGTCTCCTTGGTGACGATGTGGTGGGTGCCGGAAGATGGTAGGGAATGGAGGGGGCGCTTACAAGCCGCTGAAGTGCTGTGGCGTTCACTATGCGCGCACTTTGTGCGATACTCGCACAAAACCCCTGCCAATCTGCATATGGACGAACAAACTGAGGCGCCGCTCGAGCGCGACCTCGTCGGCGGCCTCGAAAAAGGCCTGAAGGTGATCGAGGCCTTCGACCAGGAGCGTTCGCGCCTGTCGATCGCCGAAGTGGCCGAGGCCACCGGCCTGACGCGGGCCGCGGCGCGCCGCTACCTGATCACGCTGACCCACCTGGGCTATATGCGGCACGAGAACAAGCTGTTCTCGCTGACGCCGGCGGTGCTGCGCCTCGGCCAGTCCTACCTGCATTCGGCGCGCCTGCCGCGCATCGCCCAGCCGCCGCTGTACCGGTTGGCGTATTCGCTGGGCGAGGCGGCCTCGGTCGGGGTGCTCGACCATGACCAGCTGGTGTGCGTGGCGGCGGTGAGCGCGGGGCGGCTGGTGTCGGCCACGCTGCAGCCGGGCACGCGGGTGCCGGCCTACTGCACCGCCAACGGACGCATGCTGCTGGCATCCCTGCCGCAGGCCGAGATCGAGCGCTTCCTCGCACAGGCCGCGCCCGAGCAGATCACCCAGCACACGATCGTCGACAAGGAGCGCCTCGCGCTCGAGATCGCGCGCGCGCGGGCGCAAGGCTATGCGCTGGTCGACCAGGAGCTGGAGCTGGGCCTGCGCACCATCGCGGTCCCGCTGCGGAATTTTCGCGGCGACGTGGTGGCGGCCATGAACGTGAGCGTGCATGCGGGCCGGTTGCCCGCCGAGCAGATGGTGGAGCGCTGCCTGCCGGCGCTGATCAAGACCCAGGTGGAGCTGGGGGCGATGCTGTAGAGTGATCCGCCTGCGTGCGCTGGCGGTACTCCTTCGGCGTCATCCCCACCAGTTTCTTGAACAGGCGGCTGAAATAGGCGGGGTCCTGGAAGCCGAGTTCGTAGGCGATGCCGGCCACGCTGGCCGGCACGTAGGTCAGCTTGCGGCAGGCTTCCAGCATCAGGCGTTCCTGGGTCATCTCGAAGGCCGTCTTGCCGGCGATTTTCAGGCACAGGCGGTTCAGGCGCACCGGCGCCAGGCGCAGCGCATCGGCGTACTGGCCGACCCGCCACTGCTCCTTGTAGCGGCGCTCGATCTCGACCCGGAAGCGGCTGAACAGCTCGAAATCCTTGCGTCCCGAAGTTTCGGCGATGCGCCGTTCGGCCTGCACCCGCGCCAGCATCAGCAGCACGCAGCGCGACAGCCAGTCGAGCATCAGGGTGTGGCCCTGGCGCGGCCAGGCCGCCTCGAGGATCAGGTTGCGCAGCAGCGCCTCGATGCGCTCGCGCGCTTCCGGCACCGGTCCCAGGCCGATCGCGAGTGGCTCCACGAACAGCGAAGTGAACAGGTTGCCGTCCTGGCCGGCGGCGGCGAACAGCACGTTCTGGTCGATCGTCAGGACGTAGCCATAGGCTTCCTCCGAGAACGCGAAACCGTGGGCCAGCGAGGGGTGGATCGTGAGCGCGACCGGGCCTTCGAGTTCGCAGACCTCGTCGCCAAGGGTGGCGGTGACCCGGCCGCCGAATAAAAAAAGTACCTGGAACAGGCCGGCGTGGGTATGGATGCCGATATGCCAGTCATAGCCGCGGCTGCGCGTCTCGATCAGTTCGATATGCACGCCCTCGGCGTCCGTGCCCCTTGTGAGCTCGCCGTACAGGGCGAATTGGGGGATGGCGGCGGGCGGCGCGAGAGGGGCAGTGGACATGGGAAGGACCGGATCGGTCAGGTGGCGATGAAAAAATAGTACAAGTTTTTTCCGGTTTCATCCATTCATATCCGGCGCCGCGCGCACTAGGATGATGTCAACCAGAACACAAAACACGGAGACATCACCATGCGTACCCAGGTCGCCATCATCGGCGCCGGCCCCGCCGGCCTTCTGCTTTCCCACCTGCTGCACCTGAACGGCATCGAGTCGGTGGTGGTCGAATCGCGCACCCGCGCCGAGATCGAAGCCACCATCCGCGCCGGCGTGCTCGAACAGGGCACCATGGACATCCTGAGCGAGGCCGGGGTCGGCGAGCGCATGCGCCGCGAAGGCGCGCTGCACCACGGAATCGAGCTGGCCTTCGGCGGGCGCCGCCACCGCATCGACCTCACCGGCCTGACCGGCAAGGCGATCACCGTTTATCCGCAGCACGAGGTCATCATCGACCTGGTCGCGGCCCGCATCGCCGCCGGCGGCGCGCTGCTGTTCGAGACCAGCGAGGTGGCGATCGAAGGTGCCGACGGCGCCCGGCCCGGCGTGCGCTTCATGCACAAGGGCGAGGCCCAGCGCATCGAGGCCGATTTCGTGATCGGCTGCGACGGCTTCCACGGCGTCTCGCGCCCGGGGGTGGCGGCCAGCCTGGGCCAGGAGAAGTTCCAGAACTTCCAGCGCGTCTATCCGTTCGGCTGGTTCGGTATCCTGGTCGAGTCGGCGCCGTCGTCGGAAGAACTGATCTACGCGCGCCACGAACGCGGCTTCGCCCTGGTCAGTACCCGCTCGCCGACCGTGCAGCGCCTGTACTTCCAGTGCGACCCGAAGGACAGCGTCGACAACTGGTCGGATGACCGCATCTGGTCGGAGCTGCACGCGCGGCTGGAAAGCGACGACGGCTGGCGGCTCAAGGAGGGCCGTATCTTCCAGAAGGGGATCATCGGCATGCGCAGCTTCGTGTGCGCGCCGATGCGCGCGAACCGCCTGTTCCTGGCCGGCGACGCCGCGCACATCGTGCCGCCGACCGGCGCCAAGGGCATGAATCTGGCGATCTCGGACGTCAAGCTGCTGTCGCAGGCGCTGCAGACCTTCTACCGCAAAGGCAGCGAGGAGGGGCTCGACCGCTACTCGCAGGATGCGCTCAAGCGGGTGTGGCGCGCCGAGTTCTTCTCGTGGTGGATGACCCGGCTGCTGCACACCTTCGACGACGCCTCGCCGTTCGAGCGCGAGGTGCAGCTGGCCGAGCTGGAGAACATCGTCGCGTCCACCGCACTCAGCACGGCGCTGGCCGAAAACTACGTCGGCGCCTTCTGAGCGCACCCGACAAGAGCGGAGCTCTCCTCAGGTGCTTATTGGCAGGAAGATCTTCTGCAGCAGGCCCAGGAGCTGGGCGCGCTCCGCCTCGCTCAGCATCGCCGTCGCATCGTGTTCCAGTTCGCTCGCGGTCTTCTCGGCCCGGGCGCATAGCCGGGTCCCGGCCGTCGTGAGCGCCACGGCCTGCGAGCGCTTGTCCAGCGGATTGCGCTGGCGGACCACCAGTCCGCGCTCTTCCAGCCGGTCGAGCAGGGGCGCCAGGTTGGGCGGCGAGATGCCGAGCGCCTGCGCCAGGCGTTTCTGGGCGATGTTCGGATTGGCGTGCAGGAGGCTCAGCACGGAAAAGTCCACCGTGCGCAGCTCGTACTGCGCCATGCGCTGCGCGAACAGCGGCATGATGGCGAGATAGGCCCGCTTGCAGTTGTAGCCGATCAGCGACAGGAGCAGCTCCTGCTGCAGCGGCTGCTCGGCTGCTTCCTGTACGGCGGCGGCGAACGCGGCCTGTTTTCTTGTCGTGGTCATGGCCTTCCGATCGAATCGTGGTTGCAGGCAGCGCAGCGCTTGCCGAATCCGGCATATCGTTATAAATTATAACCATTATTCATAATATCGGCATCTCCGCGCAGGCCGTCCGCCGCGCGGGAGCAAGGAGACAGATCATGCAGCAACAGGCGCCCGCAACTGGCCGCGCCGTGGACGGCGCCAACGCCGTCGACGTCCAGGACTTCCTCAACCAGCACCGTTTGTCCCCCTTCCAGTGGGGCATCTTCGCGATCTGCTTCCTGATCGTGCTGCTGGACGGTTTCGATACCGCCGCGATCGGCTTCATCGCGCCTTCGCTGCTCAAGGAATGGGGGCTGAGCAAGGCGGCGCTGGCCCCGCTGCTCAGCGCGGCGCTGTTCGGGCTGGCCGCCGGCGGCCTGGTCGCCGGCCCCTGCGCCGACCGCTTCGGCCGCCGGAAAGTGCTGGTGACGGCGGTGGCGCTGTTCGGCGCGGCCTGCACCTGGTCGGCGTTCGCGGCCGACCTGACCCAGCTCACCATCCTGCGCTTCGTGACCGGCCTGGGCCTGGGCGCCGCGATGCCGAACGCCGTCACCCTGATGAGCGAATACTGCCCGGACCAGCGCCGCGCCACGCTCACCAACGCGATGTTCTGCGGCTTTCCGCTGGGCGCCGCCCTGGGCGGTTTCCTAGCCGCGTGGATGATCCCGCACTGGGGCTGGCGCAGCGTGCTGCTGCTGGGCGGCGCGACGCCCGTGCTGCTGGCGCTGCTGATGCTGGCCTGGCTGCCGGAGTCGGTGCGCTACATGGTCGCCAACAAGCTGCCGGCCGCGCGCATCCGCGCCGCGCTCGGGCGCATCTCGGCCACGGCCGCGCAGGCGCCGGCGTTCTGCATGCGCGAAAAAGCCGGCGCCGTCCCCGTGCAGAGCACCGGCCTGCGGGTGATCCTGTCGCGCCGCTTCGTGGTCGGCACCGTGATGATCTGGCTGGCCTACTTCATGGGCCTCGTGATCTTCTACTCGCTCATCAACTGGATGCCGATCCTGTTCAAGGAAGCCGGGCTCGATGCTCGCACCGCCACGCTGGCGGCCTCGCTGTTCCCGCTCGGCGGCGTCGGCGCGGTCTTCCTGGGCTGGCTGATGGACCGCTTCAGTCCGAACCGCGTGATCGCGCTGTGCTTCAGCCTGAGCGCGGTCAGCATCTATGCGATCGGCCTGTCGGCCGGCAGCGTGGGCCTGCTGATGTCGGTGGTGTTCCTCGCCGGCACCCTGATGAACACCGCGCAGTCCTCGCTGCCGGCGCTGGCGGCCTCGTTCTACCCGACCCAGGGCAGGGCGACCGGCGTCGCCTGGATGATGGGCGTGGGCCGCTTCGGCGGCGTGGCCGGTTCCTTCCTGGTGGCCGAACTGTCGCGCCGCCAGGTCGGCTTCGAGGGCATCTTCGCGACGATCGCGGTGGCGGGCGTCCTGGCCACGCTGGCGCTGCTGGTCAAGCACTGGGGCGAGCTGGATGCGCCGGAAGGCGGAGCCGCCGCGGACCGCGCCACGGCCGGCGCCGCGCATTGAGCGGCATGGGCCGGGGCCGGGCCGCGAGCATCTTCCTGGGCGCCAGCCTGGTGCTGATCGCCTTCAACCTGCGCCCGCTGTTTTCCAGCGCCTCGGTCCTGCTGCCGGAACTGAAAAGCGAATTCCAGCTCTCGTCCGTGGGCGCGGGCGTGCTGACCACGCTTCCGGTCGTGTGCCTCGGGCTGTTCTCGCCGCTGGCGCCGCGGCTGGCGCGGCGCTTCGGCGCCGAAAAGACCATGCTGGGCGTGCTCCTGCTGCTGGCCGCCGGCATCGCGCTGCGCGGACTGGCGCTGCTTCCCGCCCTGTTCCTGGGCACCGCTCTGGCCGGCGCCAGCATCGCCGTCGGCAACGTGCTGCTGCCTGGCCTCGTGAAGCGCGATTTTCCGCGCCGGAGCGCGCTGATGACGGGGCTGTACACCATGGCGCTGTGCGGCGGGGCCGCCGGCGCCGCCGGCCTGACGCTGCCCATCGAACGCCTGCTGGGCGGTTCGATCCACGGCGCGCTGGCCGCCTGGGCGCTGCCGGCGGCGGCCGTGGCCCTGGTCTGGCTGCCGCAACTCGGCCACGCGGCGCAGCGCCCGAGCGGCAGCGGCGCCCATGTCAAGGCATTGTGGCGCGACCGGCTCGCCTGGAACGTCACGCTGTTCATGGGCTTCCAGTCCGCGCTGGCCTACAGCGTCTTCGGCTGGCTGGTCCCGATCCTGCGCGAGCGCGGCCTCGACCCGGTCCTGGCCGGCAGCGTGGTCTCGATGTCGGTGATGGTCCAGGCCATGTCCTGCCTGGCGGTGCCGCACATCGCCGTGCGCGGCAGGGACCAGCGCCTCATCAACCTGGCCCTGTGCGTGATCGCGGTGGTCGCGCTGATCGGCCTGCTGTTCGCGCCGCTGTCCATGGTCTGGCTGTGGGCGGCGCTGCAGGGCGTCGGCCAGGGCGGGCTGATCGCGGCGGCCATGACCGTCATCGTGCTGCGCTCGGGCGACCCCCAGGTGGCCGCGCAGTTGTCCAGCATGGCGCAGTGCGTCGGCTATCTGCTGGCCGCAAGCGGGCCGCTGGTGGTGGGGCTGATCCGCGGGCAGACCGGCGGTTTCGGCTGGTGCGCCCTGCTGTTCGCCGTGCTCGGCGCGCTCGCCGGCTTCAACGGCTGGCGCGCCGGACGGGCGGTGCAGGTGGGCGCCGCCACGCAGCACTGAGCCGCGCCGTGCCTCGAGCGCTTAACAAAACCTTCAGGGCGAGGCGCTGCAACGCAGCCATGACGGTTTTGTTAGGGGCTCAAAGCGGCAGCGCGGTCTCGTACTTTACCTCCCGCAGCGCCACGCTGGTATTCACCTGCGAGACCCCGTTCAGCTTCACCAGCACGTTGTGCAGGAAGTCGTGATAGGCATCCATGTCCGCCACCACGACCTTGACGAGGTAGTCGGAGGTGCCGGTGGTCTCGTAGCATTCGACGACTTCCGGCCGGATCCGCATCGCCTGCTCGAACTGTTCGACCACCCCTTCGGCATGCCGCAGCAGCGACACGTGCAGCAGGCAGACCACGGACAAGCCCAGCTTGCGGCGGTCGAGCAGGGCGGTGTAGCGCAGGATGACGCCCTTGTCTTCCAGCTCCTTCTGGCGCCGCCAGCAGGGGCTGGCCGACATGCCGATCTTTTCGGCCAGCTCGTTCGACGAAATCCTGCCGTCCTTCTGCAGTTCGGCAAGGATTTTCATGGATGCGGCGTCAATCGAATGGTTTTTCATCTTTCAGGGGAAAAGTAGACAAGTTCTTTCGATTCTAGCGCGGGGAATTGCAAAGATAGAAAAAATCTTTCGCAGCGCGCGGCCTATCCTGTCTCATCATTTACACACGATAAAAAATGAACGACATGACGCTCCCCGCGCCGGTCGGGCTGGCAGACCCCGACTACGCACTCGACGACAACCTGACCCGTCCCCGGGGCCGGGTCTTCCTGACCGGCACCCAGGCGCTGGTCCGCCTGCTGTGCATGCAGAAGCAGCTCGACGAAGCGAACGGCCTGCAGACCGCCGGCTTCGTCAGCGGCTACCGCGGTTCGCCGCTCGGCGCGGTGGACCAGGAGCTGTGGCGCGCCAAGGCGCTGCTGCAGGAACGCCAGATCGAATTCCTCCCGGCGATCAACGAGGAGCTGGGCGCGACGGCCGTCATGGGCTCGCAGCAGGTCGAGGCCAATCCGACCCGCAAGGTGGCCGGCGTGTTCGCGATGTGGTACGGCAAAGGGCCGGGCGTCGACCGCGCCGGCGACGCCCTCAAGCACGGCCACGTGTACGGGTCCTCGCCGCACGGCGGCGTGCTGGCCATCCTCGGCGACGACCACGGCTGCGTGTCCTCGTCGATGCCGCACCAGAGCGAGCAGGCGCTGATCGCCTGGGGCATGCCGGTGCTGAACCCGTCGAACATCCAGGAATACCTCGAATTCGGCCTGTACGGCTGGGCCCTGTCGCGCTTCACGGGCGCCTGGTGCGGCTTCAAGGCGATCTCGGAAACGGTGGAAGGCGGGGCGGTGGTCGAGCTGCCGCCGATGCCGGCGTTCGTGGAGCCCACCGACTACACGCCGCCGCCGGATGGCCTGCACAACCGCTGGCCGGACCTGCCCGGCCTGGCGCTGGAGCAGCGCGTGGCCGCCAAGCTGGCCGCGGTGCAGGCCTTCGCGCGCGCGAACCCGATCGACCGCCTGGTCGTGCCGGCCCCCGGCGCCCGCATCGGCATCATCGGCGCCGGCAAGGCTTACCTCGACCTGGTCGAAGCGCTGGAGCGCATGGAGCTGCCGCTCGAGCGGCTGGCCGAACTCGGCGTGCGCCTGTACAAGCCGGGCCTGACCTATCCGCTGGAAGCGACCCGCCTGGCGAGCTTCGCCGAGGGCCTGGACGAGATCCTGGTGGTCGAAGAAAAAGGCCCGGTGATCGAGCAGCAGGTAAAGAACCTGTTCTATAACCTGGCGCCGGCGCAGCGGCCTGGCGTGATCGGCAAGACCGACCGCGAGGGGGCGCCGCTGCTGTCAAGCCTGGGCGAGCTGCGTCCTTCGCGCATCGCACCGGTCCTGGCTCGCTGGCTGACCGAGTGCCTGGGAAGCCGCTTCCCGGCGCTGGACCTGCACCGTTTCCTCCCCGCTTTCTGCGCCGCCGAACTGCCCCCGGACGGCGCGGACGGCGCCAGGCGCACGCCGTACTTCTGCTCCGGCTGCCCGCACAACACCTCGACCCGCGTTCCCGAGGGCAGCCGCGCGCTGGCCGGCATCGGCTGCCACTTCATGGCGACCTGGATGCAGCGCGACACCTATTACCTGTCGCAGATGGGCGGCGAGGGCGTGAGCTGGGCCGCCACCTCGCGCTTCGTCGGCGAGAAGCACATCTTCCAGAACCTCGGCGACGGCACCTTCTATCATTCGGGCTCGCTGGCGATCCGCCAGAGCGTCGCCGCCGGCGCCAACATCACCTACAAGATCCTGTACAACGACGCGGTGGCGATGACCGGCGGCCAGCCGGTGGACGGCACCCTGTCGGTGCCGCAGATCCTGCAGCAGGTGACCAGCGAAGGCGTGAAGAAGGCGGTCGTGGTCACCGACTACCCGGACAACTACGCGGGCGTGACGCTGCCGGAAGGCGTGACCGTGCATCACCGCAGCGAGCTCGATGTGATCCAGCGCCGGCTGCGCGAGATCCCGGGCGTGACGGTGCTGGTCTACGACCAGACCTGCGCCGCCGAAAAGCGCCGCCGCAGGAAGAAGAAGGCCTTTCCGGATCCGGCCCGGCGCATGGTGATCAACCCGGCCGTCTGCGAAGGCTGCGGCGATTGCAGCGTGCAGTCGAACTGCCTGTCGATCCTGCCGCTGGAGACCGAGCTGGGCCGCAAGCGCCAGATCGAGCAGTCGTCCTGCAACAAGGACTACTCCTGCGTCGAGGGCTTCTGCCCGAGCTTCGTGTCGGTCCTGGGCGGCACCCTGCGCAAGCCGGCCGGCCAGAAGCTGTCGCTGGCCGACCTCGAACGCGCGCTCGAAGCCTTTCCGCTGCCGACCGCGCCGGCGCTGGCGACACCGTTCGAGATCCTGGTGGCCGGCGTCGGCGGCACCGGCGTGGTCACGGTGGGCGCCCTGATCACGATGGCGGCGCACCTGGAAGGCAAGGGCGCGTCGACGCTCGACTTCATGGGCTTCGCGCAGAAGGGCGGGGCGGTGCTGTCGCACGTGCGGGTGGCGTCCTCGCCCGCACGCCTGCACCAGGTCCGCATCGACCTGCGCCAGGCCGACGCGGTGTTCGCCTGCGACCTGGTGGTGGCGGCCATGCCGGACGGCCTGGCCGTCATCGAGCACGGGCATACCAGGATCGTCGCCAACGAACACGAGATCCCGACCGCCGACTTCACCCGCGACCGCGACGCCCGGGTCGACCGCGAAGGCCTGCTCGCCAGGCTGGGCGCCGCCGCGGGAAGCGAGAACCTGCTGCGCCTGAATGCCCAGGACACCGCCTCGCGCGTGCTCGGCGACCCGGTTGGCAGCAATGTCCTGCTGATGGGCTATGCCTGGCAACAGGGACTGGTGCCGGTCGGCCTGGCGGCCTTGATGCGGGCGATCGAACTGAATGGCGTGGCGGTCGACATGAACAAGCGTGCCTTCACGCTGGGCCGCCTGCTGGCCGCGGACCCTACTGCGCTCGAACGCATGGCGCAGCCGGCGCAGGTGATCCAGTTCGCCACGCCGAAGTCGCTGGAAGAGCTGGTCGCCTTCCGCGTCGACTGGCTGACCCGCTACCAGGATGCCGCCTATGCGCAGCGGTACGCGCAAGCGGTGGCCGCGGTCGAACGGCGCGAACGCGAACTCGAAGGCGAGGGCTCGCGCCGCCAGGTGAGCAAGGCGGTGGCCCGCAACCTGTTCAAGGTGATGGCCTACAAGGATGAATACGAAGTGGCGCGCCTGCATGCCGACCCGGCCTTCCGCGCCCGGATCGCGTCCCAGTTCGACGGCGACTACAAGCTGGGCTTCCACCTGGCGCCGCCGCTGCTGGCCCGCAAGAAGCCGGGTTCCGAGGTGCCGGCCAAGCTGGCGCTGGGCGGCTGGATGATGCCGGTGTTCGGCGTCCTGGCCCGCTTCAAGGGCCTGCGCGGCACGCCCCTGGATCCCTTCGGGCACACGCGCGAACGCAAGGGCGAGCGCGCGCTGCGCGACCGCTACCTGGCCTTCGTCCATGAGCTCGCCGCCGGCCTGCGCGCCGACAACAAGGACGCGGCGCTCAGGCTGGCGGCCCTGCCGGACCAGGTGCGCGGCTATGGCCACATCAAGCAGGCGGCCATGGACAGGCTGGAGGCGCAGTGGCCGGCGCTGCTCGCGCAATACCGCGGCGAGCAGGTGCTGGAGCTGAAACGCCGGGCCTGAGATCAGAACACGTGCATCATGCCCGCCGCCATGCCGTTCTGGCGGGTCTGGTTCAGCTTGCTGGTACCGCCGCTCGCATAGCCGCCGTCCAGGTGTGCGCGGTCGAGCTCCGCGTACAGCGTGGTGCGCTTCGACAGCAGGTAGGTCACGCCCGCCATGTAGAGCGTCTTGCGGGCGTCGCCGACCGCCGCGGCCGCACTGGCCTTGAAGTTGTAGGCGGTGTTGCGGTACACGGCCGCGGTCAGGTCGAAGCGCTCGGTGATCTGGTGGCTGGCGCCGATCCAGTCCCAGGCCGAGGTGGCGGGGCGCGCCGTGCTTTCCTGCTCCTGCCTGACGTGGCCGGCCGACACCGTGGTCGCGCCGAAGTCGTAGGCCGCGCCGAAGGCGTAGTGCTTGTAGTCGCGGTAGTTCGGCGCGGCGGTGGTGCCGACGTTCTGCTTGGCGATCGAGTAGCTGGCGCCGAGCTTCAGGCCGTGCGCCGCGTAGTTCATGCCGACTGCCTTGGTGGTGCCGAAGTCGCTGTCGCCGGCCACTTCGCCCAGCGCGTACTCGGCGCGCGCTGTCCAGTCGCCGAACTTGCCGGTGTACTGGACGTCGTTGTCCTTGCGGGTGCCGTTGGTCGAGGACAGCGCGTAGGTGATGCTCGGATAACGGTACTTGAACGGGTCGAAGGCCAGGATGGTGCGGTAGGCCAGCGTATAGTTGCGGCCGACGTCGAGCGCGCCCCAGTCGCCGGACATGCCGACGTGGGCCTCGCGCTGGAAGATCACGTTGTTCGTGTTGTTCAGGGCGCCGGTGCCGGAATTGAATCCCAGCTCCAGCACGAAGTTGACCTTGTTGTGGCCGCCGATGTTTTCGCTGCCGCGGAAGCCCAGGCGGTTCGAGCGGAAGGTGCCGTTCGAGCTCATGGTCGTGTCGCTGTTGCCTTCCGGGTCGACGTTGGTTTCGTGGCGCAGGCCGCCGTCGATCGAGCCGTAGATGGTAACCGCCGAGGACTGGGCATGGGCGTGCAGGGACAGGGCGGCCAGGGCGGCCGCCATCAGGGTGGTCTTCATTGATGTCTCCGGGTTGTCGTTATGTTTTAGGTGCGTTTACTTTGCCGGTGCGGCGTCGGGCGCGCGCGGCGCGACGCGCGTGAACAGCGGCTTGGGCTGGAAGGACGCGTCGTAATGGCAGCCGCCGCCGAAGCGTGCTTCTTCCGTCGCGCAGGCCTTGGCGACGTCGCTGACCGCAGGCTTGCTGCCGGTGTCGATCCAGGCCATCAGGCTGTCGAACAGGGCGGCGTACTCGGCGTCGGCCAGCTTGCTGTGCTCATGCTCGGTGGTGAAGGTCTGCTGCAGCTTGTCCTGGCGGCCGGCGGCGGCGACCTTGCCGCGGTATTCGGCCTCGTACTCGATCAGCGCGGTCGGGTCGTCGATCGCGTGCATGGTCAGCACCGGGATCTCGATCTTGCCGCTCAGGTTCGAATCCTCCGCCAGGCGCGCGACCGCGGCCGGGTCGGCGTCGAAGCGCTGCACGCCGCGGTTCAGGGCCGCGTCGTCGCTCGAGCCGCGGTAGACCACGTGGCGGTTGTCGAAGGGATTGCCGCCGACGCGCTGGACCAGGTCGCGGAAGGTGAAGGTGGCCCAGTTCATGTGCGATTGCAGGGTGCGTTCGGGCACCGGGATCACGCCCAGGATGTTGGCCAGGCGCTGCTGCTGTTCGGGGCTGCGCTGCGCTGCCGGATGCTTCAGGCCCGTGCATTCGTCGACGCGCGCCGCCAGGTCCTTGGTGCTCATGGTGGAGTCGGCCGGCAGTCCCATCCACAGCGGATACTGCGGCTCGTCCGGGCGCGGGTGGTTCTTGCAGTAGTACTGGTAGACGGCGCGCAGGTCGGCGCGGTGCAGGTAGTTCAGGGTGCCGCCGGCCAGCATGCCATTGGTGAGCACGGCGCCATCGTAGTTGCGCTTGCCGTCCGGCGCGCGCTGGTACAGCTCGATGGCCTTGGCGGCGACGTTGCCGCCCCAGGACTGGCCGTGCATGATCGTGCGCGCCGGCTGGCCGAAGCGCTGGATGAACAGCTTGCGCAGATTCTCGGTGTCCTCGGCCGCCATCAGCACGCCGTAGCCGGGGCGGCGGTAGCTCGATCCGGCCCAGGCGAAGCCCTGTTTCACCGTGACGGCGAAGCGCTCCAGGTCTTCGACATTGTTGTCGTTGGTCGCATGCGACATGCGCGGGCCGCCGTGGGCGTGCACGACCAGGGTCTTGTTCCAGTGGTTCGGGATCGCGATCCAGTAGTTGGCGCCGTTGGCGTCGGCGCCCCGGTAGCAGCGCGCCACCTCGTCGAGGCCGGCGGGGCAGGCAGCCAGGGTTTGCGCGCCGGCGGGCAGCGTCGCGGAAAAACCGGCAAGGGCGAGCGCCATGGCGGTGGCGCGGTAGGGAAGGGACATGCTCGTCTCCGATCTTGTTGTAGGTAATCTGCGACAGATGCTACCCCCGGCTTTCTTCAATGTAAAATATCTCGAAAAGCAATATTCAAGACTTAAAACATATCGAGACCGCATGGAGCTGAGACACCTGCGTTATTTCGTGGTGGTGGCCGAGGAAGGCCATTTCACCCGCGCCGCCGAACGCCTGGGCATGCAGCAGCCGCCCCTGAGCCAGCAGATCCGCGCCCTGGAGCAGGAGCTCGGCTTCGAACTGTTCCGCCGCCATCCGAAGGGCGCCGCGCTCACCGCCGGCGGCGAAACCTTCCTGCAGGAGGCGCGCGCCATCCTCGAGAACGTGGACGCCGCCGTGGCGCGCGCCGCGCGCGCCAGCAGCGGCACGGTCGGCCGGCTGTCGGTCGGCTTCACCAGTTCGGCCGCCGCCCATCCCTTCATCCCGCAGGTCATGCGCGCCTATCGCGACGCCTGGCCCGAGGTCGTGCTCGAATTCCGCGAAGGGAATGCGGCCGAACTGACCGACGCCCTGGTGCAGGACAAGCTGGACGTCGCCTTCCTGCGCCGGCCCGTCAGCCGTCCCGACGGCCTGTCCTTCGAACGCCTGCTCGAGGAAGAACTGCTGCTGGTGCTGCCGGTCGGCCATCCGGCGCTGCCGCGCGAGCGCAGCCGGCGCCGTCCGGCGGTGCCGCTGGCGGCCCTGCGCGACGAACGCTTCATCCTGGTGCGGCGCAACGGCGCGCCCGGCATGTACGCCAACTTGGTCGAGGCTTGCGTGCAGGCCGGCTTCGTGCCGAACGTGGCGATCGAAGTCGAGCGCATGCTCACGAATATCAGCCTGGTGGCGGCCGGCGCCGGGGTCTCGGCGGTGCCGGCTTCGATGCAGGGCTTCCATGGCGAGAACGTGGTCTATTGCGCGATCCAGGATGCACCGCCGGCGCTGGCCGCGCCTTTGACGCTGGCCTGGCGCGACGACAGCCAGCGGCCCACCCTGCGCCATTTCATCGAACTGGCGCGCAAGGCGCCGGCGTAAGGGCCAGGCGTGCGTCGGTTCTGCCGCTCTCCCTTCCTGCCGCTGGCGCTGCCGGTCCTTGCCGGGCTGGCGCTGGGGTGGTTCGCGCCGCTGCTCGCGGTACAGATGAAGCCCCTCGGCGAAGCCTTCATCCACCTGCTCGGCTGGCTCACTTACCCGCTGGTGTTCTGCATGCTGGCGGCCAGCGCCGCGGCGCTCGGGCGCGACCGCGAACTGGGGCGCATCGGCGTCCACGCCCTGCTGTACTTCGCGGCCATGTCCCTGCTGTCGATGCTGGCGGGACTGGCCGCGGGCTGGGTCTTCGAACCGGGCATCGGCGCATCGTTCGGCGCAGACGCAGGCGCGGGCCCGCCGCTGCCGCCGCCACACGGGATGCTGGACTGGGTGGATCCGCTGCCGCCGCTGCGCGCGAATAACCTGTTCCTGCTGGCCGCGGCGCTGCCGGTCGGGCTGCTGTTCGGGCGCCTTCGCAACCCGGGCGCCCTGGTCCTGCTCGATCGCTGCCGCGCGGGGCTGTTCGCCGCGGTCAAGCTGGTGCTGCGGCTGGCGCCCCTGGCCGCCTTCGCCGCGATGGCGTACACGGTCGGGCGCCACGGCCTGGTGTCGCTGTGGCCGCTGCTGAAGTTCATCGCCGCGGTCAACCTGGCGAGCCTGCTGTTCGTCGCGCTGGTGCTGGGCGGCGCAGCGCGCCTGGCCGGACTGCCGCTGCTGCGCTTCCTGGCCTATGTGCGGGCCGAACTCTACCTGGTCTTCTTCACGAGTTCCTCGCTGGCGGGCCTCGCGCCGCTCAGCGAAAAGCTGGAGCGCCTCGGCTGCCCGCGCGCGGTCACCGGCATGGTGCTGCCGTTCTCGTATTCGCTGAACCTGGCCGGCACCTACCTGTACATCGCGCTGGCGCTGGTGTTCCTGGCCCAGGCCGCGCAGGTGCAGCTGGGCTGGCGCGAGCTGGCCGTCATGCTCGGCGTGGCCCTGGTCAGCAGCAAGGGTGCGGTCGGGGTGGCCGGGTCCGGCATCGCCACCCTGGCGGCGACGGTGGCGCTGCTGCACGTGGCGCCGCCGGAGATGGTGGCGATCCTGTTCGCGGTCGACCGGACCATGAAATGCCGATTGCTGACCAATGTGATCGGCCATGGCGTGGCCTGCGTGGCGGTGGCGGCGTGGGAGGGGAGCCTGGACCGTGCGGCGCTCGCGAACAGCGTGTACAGTGAAGGCCCCATCCTGAGCGCAAAAGGAAGACCATGATCGACCACATCGACCACATCGTGCTGACCACCGCCGACGAGGCGGCCTGCATCGCTTTCTATGTCGACCTGCTCGGGATGAAGCTGGAAATCTTCGGCGCCAACCGCAAGGCCTTCGTGTTCGGCAGCCAGAAGATCAACCTGCATGTGAAGGGCCGGGAATTCGAGCCGAAGGCCCACCTGCCGGTGCCCGGTTCCCTCGACCTGTGCTTCATCGCCAGCATCCCGCTGCCACAGGTGATCGCGCGGCTGCGGGAAAAGGGCGTCGCCATCGTCGAGGGGCCGGTGCGCCGCACGGGCGCGCGCGGGCCGATCGAATCGGTGTACCTGCGGGATCCCGACCTGAACCTGGTCGAGATCTCGGCCTACCTCGCGCCGGCCTGATTCAGCCGCCTTCGCTCCCTTCGCTCCCTTCGCCACCCCTTGCCCCGGCCAGCAGCTCGATCGGCAAGGGAAACACGATCGTCGAGGACTTGTCGCCGGCGATCGTGCTCAGGGTCTGCATGTAGCGCAGCTGCATCGCGCCCTTCTGCCGGGACAGCACGGCGGCGGCCTGCTGCAGCTTTTCCGAGGCCTGCAGCTCGCCCTCGGCGTGGATCACCTTTGCCCGCCGTTCGCGCTCGGCCTCGGCCTGGCGGGCGATGGCGCGCACCATCGACTCGTCGAGGTCGATGTGCTTGATCTCGACGTTCGACACCTTGATGCCCCAGGCGTCGGTCTGGGCGTCCAGCACCTGCTGGATGTCCAGGTTCAGGCGCTCGCGCTCGGCCAGCATCTCGTCGAGCTCGTGCTTGCCCAGCACCGAACGCAGGGTGGTCTGGGCCAGCTGGCTGGTCGCTTCCATGAAGTTCGCCACCTGGATGATGGCCTTTTCCGGATCGACCACGCGGAAGTAGATCACCGCGTTCATCTTCACCGAGACGTTGTCGCGCGAAATCACGTCCTGGGTCGGCACGTCGAGCACGACGGTGCGCAGGTCGACGCGCACCATCTGCTGGAACAGGGGAATCAGGATGATCAGGCCGGGGCCCTTCACGCCCCAGAAGCGCCCGAGCTGGAACACGACCCCGCGCTCGTACTCGCGCAGCACCCGGATCGCCGAGGCCAGCAGCGGGAACAGCAGGATGACGAGTGCGGCGAAGCCGATGCCGACGTTGAACATGAGCGTCTCCCTATGACGTATCGACCGGAACGACCTCCAGGGTCAAGCCCTTGCGCGCCACGACCCTGACCGTTTGCGCGCGGCTCAGGGGCAGGGCGCAGGCGGCCTGCCACAGCTCGCCCTCGATGCGGATCCAGGCATCAAAGCCGCCGTCCGGCGCGACCGTCTCGACGCGGGCGGTGGCGCCGATCAGCGTGGCGTCGCCGCTGGCCAGCGGTCGCCGGCGGCTGGACAGGGCGAGGCGGGCGGTGCCGGCCAGCAGCAGGGCGCTGGCCAGGCCGAGCGCGCCGATCAGTCCCACCGGGATGCCGAAACCGGGCACCTCGGTATCGACCAGCATCAGCGCGCCCGCGACGAAGGCGACCACGCCGCCGAAGCCGACCACGCCGAAGCTGGGCAGGAAGGCCTCGGCCACCATCAGCATCAGGCCCAGCAGCACCAGCGCCAGGCCCGCATAATTCACCGGCAGCAGTTGCAGGGCGTAGAGCGCGAGCAGCAGGCAGATCGCCCCGACCACGCCGGGCGCCACGAAGCCCGGGTTCATGAATTCGAAGACCAGGCCGTAGATCCCGATGGTCATCATCAGCAGGGCGACGCTGGGATGGGTGATGGTCTCCAGCAGCCGGGTGCGCCAGCCGGGCGCGAATTCGACCGGCAGCACCCCTTTCGTCTCGAGGCGCCTGGCCTGGCCGAGGACGGTCAGCGTCCGGCCGTCGAGCTGGGCCAGCAGGGCCGGCACGTCCGGCGCGACGAGCTCGATGACCTTCTGCGTCAGGGCTTCCTCGGCAGTCAGGCTGACCGCTTCGCGCACCGCGCGCTCGGCCCAGGCGGCATTGCGTCCGCGCATCTGCGCCAGGCCGCGCAGGTAAGCCGCGGCGTCGTTGACCTGCTTGTGCGCGAGGGTGGACTCATCGTCCGGCTTCTTCTTCGGGTCGGACTGCGCGGGCGGCGCCTGCCCGATGCCGATCGCGACCGGCGTGGCGGCGCCGAGGTTGGTGCCGGGCGCCATCGCCGCGATGTGGCTTGCGTACAGGATGTAGGTGCCGGCGCTGGCGGCGCGGGCGCCGCTGGGCGCGACATAGGCCACCACCGGCACCGGCGAGCTCAGGATCGCCTTGATGATTTCGCGCATCGCGGTGTCGAGGCCGCCCGGCGTGTCCATTTTCAGGATCACCAGCTGGTGCTCGAGCCTGGCGGAGCGGGCGAGGCCGTGCACGACGTAGTCGGCATTCGCCGGCCCGATCACGCCGTCGATGGTCAGGAGGCCGACGGCTGCGGCGCCGTGGGCGGCAGGCCGCAACACCAGGGCCAGCAGGCATAATGCCGCGCAGGCCAGGATATGCATTCGCCGAACCATGGTTCTGTCTCCAACGAGACCTCAGCAGCCGACCGAAGGATTGCTGCTTGCCCGGCTTATCTTACCGCTGTCCGGCACCCTTGTCGATCCGGAAGGTATGCACCAGCCGCGCGAGCGCCGCCGCCTGGTCCTGCAGCGAAGCGGCCGCGGCGGCCGCCTGCTCGACCAGGGCGGCGTTCTGCTGGGTGACCCCGTCCATCTGGCCGATGGCCGCGTTCACCTGCTCGATCCCCTGGGTCTGCTCGGCGCTGGCGGCGGCGATTTCCGACATGATCTCGGTGACGCGCGCGATGCCCTGCACGATGTCCTGCATGGTCGCGCCGGCCTCGTCGACCAGGTGGCCGCCGGCGTCGACCTGCGCCACCGAGTCGGCGATGAGGGCGCGGATTTCCTTCGCGGCGCCGGCCGAGCGCTGGGCCAGGCTGCGCACTTCGGCGGCGACGACGGCGAAGCCGCGGCCCTGCTCGCCCGCGCGCGCGGCCTCGACGGCGGCGTTCAGGGCAAGGATATTGGTCTGGAATGCAATGCCGTCGATGACGCCGATGATCTCGCCGATCTGGCGCGACGACGCATTGATCGAGGCCATCGTCGAGACCACGCGCGCCACGACGGCGCCGCCGCGCGTGGCGATCTCGGAGGCCGACAGCGCCAGCGTATTGGCCTGGTGCGCGCTGTCGGCATTCTGGCGTACGGTGCTGGTCAATTCTTCCATCGACGAGGCGGTCTCCTCCAGGGAGCCTGCCTGCTGCTCGGTTCGGGCCGAGAGGTCGAGGTTGCCGAAGGCGATCTGCTGCGAAGCGCTGACGATGGCCTCGGCGCCGGTCCGGACTTCGCTCACGGTGCGCAGCAGACTGGCGTTCATGGTCTTCAATGCCGCGAGCAGCTCGCCGACTTCGTCGCGCGAGCGCACCTCGAAGTCGGCGGTCAGGTCGCCCGAGGCCACCTGCCGCGCCACCCGGACGGCGCCGGCCAGCGGGCGCGTGATGCCGCGCGCAAGGACGATGCCGAAGGCGCCGCCGCAGAGCATGGCGAGGAGGCCGATGGCGATCAGGACGCGGCGGGCATCGTCGTGCAGGGCGTCGATCCGCGCGCTCGCCGCATCGAAGAGTTCTTCCTGGTGCGCGCTCACGGCCTCCACCGCGCCCACGTAGTTATTCATGGCCGGAACGAGGGTGGCGGCGACCCAGGTCTTGAGCCCGGCGTCATCCGCCCCGTGTGCGGCCTTGCGCTTGAACGCTTCGTCGCGGATCGTGGTGTATTCCTTGCGCCGCTCGGCAACCTGGGCGAGCAGTTGCTTGCCTTTCTCGCTCCCGACCAGCGATTCCAGCTTCTTCTGCAGCGCCGACAGGCCGGCGCTGACCGTCTTCATCTCGCTGTCATAGCGCCGCTCGTCCTCCGGGTCGGCGCTCTTTATCCTTGCCAGGGTGCGTACGCCATTCGAGGCGATCCCCGCCAGCCAGTCCTTGGCGAGCCGTGCCTTGAGACTGGTGACCGCCATCGTGGCCTTGCCTTCGGCGATACGATCGAGTTGCCAGAGGGTGCTGCCCAGCATCACGGCCATCAGGATGAGAAGCGTGGCGAAGGTGATGCCAAGGCGGGTGCCGATGCGGAATTTGTCGAGGACCATGTTCTAGCGCAGTGTCAAGTTTTCACGAGGGTTGGGCGATTCTTGCTGATCTCCTCTAATGTAATTTCCAATTCGCAATCTATGCGAGGAAGATTTCCTTAAGCTGTAAATATACGAACAAGTTGGTGCATAAATACAACGATCACATCTGCCTGAACAGGTGCGCGAACAGCGGGCTCACCTTCAGCCGGTCCGTGCGCCCGCGCAGCGCCAGGCTCAGCTTGCCCATCTCGTCGCGGCTGGCGCTGGCCACGTACTTCATGTTGACGATGCTGCTGCGGCTGACCTGGCAGAACCGGGCCGGGTCGAGCTGCGCCATCAATTCCTTGAGCGGCAGGCGGATCAGGGCGTCGCCCTCGAGCGTGGCGACGTTGACGTACTTGTCCAGCGCCTGGAAATACACCACCTCCTGCACCGGGATCATGCGCACCATATTGCCGACCGCGGCGCGGATCGTGCTCAGGCGCTCCGGCGCCGAAGCCTGCGGCAGCAGGGCGCGCATCTGCTCGACCAGGCGGGCGATGCCGCCATCCTCGTCGCCGGCCTGGACGCGCGTTTGCAGGCGTGCGCGCAGGCGCTCGACGGTGCGGCGCAGGCGCTCGTCGCTGACCGGTTTCAGCACGTAGTCGGCGGCGGCCTGCTCGAAGGCCTTCAGCGCGTAGTCGTCGTAGGCGGTGACGAACACGACCTCGGGGAAGGGCTGCGCGCCATCCCAGCGCTCGGCCAGTTCCTCGGCCGCTTCCAGGCCGGTCTGGCCGGGCATCTTGATGTCGAGGAAGAGGACATCGGGACGCAGCGCCAGCGCCTGCTCGACCGCCGCCAGGCCGTTCGGCGCGGTGCCGACCACCTCCAGCCCCGGCCACAGGCGTTGCAGCGATGCGGCGAGGACGGCGGCGAGGATCGGTTCGTCTTCGGCGATCAGGGCGCGGATGGGTTGGTGTGCGTTCATTGGAACTCCAGGGGAAGGACGAGACGGGCGAGCGCGCCATGCGGCGCGGCCGCGGATAATTCCAGGCTGGCGCGGGCGCCGTACAGCACCTGCAGGCGCTCGCGGGTGGTGGCCAGACCGACGCCGCCGCCCTGGCGGGTGGGCGCGCCGTCCAGTCCCAGGCCGGTATCCTGCACCGTGATCTCCAGCAGCTCGCCGTGGCGGGCCGCAACGATCGTCACCGTGCCGCCCTCGACCTTCGGTTCGAGGCCGTGCACGATCGCATTCTCGACGATGGGCTGCAGCAGCATGGTCGGCAGGCGCGCCGCGCCCAGCCCGTCCGGCAGGCTGCAGCGGTAGGCCAGGCGCGCGCCCATCCGCACCGACATCAGTCCGAGGTAGGCGTCCAGCGCGGAAAATTCCTGCGCCAGCGTGGTGGTTTCCATGCGCGACACGCTCAGGGTGGCGCGCAGATACTGGATCAGCTGGTCGAGCATCCTGCCGGCGCGCTCCGGGTCGATCGCGATCAGGCCCTGCAGGTTGGCCAGGGTGTTGAACAGCATGTGCGGCTCGATCTGGGCCTGCAGCAGGCGCAGCTGGGCCTGCAGGGCCTGGCGCTCGACGGTCTCGGCGCGCGCCCGCGCTTCGCTGCGTTCGATCTTGATGCGCTCGACCCGCTCGCGGCTCACGATCAGCAGCGAGAACGCGCCGATGCACAGCATCGAGAACAGGATCATGCTCAGCTGCCGCTGCGAGGGGTACTCGGCCAGGCTGGGCCGGTGTTCGCCGAGCAGCAGGCTGCCCATCGCGATGCCGCAGTAGTGGGCCACCGGCGCCGTCGCCACGACCAGGGCGATCAGCGCCGGCAACATATGGCGTTGCCGCCGGGGATCGTCCCAGAACACCAGGCGGGCGCCGTCGACGATCACGATCGCCACCAGGCCGATGCAGAGCGAGAACACGATCTGGCTCGCCAGGATCTGCGGCTTGCCTTCGACCAGCGTGATCAGGACCCCGGCCAGGGCGCTGTAGACCGCGGCCAGGCGCATGTCCCGCAGGAGGCGGCGCAGCTTTTCCGGCACGGTGGCGCGGACGGGAAGGGAATCGCTCAGGGTGGACATGCTTTGCCTTTCTGCCAACAATGCGGATATTGTGCCGAGCCGGGGCTGCGGGGGCAAGATGGAATGCGACGAAGCCGCGACGGGATGGCGCGAAACGGGGTTCCAGCGGAGCGAAGCCATGCGCCCGCATGCCCGATAATGCGCTGAACTCATCACGCAGGAGCGCAAGGCATGGAATTCCAGTTCTTCGGCACCTCATCCGGCACCCCGAGCAAGACCCGCAACGTGACGGCTTTGGCGCTGCGCACGCCCTGGTCGCTGCACGAGCTGCGCGCCATCTTCATCACCCACATGCACGGCGACCACTGCTACGGCCTGCCCGGGCTGCTGGCCAGCGCCGGCATGCTGAACCGGACCGCGCCGCTGACCCTGGTCGGCCCGGCGCCGCTGAAGCCCTTCCTGGAGGGCGTGATGGCGACCACCGAGCTGGGGCTGCCGTTCCCGATCGACTTCGTCGACGTGGAGCGGCTCGGGGAGCTCGAGGTGCTGGACGATGTGCTGCCCGACCTGCGGGTGGTCGCGACGGCGCTGTCGCACCGCATGCCCTCCTGGGCCTACAGCTTCACGGAGCGCGAGGTCGAGCGCCGCCTGGATACGGCCAAGCTGGAGGCGGGCGGGGTCGCGCGCGGCGTCGCCTGGGGCGAGCTGCAGCAGGGAAGGACCGTCACGCTGGACGACGGCCGGGTGCTGGCGCCGCGCGACTGGCTGCTGCCGGGCCGCAAGCCGCTCAAAGTGATCGTCGGCGGCGACAACGACCGGCCCGAGCTGCTGATCGGCGAAGCGCGCGATGCCGAGGTGCTGGTCCACGAAGCGACCTACACGGAAGCGGTCCTGAAGAAGGTCGGACCCGGCCCCCGGCACAGTTCCGCGCGGATGACGGCGCTGGCGGCGACGCAGGCCGGGGTGCCGAACCTGGTGCTGACGCATTTCAGTCCGCGCTACCAGGACGGCAATAAGGGACCGCAAACGATGGCGGACATCGAGGACGAGGCGCGGGAAGCGTACGCGGGGCAGCTCTTCCTGGCTCGCGATTTCGACCGTTACCAGCTGGACCGGCAGGGGCGGCTCAGTCTATGTACTTGAGTCCGGCCCTGGCCAGCGGCTCGCGCATCGCATACATGTCCAGCCCCAGTACGCCCGAGGCCAGCTTCGCGCGCTTTTCGCCTTCCATGTCCTCGCGCTTCTGCGCGGCGTCCGCAATGCGGGCAGCATCCCCGGCCGGCACCGCCACCACGCCGTCGTCATCGGCGATGATCGCGTCGCCCGGGTTGACGTAGGCGCCGGCGCAGATCACCGGGATGTTGACCGAGCCGAGGGTCGCCTTGATCGTGCCCTTGGCGCTGATCGCCTTGCTCCAGACCGGGAAGCCCATCTCCTTCAGCACGCGCACGTCGCGCACGCCGGCGTCGATGACCAGGGCACTGGCGCCGCGCGCCATGAAGCTGGTCGCCAGCAGGTCGCCGAAGAAGCCGTCGGTGCACTCAGCGCTCAGCGCCGCGACGACGACGTCGCCCGGCTGGATCTGCTCGGCCGCCACATGCAGCATCCAGTTGTCGCCCGGGTGCAGCAGCACCGTGACGGCGGTGCCGCCGACCTGCGCGCCGCCGTAGATCGGGCGCATGTAAGGCTTCATCAGGCCGACCCGGCCCATCGCCTCGTGCACGGTGGCGCTGCCAAGAGACGCCAGGCGTTCCACGGCGCCGCGCTCGGCGCGCTCGATGTTGCGCTTGACGATGCCGAGCTGGTTCATCAGGGGCGTGCTCATCTCACAGTCCTTTTTTCTTGAGTGCGGCGTCCAGTCGCGGGTACACGTGGCGTGCGTTGCCTTCGAAGATACGGAAGCGGTCTTCATCCGACAGGGCTGCAGCCTGGACATAGCGCCTGGTGTCGTCGTAGTAGTGCCCGGTTACCGGATCGATGCCGCGCACGGCGCCGATCATCTCGGAGGCGAACAGCACGTTCTTTACCGGAATCACCTTCGTCAGTAGGTCGATGCCCGGCTGGTGGTAGACGCAGGTGTCGAAGAAGATGTTGTTCAGCAGGTGGTCCTGTAACAGCGGCTTCTTCATTTCCTGGGCCAGGCCGCGGAAACGGCCCCAGTGGTAGGGCACCGCGCCGCCGCCATGCGGGATCAGGAACTTCAGGGTCGGGAAGTCCTTGAACAGATCGCTGGTCAGGCACTGCATGAAGGCGGTGGTGTCCGCGTTCAGGTAATGGGCGCCGGTGGTATGGAAGCATGGGTTGCAGCTGGTCGAGACATGGATCATCGCCGGGATGTCGTATTCCACCATCTTTTCGTAGATCGGGTACCAGTGGCGATCCGACAGCGGCGGCGAGGTCCAGTGTCCGCCGGACGGGTCCGGGTTCAGGTTGATGCCGACCATGCCGTATTCCCTGACGCAGCGCTCCAGCTCCGGAATGCAGGTCCTGGGGTCGACGCCGGGCGATTGCGGCAGCATGGCTGCGCCGACGAAGTTGTCAGGGAACAGCCGCGACACCCGGTAGCACAGCTCGTTGCAGATCGCGGCCCAGGTGGCGCTGGTCTCGAAGTCACCGATGTGGTGGGCCATGAAGCTGGCGCGCGGCGAGAAGATCGTCAGGTCCGAGCCGCGTTCCTTCATCAGGCGCAGCTGGTTCGCTTCGATCGACTCACGCAGCTCGTCGTCGCTGATGCGCAGCTCCGATACATGCGGCCCCAGCGACGGCGTGTTCAGATTGGCGACCTGCGCGTTACGCCAGTCTTCCAGCGCTTTCGGTGCGGTCGTGTAGTGGCCGTGGCAGTCGATGATCAGGGGTTCTCTCATCATTCTTCTCCTCTCCAGATGTCTTCGGATATGAATACTTCGCCGCGCATGATCGGGCGCGCGGTGCGCAGCAGCGCGGCGCGCACGACCTTCCGCGGGTCGGTCGCGTCGAGTCCCAGCTCGACGCTGAATTCGCCGGTCGGATGTTCGACCGAGACGGTTTTGTTCAAGCCTGCCGGTACGGCGGCGATGCCTTGCGTGACCGAGCCCTCCAGCACGCAGGCGGTGGCGACGGTGACCGCGGCCAGCACGCCGATCGCTTCGTGGCAGACGTGCGGGATGAAGCAGCGGGTGGCGATGCTGCCTTCCTCGCGCGGCGTCGCGACCAGGCAGATCTTCGGATAGCTCTTGGCCCCGACGTCGCCCAGGCCCATCAAGGGGCCGGCCGTCAGGCGCAAAGCTTCCAGCTTCGCTTTCAGGGCGTCGTTGGCGTTCAGTCCGGCCACGCTCTCATAGCCGCTGACGCCCATGTCCGCGGCGCGCACCAGCACCATCGGCATGCCGTTGTCGATCAGCGTCGCCTCGATTGCGAAGGGCGCGACGCCTTCTCCCGACACGTCGACGCGATCCAGAACCCGGCCGCTCGGCAGCAGGGACGGGCAGACCGAGCCGGCCGTGTCCAGGAAATCGATGCTGATCGGCGCCGCGGTGCCGGGCACACCGTCGATGCGGGCTTCGCCCTTGTACTGGAGGCGGCCATTCGGCGTCTGCACCGTGACCTGGCACTGCATGCCGGTGTTCAGGGTCAGCACGCGCGCCGTGGTGCTGCCGTGCGCAACCGGCAGCAGGCCGCGCTCCAGCGCGAAGGGCAGCACGGCCGCCAGCATATTGCCGCAGTTGGGTGTCGTGTCGACGCTGTCCTTGTCCGGCTGCAGCTGGGCGAACAGGAAGTCGAGGTCGACGCCGGGCGTGGTGCTGGGGCGGACGATGCCGACCTTGCTGGTGAGCGGATGCGCGCCGCCGAGGCCGTCGATCTGGCGCTTGTCGGGCGAGCCCATGGCGGCCAGCAGCACGCGGTCGCGCAGGGCCGGATCGGACGGCAGCTCGGATTCGAGGAAAAAGGGACCGCGCGAGGTGCCGCCGCGCATCAGCATGCAGGGCACCGGGGTCAGGTCGGAATTGCGTTGGTCGTTCATGGTTTTCACCCGATGGGTGGACAGGCGGCGGATGGGCACAGTATCCTCGGCGGCGCCGGCGGCTTGGTTGCGTTATGGGTGCTGGTTTGTTCTAATCTGCTTATCGCTTTGCCCGGAGCCGCCTCATGAACCTCGTCAGCCTGCGCCACCTTCACGCCTTCAGCGCCGTCGCCGCCGCGGGAGGGATCCGCCGTTCTTCGGAAAGCCTGTACCGGGCCTCGTCGGCGGTCGCGCGTTCGGTGGCCGCGCTGGAGCAGGCGCTGGAAGTCCAGCTGTTCGAGCGCAAGGGCAGGGGCATGCTGCTGACGGCGGCTGGCGAACTGGTGCGGCTGCGCGCCGACCGCATCGAGACGGAACTGCGCGAAGTGCGCGACGACGCCCTGCGCCTGCGCGCCAAGGTCGGCGGCATCGAAGCGCTGCTGAACGAACGGCGCCTGCAGGCGGCCGCGCTGCTGGCCGAAATGCACTACATGCCGGGCGTGGCGCAGGCGATCGGCACGTCGCAGTCGGCGGTCAGCCAGGCCATCGCCCGCCTGGAAGGCATGCTCGGCATGCCGCTGTTCCTGCGCACCGCGCACGGCATGCTGCCGACCGAGGCCGGCCGGCGCTGGGTCGAAAGCTTCGAGCGGGTACTCGCCGAACTGCGCCACATTCCGGAAGACATCGCCGCGCTGGCCGGCGTGGTCCAGGGCGTGGTGACGATCGGCGCGCTGCCGCTGGCGCGCTCGCAACTGCTGCCGGCGGCCATCGCGGCGGTGCTGCTGCAGCATCCGCGCCTGCAGGTCCGCTCGCTCGAAAGTCCTTATGATGAACTCAGCGCCGGGGTCCTGTCCGGACGCATCGACTTCATCATCGGCGCGCTGCGCGCCAGCGCCGGCGACGCCTTCGTGTCGACCGCGCTGTTCCAGGACAAGGCGGTGCTGGTCGCGCGCACCGGCCACCCGCTGGCGGCGAAGAAACGCCTGACGCTGCGGGACCTGGCCGGCTACCCATGGGTGCTGGGTCGCGCCGGCACCCCGCTGCGCGAATCGATCGAAGGCTTCTTCCGCGGCCAGGGCGTGGAACCGCCGGTACCGGCCGTCGAGACCGGCGACCTGGCCCTGCTGCGCGGCCTGCTGCTGGAAAGCGACATGCTGACGGTGCTGTCGGCGCGCCAGCTGCACCATGAAGTACGCACCGCCCAGCTGGTGGTGCTGCCGCTCGAGATGCCGGGACTCGAACGGCGCATCGGCGTCACCACCCGCCGCGGCGCCCACCTGTCGCCGGGTGCGCGCGCGCTGCTGAGCGAAATCGAGCGCGCCGGCGAGACCTGGCTTTGAACCTCGCTTCCTGAGCCTGCGATAAGCAGATTGCAACGCTGTGCCAGCCGAAAGCAATACATGGTCTCCGGTCAAAACGTACACTGAATAGCAAGTGGGGAGCCAAAGTTCGGCCCCATCGGGCGCGCAGCCGCAGCACGAACAAGACGGCAGCGCCATACCATTACTTGTGTATTCGACCTGGAGACATAATGAATACAGTACAGACGCTCGATGTGCGCCAGCACATCAACGGCCGCAAGATGTCGGGTTACCAGTGGCTCTTGCTCTTCCTCTGCTTCCTCATCGTGACCACCGACGGCATGGACGTCGCCATCATGGGCTTCCTGGCGCCCTCGATCACGAAAGAGTGGGGCATCTCGAAAGCCGCCTTCGGCGCGGTGATGAGCGCTGCGCCGATCGGCCTGGCCATCGGCGCGCTCCTGATCGGCCCCCTGTCGGACCGCTACGGCCGCAAGCGCCTGCTGATGGTGGCGGTGGCCTGGTTCGGTACCTGCAGCGTGCTGTGTTCGCAGGCCGGCGACGTCTACCAGCTTTCGATCCTGCGCTTCCTGACCGGCCTCGGCCTGGGCGCGGCGATGCCGAACACCACGACCCTGCTGTCGGAATACGTGCCGGAAAACTCGCGCGGCAGGCTCATCACCATCATGTTCACCGGCTTCAACCTGGGTTCGGCCCTGGTCGGCTTCGGCGCGGCCCTGATCCTGGGTGACTACGGCTGGCGCATGGTGCTGGTCGCCGGCGGCGTCATTCCCCTCATCTGCATTCCGCTCTACCTGTTCCTGATTCCGGAATCGGTGCGCTTCATGGTCGTCAATAAGTACCCCGCCGAACGCATCGCCGCGACCTTGCGCCGCGTGGTCGGCGGCGCGGGCTTCTCCGGTGCGACCACCTTCACCATCAGCGAGCAGAAGGTCGACAGCAAGGCGAAGGCCAAGACCCTGTTGAACGCCGGCTTCCGCGGCATCACGGTGTCGCTGTGGGTCACCTATTTCATGGGCCTGATGGTGATCTACCTGCTGTCCGGCTGGCTGCCGACCCTGATCAAGGATGCCGGCCTGCCGATCGAACGCGCCGCCAACATCACCGCCATGTTCCAGCTCGGCGGGACCGTGGGCGCCCTGTTCGTCGGCTACCTGATGGACAAGTGGACGCCGAACAAGGTGATCGCCTCCAGCTACGTCGCCGGCGCCTGCTGCATCCTGCTGCTGGCCTCAGGCAGCGTGCAGTCCGCGCTGTTCTCGGTCTACGTCCTGCTGGCCGGCTTCTGCATGAGCGGCGCCCAGACCGGTTTGAATGCCTTCGCCCCGTCCTGCTATCCGACTGCGGTGCGTGCCACCGGCGTCAGCTGGATGCAGGGTATCGGCCGCTTCGGCAGCATCTTCGGCTCCTTCGCCGGCGGCGTGCTGCTGAGTCTCGGCTGGGGTTTCAGCGCGGTGATCGCGATCCTCGCCATCCCCGCCACCCTCGCCGCGCTGTCGATCGTCTTCACGCGCTTCGCCGCGCGGGCAACCGTCGTAGCATAAGCAGCGGCACCGTATTTTCTTAGGAATCGCATCATGGCCAACATCATCGGCGCAATCGCCTCGTCCCACACCCCGACCATCGGCTTCGCCCTGGACGCCAACAAGCAGCACGACGCCGTCTGGGCGCCGATCTTCAAGGCCTACGAGCCGGTACGGCAATGGCTGATGGATAAAAAGCCGGACGTCCTGCTGGTGATCTACAACGACCACGTGACGTCCTTCTTCTTCGACCACTACTCGGCCTTTGCCCTCGGCATCGGCAAGGAGTGGCAGGTCGCCGACGAGGGCGGCGGGGCGCGCGACCTCCCGCCCGTGGCGGGCCATGCCGGCCTGGCGCGCCATATCGGCCAGTCCCTGGTGGCGGACGAATTCGACATGTCCTTCTTCCAGAACAAGGCGCTGGACCATGGCTGCTTCTCGCCGCTGTCGATCATGTGGCCGCACACGATGGACGCTCGACCCGAAGGCCAGTGGCCCGGCGCCATCGTGCCGCTGCAGTGCGGCGTGCTGCAGTTCCCGGTGCCGTCCGCACGGCGCTGCTTCAAGCTGGGCCAGGCCCTGCGCCGCGCCATCGAAAGCTATCCGGAAGACCTGGACGTCGCCATCGTCGCCACCGGCGGCCTGTCGCACCAGGTGCACGGCGAGCGCTGCGGCTTCAACAACACCGGATGGGACCAGACCTTCCTCGATTTGTTCGAGAAGGATCCGGAGGTGCTGCTGAACATGACCCAGGCCGATTTCGCCCGCCTGGGCGGCTGGGAGAGCGCGGAAGTCGTGATGTGGATGGTGATGCGCGGCGCCATGCCGGCCAGGCTGAACTGCCTGCACCGCGAATATTACCTGCCGTCGATGACGGGCATCGCGGTCGCGCTGTACGAGAGCGCCGTCGCGGCCGATCCGGCCCTGAATGCACGCGTCAACGAGCTGCATCGCGAGCACATGGCGCACCAGACCAGGGGCGTCGAGGAACTGGAAGGCACCTATCCCTTCACCCTCGAGCGCAGCGTGGAGCACTACCGCATCAACAGCTACCTGCACCAGCTGATCCGGCCCGACTTCCGGGAACGCTTCCTGCGCGATCCTGAAGCCAGCTTCGAGGAAGCAGGCCTGACCCAGGCGGAGCGCGACATGATCGTACGGCGCGACTGGCGGGCCATGATCCGCTACGGCGTGATCTTCTTCCTGCTGGAGAAGCTCGGCGCCGTGGTCGGCGTCTCCAACCTGCACATCTATGCCGCCATGCGCGGCCAGTCGCTGGAAGACTTCCAGAAGACCCGCAACACGAAGGCCCTGTACTCGGTGGCCGGCAAGGGCGCCGCCGGCACGGCCGAGTGGAACCGCGACGGCGCGCCGCCGGCCGCGGAACCCGCGCGCTAAGCGTCACCCCATACCGCTCTCCGCCCGCGCGGGGAGCCCGATCCTCACGCCCTGCCAGCCTCGCGCGCCGCCTGCGCCGCGCGCCGGGTGCGTGCGCGCGTCGCCAAAAGCATCACCAACAACAAACCGATCCTGGAGGAGCACCATGAAAAAAATCATCGCCACCACCATCGCCGCCTGCGCCACTTTGGGACTGCACGGCGCCGCACACGCCCAGAGCACCGTGCAGGTCTACGGCCTGCTGGACGCGGCCGTGGACTACAACACCAACGTCGACACGACTGGCCGCAGCCGCGTGTGGATGCCCAGCCTGGGCGGCGGCATGTTCCCGTCGCGCCTCGGCTTCAGGGGTGTCGAAGACCTGGGCAACGGGCTGAAGGCGATCTTCACGCTGGAGGGCGGTGTCTACCTCGACACCGGCGCCAGCGGCCAGGGCAACCGCCTGTTCGGGCGCCAGGCCTGGGTCGGGCTGGCCGGCAACTGGGGCCAGCTGACCCTGGGCCGCAACTACAATATGCTGTACAACTCGATGGCGGAAGTCGAGATCATCGGCCCGACCCAGTACGGCCTCGGCTCGATCGAACCGGCGATCCCGAACGGCCGCACCGACAACTCGGTCGCCTACAAGGGCAGCTTCGGGCCCGTCACCGCGGGCGCCAGCTACAGCTTCGGCCGCGACACCTCGAACGCCGGCGGGCCGGGCGGCACCAACTGTCCGGGAGAGAATGGCCTGGATGCCCAGGCCTGCCGCGAATGGTCGCTCATGCTGCGCTACGACACCCCGAACTGGGGCCTGACCAGCGCCTATGACCGCAAGAACGGCGGCGCCGGCGCGGCATCCGGCCTGACCCGCAGCGATTTGAGTGACAGTCGCCTGCACGTGGCCGGCTATACCAGATTCGGCGCCTGGCGCCTGGCCGTCGGCGGCCTGGTGCGCAACAACGAGGGCGCGCCGGCGGTCCCGCGCAGCAATCTGTACTACGTCGACGGCGCCTACAGGCTGAACGGCGCCGTCACCGTCGACGGCCTGGCGACGCGCCTGGACTACCACGACAGCATCAACGACACCAAGCTGTATATGCTGCGCGTGATCTACGACTTCTCGAAGCGCACCTCGACCTATGCGGCCATCGGCCATGTCGCCAACAAGGGCACGGCGGCGGTGGCGCTGAGCGCCGGCGGCAGCGTGGGGGCCGGGATGGCGCAGAATGGCGTCATTACCGGGATCAAGCATTCGTTCTGAGGCGGCCGGCAGCCCTGCCGTTCCTGGGTCACCCCAGATCCTCGTGGTGATCGGCCACCCCCCGTTTCCAATAGCTTGATACCCGCATGTGCTGCTTCGGCAGCCCCTTGTCGACCAGCACCTGGCGCACCCGCGCCATCAATGCCGCCTCGCCGCCGCCCCAGGCGAAGCCGGTGGCGGCGGCCGGCAGCGCCAGCCCGTCCAGCGCCGCCAGCAAGGCCTCGGCCGACGCGGCCCAGTGCACGTCCACCTGCGCCCGGCCGGCGAAGTCGCGCCGGTCGGCCTCGTCCGACAGCACGAATACGAAGGCCCGGCTGCCCTCCGGCAGCTCTTCCAGGCGGCGCGAGATCGCGGGCAGGGCGGTGGCGTCGCCGACCAGCAGATGCCAGCCCAGTTCCAGCGGCACGATCATCGAACCGCGCGGGCCGCCGACCAGCAGGCGGTCGCCGGGCTTCACGTGGCGCGCCCAGTCCGAAGCCGCGCCCTCGCCGTGCAGCGCGAACTCGATGCACAGCTCGCGCGCTTCCCGGCTGAAGCGGCGTGGGGTATAGTCGCGCCGAACCTGTTCACCGCCGGCGCCGTCGAACATGAGCTTCACATGGTCGTCGAAGCCCAGCGAGCTGAAGTCGGCCAGCGCCTCGCCGGTGAGGGTAATGGCGACGAAGCCCGGCGTCAGCCTGTCGATGCCGGCCACGACGAGTTCGCGCAGCTTCAGTTCGTGGCGCACGCGCTTGACCAGCGGCGCCGCCTCGGGGATGTGAACATCGGTCATCGTCACTCCGAAATTAGTTGATAATGTCATCCATTATGCAGAAATTAGTTGATCAAGTCAACCAAGATGGGAGTCGTCCGGTCGACGACGTCCTCGAGACCATGCACGCGATCATGCATCTCTACCGCTCGGCCCAGCAGCGCAGCCTGCGCGACGGCCCCAACGACCTGGCCCACATGGAGGTCAAGGCGCTGGGATTCTTCGCCCGCCATCCGGGCGCCACGCAGAGCGAGCTGGTGGCGCATTCCGGCCGCGACAAGGCCCAGGTGGCGCGCCAGATCCGCGCCCTGCGCGAGCGCGGCCTGCTGGACGTCCAGGCGGACGAGCTCGACCGCCGCAGCTCGCGCCTGAGCCTGTCGAGCGAGGGCAGGGCGGTGCATGCGGCACTGCACCGAAACGACGGCCGCCTGAAGGAGGCGGCCCTGGACGGCTTCACGGAGGAGGAAAAGGGCGCGCTGCTGGACTTGCTGGGCCGGGTGCGCGCCAACCTGCAAGCCATGCCGGATTAAGCGTCAGAAACCGAGCCTGCCCTGCGCCTCGTCCTGCTGCTGGGCATCGGAAGGGTAGGTGATGCGCACGCCGTCGACCTGCGCGAACGCGGTCAGCTTGTGCGGCCGCGGCGCCTGCGGCCCGATGATTTCCTCGACCGGGATGCCGCGCACCAGCAGTGCATCGGCCACCAGCGAGCGGTGGCAGCGCCAGGGGACGGCCTCGGCGCACATCAGGGCGCAGCGCGTGCTGTCCGCCAGCGCAACCACCGTGTCGACGTTCTGCGCGAACGCCTCCGTTTGCATGTAGTCGGCGTAGCCGCGGAACGAGGTATTGCGCCAGCCGCCGTTCGGCGAGTCCGGGCGTGGACGCCGCAAGCCGCCCAGGCCGGCCAGGTAGCGGTAGCCGATGCCGGCTTCCTGCAAGGAGCGCGGCAGCTGGTCCTGGCCGAACTGCGGGTTGTGGCGCGACTTCGGCACCGTGCGGATGTCGAGCACGCAGGCAATATTGTTCTGCTTCAGCAGGGCGATGAATTCCTCGATCGAGCGGTTCGAATGGCCGATGGTGGAGACGGTTTCCATGCCCCGATTCTTGCACAGGCGCCTGCCCGGCGGCGTCCGGCTGCTTAGGAGCCCTCTAAGGCGCATTCCTACAAGCGCACCGTAGACGCCGCCGCTCCTGGGAGGCGCCGGCCTCGCCGCACTACAATGGTGCAAACTCTATCTGTCACGTGCAAACGGAACGATGCAGCCATGGATGCGATCGAAGCCAGTAACTTTGTCGAGCCGAAAATCAACGAGCAACTGCGGCCGGATACCGTGCTGTGGCGCTACCTGGACGCGGCCAAGCTCTTCGATTTCTTCGAGAACTCGACCATGTTCTTCTGCCGCGCCGACCGCTTCAGCGACAAGTTCGAGGGAGCGTTCACGCCCTCGCTGCGGCAACAGATCAGCGACGCCTATGCCAGGGGCGAGATCGACTACACCTACGAACAGTTCAAGCGCCGCATGCGCGAGTCGGTCTTCATCAATTGCTGGCACCGCAGCCAGGACGACAGCGCCGCCATGTGGGCGCTGTACGGCAAGTCGGAATGCGCGGTGGCCCTGACCACCACCGTCGGCCAGCTGGCCGAGACCCTGCGCGGCCTGGAAAAGGAACACGACATCTCGATCGAGCGGGTCGAGTACGTCAAGCACTGGAGCGACCCCAAGCTGGACGTCTCGCCGGACTATGCGCGCATCTTTGCCTACAAGACCAAGGCCTACGAATACGAGAAGGAAGTGCGGGTCATCATCGACCGTACCGGCCACGAGCCGACGCCGAAATCGCCCATGCCGGCATCGTGGTGCGGATCGATGCCACCCGCTTGCTGCGCAGCATCGTGATCGCGCCGGACGCGCCGCCCTGGTTCGAAAAGCTGGTGCGGCAGTCGGCGCTGCGCTACGGCATCAAGGCGCCGGTGCGGCGCTCGAAGCTGGCGACCGATCCGATCTGACACGCGGCGGTCCCTACGAAGACAGCAGCGCAATCGCTTGCGCAAGACCGGCGCCATGGCGGCTATACTGCACACAAGCCCATTCCGGACAGAATTCATGTACGCAGCAGTCGACCTCGGATCCAACAGCTTCCGCCTCCACATCGGCGAACCCATCGCCGGCCAGATGCACATCGTCCGTACCGCGCGCGATCCGATCCGGCTCGCGGCCGGGCTGGGGCCGGACGGCGCGCTCACGGTCGAGGCGATGGAGACGGCGGTGCGCAGCCTGCGCGACTTCAGCGCGATCCTGCGCCAGTACCGCCTGGACGCGGTGCGGGTGGTCGCCACCAACACCATGCGGGTGGCCACCAATGCCGAGGCCCTGTTGCCGCGCCTGGAGGCGGCGGTCGGCTATCCGATCGAGGTCATCTCCGGCGAGGAAGAGGGGCGCCTGATCTACATGGGCGTGTCCGCCGCCCTTGCGAAGCCGGGCGAGCAGCGCCTGGTGATCGACGTCGGCGGCGGCTCGACCGAGGTGATCGCCGGCCGCGGCGACGAGATCCAGCTGGTCGACTCCTTCAGCACCGGCACCCATCCGCAAAGCGCCGTCTACTTCCCCGGCGGGGTCATCGGCGCCGCCGCCTTCGATGCCGCCGTCAACGCCGCCCGTGCGCGCTTCGAGGATGCCGCCGACCAGTACCGCGCGCACGGCTGGCAGGCCGTGTACGGCTCGTCGGGCACGATCCGCGCGATCCACGAAGTCATCTCGCGCAACCGGCTCGGCGACGGCGCCATGTCCTTCGACAGCCTGCTGGCGCTGCGCGACAAGCTGGTCGCGGCCGGCCACGCCGACGCCTTCGACCTGCCGGGCATCAAGCGCGAGCGCGTGATCGTGATGGCGGGCGGGCTCAGCGTGCTGATCGGCGCGATGCAGGAATTCGGGGTGCGCGCGATGACCGCGATTAACGCCGGCCTGCGCCTCGGGGTGCTGTCCGACTTCGAACTGCGCGCGCACCGCAGCGACCGCCGCGACAGCGCGGTCCAGGATTGCATGCGCCGCTTCGGGGTGGACCAGGAGCGCGCCCGGCGCACGGCGTCGATCGCACGCCAGCTGTTCAACCGGCTCGGGGCCGGCGACGACAGCCTGTGCCGCTACCTGCTGTGGAGCTGCATGCTGCACGAGGTCGGCCAGGCGGTCTCGCACACCGGCGCGCACAAGCACGCCGCCTACATCGTCGAGCACGCCGACCTGCCGGGCTTCACCAACCGCGAGCAGCGCCTGATGAGCAGCATCGTGCTGGCCCAGAAGGGGAACCTGCGCAAGGTGAGGGAAGCGCTGGGCGCGCCCGACCAGGCGCGCGCGATCCTGGCGATGCGCCTGGCCGCCGTGTTCATGCACGCGCGCGTGGACGGCGACGTCGACGCGCTGCGCCTGCGCATGAAGAACCGCATCGAGATCGACACCCCGCGCGGCTGGCTCGGGCAGCATCCGACGGTGGCGGCGTGGTTCGAGAAGGAGGCCGTGGCCTGGGGCGAGGTCGGGATCGGCTTCCAGCTTGGCCAGGTTTAAGAAGAAGACTGCCGGCGCTGACGATCGGGCGCCGCCGAGTGCACTGCAGGCGGGGCGAAGCCGGGCGCCGCCGGCGGCACGAGAGCGCCGGCGCGGGCGCGCGCGATCGCCAGGGCAAGGCCGAGCCCGAGCCCGAGCAGGACGTGCGGAGGCAGCCTGTTCATCGGACACCGCCTTTGCGCGCCAGGCGCTGCATGCAGATTGCTCTCATCACTCCCATATCCCCAAGAAAGTTAATGGCCCTTATGCCAATCGGCTTATTGTCTTTGGGGAGACGTCGCAGTGGTTTGAAGCGCTTCCCGCTGCGACCGGCGCACGTTTGAGACAACGCAAGCATCCCGGAAAGTCTGCTTCCTTCGTGCAATTCAAATGCGTTTGAGCAAGGCGAGTGCCGGGCTCGAGGTTTCCACAAAATTGCAACTAACCGACAGTGGGCGGCCTGCCGGCGGCAGGGGCCGTGCCGGCCCGAAGCCGCCGGCAGGCCGCAGCCGGCGCCCGGGTTCAGCGCAACTTGCCGACGATATCCGGACCGACCGCCAGGCGCACGAAGGGCGCCGGATCCTCCTCGCCCTTGTGCGCGATCCAGAACACGCTGGCCTTGCGGATCTTCCAGTCCTGCACCTGGCCGCTGAAGATGAGCGAGGCGACCTGGCCCAGCAGCGGGTTGTGGCCGACGACGACCACCGGCAGGCGCGCGTTCGGCCAGCCGGCGGCCTCGAGGATGGCTTGCGGGCTCGAGTCCGTGTTCAGGGCCTCGACCGTCTGGAACTTGCGCCCCAGGCCCTCGGCGGTCTGCACGCAGCGGGTGGCGGGGCTGGACAGGATGCGGCAGTTGGCCGGCAGCTGGCGGTCGAGCCAGGCGCCGACGCGCGAGGCATGGCGCGATCCCTTGGGGGTCAGCACGCGCAGCTGGTCGGCCAGCGCGTCCGGTTTGTGTGGCTCAGCCTCGGCGTGGCGCCACAGGATCAGTTCCATGTTCGTTTTCCTTGTTGTTGGCGTCGGCCGCCAGGCCCAGCGTCGCCATCAGGGTCTGCTGGGCGCTGTAGGGCGGCTGGCTGCCACGCGGCTTGCGGCGCCGGTAGTGGCCGTCGCTGCCCAGTTCCCAGGCGTCGACGTTGTCCTTCAGGTAGACCTGCAGGCCTTCGCGGATCACCCGTTTCTTCAGTGCCGGCGAATGGATCGGGAAGGCGATCTCGACGCGGCGGAACAGGTTGCGGTTCATCCAGTCGGCGCTGCTGAGGTAGACGTCGTGCTTCAGCTTGTTGCGGAAGTAGAAGATGCGGCTGTGCTCGAGGAAGCGGCCGACGATCGAGCGTACCCGGATGTTCGCGGACAGTCCCGGCACGCCGGGCCGCAGCGAGCAGGCGCCGCGCACGATCAGGTCGATGCGCACGCCGTCGTTCGAGGCGTCGTACAGGGCGCGGATCACCGATTCGTCGGTCAGCGAATTCATCTTGGCGATGATGCGCGCCGGCTTGCCGTCGCGCGCGATCGCCGCTTCCTGGCGGATCGCCTTCACCACTTCCTTCTGCAGCGAGAACGGCGCCAGCCAGATACTGTTGAGCTGGGTCGGGCGCGTCATGCTGGTGAGGTGGATGAAGACTTCGTTGACGTCGGCCGTGATCTCCTCGTTCGAGGTCAGCAGGCCGAAGTCGGTGTAATGCTTGGCGGTGGTGGTGTTGTAGTTGCCGGTGCCGAGGTGGGCGTAGCGGCGCAGGCCCTGCGACTCGCGGCGCAGCACCAGGGCCAGCTTGGCATGGGTCTTCAGGCCGACCACGCCGTACACCACCTGGGCGCCGGCTTCCTCCAGGCGCTCGGCCCAGTTGATGTTGGCTTCCTCGTCGAAGCGCGCCATCAGCTCGACGATCACGGTGACTTCCTTGCCGCTCAGGGAGGCTTCGATCAGCGCGTCCATCAGCTCGGAATCCGAGCCGGCGCGGTAGATGGTCTGCTTGATCGCGACCACGTTCGGATCGGCGGCGGCGCAACGGATGAAGTCGATGACCGGCTCGAAGGACTGGAAGGGATGGTGCAGCAGCACATCCTGGCGGTCGAGCACGGCAAAGATATCGTGGTAGTTCACCAGCTTGGCCGGGAAGCCCGGCACGAAAGGCGTGAATTTCAGGTCGGGCCGCGCATTGCTGTTGACGATCTCCAGCAGGCGGCCCATGTTGACGGGGCCGTCGACACTGAACAGCCGCGAGCGGTCGATCGAGAACTGGTCGAGCAGGAAGTCGGACAGGTGGCGCGGGCAGCCGCGGCCCACCTCCAGGCGCACCGCGAAGCCGTAGTTGCGGCTGTGGAGTTCGCTCTGCAGGGCCTGGCGCAGGTTCTTGACTTCTTCCTCGTCGACCCACAGGTCGCTGTTGCGGGTTACGCGGAACTGCGAGTAGGACACCACTTCGCGCCCGGTGAACAGGTCGGACATATGGGCCTGGATCACCGACGACAGCAGGCAGAAGGAGGCGCCCGGCTTGTCCGACAGTTCGTCCGGCAGGCGGATCACGCGCGGCAGCACGCGCGGCGCCTTCATGACCGCGATCCCGGTGCCGCGTCCGAAGGCGTCCTTGCCGGCCAGTTCGATGATGAAGTTCAGGCTCTTGTTGATCACCCGCGGGAAGGGGTGGGCCGGGTCCAGGCCGACCGGCGTCAGCAGGGGCCGCACTTCCTTGTCGAAGTATTGCTTGACCCAGGCCTTCTGCGCCGCGTTGCGGTCGGAGCGGCGCAGCAGGTGGATGCCGTTGTCGGACAGGCGCGGCAGGATCTCGTCGTTCAGCAGGGCGTACTGGCGCGCGATGATCTGGCGGCATTCCTCGCTGGTGCCTTCCAGGTTGACGCTGGGGAGGTCGTCGATGCCGCCGATGCTGCCGGTGCCGGCCTGGTGGTGGTGCTGGGCCAGCAGGCTGGCGACCCGCACTTCGAAGAATTCGTCGAGGTTGCTGCTGACGATGCACAGGAAGCGCAGGCGCTCCAGCAGCGGCAAGGACGGATCCTCGGCCTGGGCCAGCACACGCCGGTTAAATTCCAGCAGCGATATTTCCCGGTTCAAGAACTGCGCCGGGCTGTCGACGTTCAGCGCGGACAGCGCCTCGTCCGGTTTCAACTTCATGTCCATTGGGCTCGGATATTTCACTCTTGGCAACGGAGTGTAGAGCCCGATTATGACAGCCCTGTGACAGCAGCGGCGCGCGATGTTGTCAATCCGGCAGCGGCCGCTCCACCGGCCAGCGCATTGGATCAGATGCGCGCCAGCATGCGCGCGACAGGCGGCGCCGCGCGCAGGCGTTCGCGCCACCACTTCAGCGCCGCGCCTTCCTCGCCGGTGCGCCAGGCCATGAAGACGGTCTCGTCGGGCCGGGGTTCCTCGACCTCCTTGACCACCAGGCGCCCGGCCTCGATGGCGGGACGGGCCCAGGCCTCGGGCAGGAAGCCGAAGCCGAGGCCGGCCAGCTGGAAATCGTACTTGGTCTGCATGTCGGGGACGGTGAGGGTGTCCTGCCCGAACAGCAGGCCCACGGTGCGCGCCTGCAGCAGGCGCACCGAATCGGCCACCGACACCGCACGGTGCGCGCTGAGTTCGGCCTTGCCCAGGCGGTGCCGCACCGCCGCCAGCGGGTGCGTGGGCGCCACCGCGAACACGAAGGACAGCTTGCCGATCGGTTCCGCGGTATAGCCGCCGCCGGACGGGCCTTCGCCGGCGGCGCCGGCCAGGAAGTCGACGCGGCGGTCGAGCAGGCTCTCCCAGGTGCCGGACAGGGCTTCCTTCACGATCCGCAGGCGGGTCTGGTCCGCCACCTCGTAGAAGGCGGCGATGTCGTCGCGCAGGCCCAGCGGCGAGAGCGCCGAGTCGATCCCGATCGTGAATTCGGTCTCCCAGCCGGAAGCGACGCGGCGCACCCGGCTTTCGAGGTCGCCGGCCGCCTTCAGCAGGTAGCGGCCTTCCTTCAGCAGTTCTTCGCCGGCCGCGGTGAGCACCACCCGCGGGCCGAAGCGTTCGAACAGCTGCACGCCGAGGTCTTCCTCGAGCTTCGATACGGTATAGGAGATCGTCGAAGGCACCCGGAACAGCTCCTTGGCGGCGGCGGAAAAGCTGCCGCGGCGGGCGATGGTGTCGACGGTGAGGAGGGCGTCCAGGCTGATTCTTAACATATAAGTATTCTACAATAGGACCATGCTGACACCCGTCGCCCCCAATCTCTGGCATATGGAACGCGGCTTCAAGGCCGCCGGCCTGCCGGTCACGTCCCGCATGACGGTCGTCCGTTTCGACGACGGCCGCCTGTGGCTGCATTCGCCGGTGCGCTTCGACGACGCCGTGGCGGACCAGTTGCGCAGCCTCGGCACGGTGGCCTGGATCGTCGCCCCGAACCGCGCGCATCACCTGTTCGCCCGGCATGCCCGGCGCATGTTCCCGGACGCCGCGCTGGTCGGCGCGCCCGGCCTGGCGGCCAAGCGTCCGGACCTGGCCGGCCTGATGGAACTGGGCGACGTCGTACCGCGGGAATGGCAGCACGAGCTCGGCCAGGTCTGGATCCGCGGCATGCCCTTCGTGAACGAGGTCGTGTGGTTTCATAAAGCGTCGGCGACGCTGATCATGACCGACGTGCTGCAGTGCTGGGGCGGCGAACTCGATTGGCGAACCGCCCTGTATGCGCGCCTGACCGGCGTGCGCGGGCGCCTCGACCTGCCGCGCACGGTGCGCCTCGTGACGCGCGACCGCGTGCTGGCGGCAGGCAGCGCGCGCATGATCCTGCAATGGCCGTTCACGCGGGTGATCACGGCGCACAACAGCATCGTCGAGCGGGATGCGCACGCGCTGGTCGAGCGTGCGTTCGCCCACCTCGGGGCTTAGAGCACCTAAGGTTCGGTGGATGTCGGCCCGCCGCTTGATGCGTTCGACAACCCAACGCCAACGGTCGAGCCGTTCGCGTGACGCAAGGCTGCAGCGTGCTATCGTCTGCAAACATGGTCGCTATCCTAGCGCTCGGGTTGCGGCCGCGTACGTCCGCTATCGACGCATTTTGTAAGGATACGGATGGGTACTTGCTTCCTTTTTTCCCGCGGACGAGGTGTTTGCCGGTATCGCCAAGGCGCGCTTACGCATGGGATGCAGAGGTCAAAATTGCACTGCTGGCAGGCCTGATCGGCTGGGCCACGGTGGGGTACCTGTTTAAACTCCGAGGTCCTCGAGGCGGCATGTCAAAGCTGTCGAACGGGAAAAGGAGGACATTTGCGTCTTCGAGCTTGGCCGGGACGATGAAATAGGGCCCCTTGGCCGCGCGTTTCGCTGTCGGGCGATGAATTCGTCATCATTCTCAGCAGTGTCGATTCCGTTCAACCCATTCGACGTAGTTTTGGCTTAGTCCTGCGCAAGGCCAGTTTTTTGACTGGCCTTGTATCTCCGAACAATCTCAACGGAAAACTAGCGACGCAACCTTTTGGATAGGGGGGCCGCCGACCGACGGTGTTACAACCAACCGAATTGTGTCAGATACACCAGCCGCCCCACCCGGCACTGACAGACTAATTGTCTGTTCAGAACCGGCGCTCGGATAGGTTAGTACGTCGGTGTAGCCGTCAGAGCCCAGCACCGAAATGCGTGATGACGAGCCCGCTGGCAGGCATTGAACTTTAGAGCTGGCGATGTAAGCCTGCGCCGCGACTGGCGAAGGAGGTGTAATGACAAGCTCCCCTACAACAACATGAAAGTCATCGATCGAAAGTTTAATCGTTGTCACGTTAGGGGGAATTTTCTGGGTCGGTCCGGTAATAGGCGAAGGAAGTGCATCGATATAAGGAGTCGCTTCGCCCGTAAAATTTTCCGGGATTTTATCTATATAGGAGTCTTGAAGTTGATCAATTGTGTCACTCACTGGATCAGGAACACCTTTAACAGCTCCCCCTTGAGTATCAGGGCCAAAAAATGCTTTGAATTCGCAGTAGGCGATGGCGGCAGAAACAGAGGCTTCGCATGCTGCCAGGACTGCTACACCTGCTGGGGTGCCGGCAAATAGAGTTGAGGCAGCAACCGCAGCGGCAACACCAGTGCAAATGCGTGACCCTGCTGTGAAAAGAAGTATGGGATCCTGAGCGCAAATCTCATTGACCAAAATCCTCGCATTGCGTAGAGCGTCGGTAAGGGCCGCAATATTAACCGGAACCTCACGTGCTGCATTAGGTATATATGCGCGATAGATTCCTGGCGACACGGGAAGCGCCCTATATGAGCCGGAAAAGGATCCGCCGCGAAGTCCAACAAAGACATTGCCAGAAGCAGGGCCAAATTTCCCGCATTGAGATGTCTGGATATCGACAGGAAACTGGTTGTCGTGGCTAACGGTCGCCGTACTGGCCGTTGCGACAGCAGCAGTAGTAGGCGCGGGCGATAACGAGAATGGCTGAGCCATTGGTATTGCTGGGGCAGCCGTTCCTGAGCTCGACCTTTGCCGAGTTAGAGCGATTGGTTTTTTTTTCACCGTATTGGACACATTGATCACATTAAGTGCTGAAGCAGTTTTCGCAGGTGCAGTGACTTTTGTCTTGAGCGTATTACCCGTTGATGGATCGGTAAGCGACACCAGAAGGCCGCCATCGCCCGTTAATTCGAATGAGCCACGTATCCCGTTTGGCGCTATTGTATCGCGTCGAGTTGGACTTGTAATATATAGAGTGGTATCCCCTGACGATGTATGGTGAATGACGGTATCAAGCGAAACCAGTACACCGTTCTGGTCCCTGTCACCACCGTACTGTACCGATTCACCGGTAGCTTTTGTAACGATCAAACCGATGTGTTCGCCAGCTTCTTTTACGACTTGGACTTTTGCTTCGCTCTGTAATTGATCAAATTTAATGTCCCAAATCAGGGCGGACGGATTGAAGGGCGCCGATCGATCCTGACGTAATGTCAGGGTTTGGACGGATTTAGCGTTTCCGCCGGCTGGGATGGCTCCCAAACTCACCTCCCCGGAAATTATCGATGTCCCTGGCCCAGCGCTCTTCAATCTTGCAATAACATTGGAGTGCGTTATCTTATCGTTATTTGTAACAACAATTCGAAATGTATAATCGAAGACGGTCCGGGCCACACGGACTTCGGTTACTTTTTCTAGTGCGGAAACAGTCAGTTCGGGATTCGCATTAGTCGTGACAGTGGCAAGCAGCCTGGGACTCGTTGCCGAAGTTGATTTCTCATCATTACTGTTGCACGCCACGAGAAGAGCTGCTGGAGTAAGTATCAATACACTAAAAAGTATAGAGTATAAAATTTCATACCAATGTTTAAGTTTAATCGTCATGACAGCCCCTCTTGGCAAGACAAGTTGGTCACACTTCTTCACAGCTTCTTAAGGATCTGAAATATTGCATCTGGCTGGGTTCAAGATGTTCGTACGATCGAACCAATCAATTGCTTTTGTCACCTTCTTGCAAGTGTCTTTAATCCAGAAAACGTAATGGCAATGATGCTAAAGGGTAGGTCAAGGTGAGCTAGCCAATAAAACCTCTTGTGAATTGGAAGCCGTACGTTAAAGCTCCATTAAGTATCAAGTGAACGCAACCGATGCATTCTGAGTCAAATGTATAAAGTTGGTCAGCAGAAAATAGAAGAAGTAATCGGCAGCGCATTTATGCTAGTCGTGTGAAACACAGATGTCAAAAAACGAATAACATTATGGCGTATTTACAACATGTTTCAGGCTAACGATAACATGTGGATCATGGAAATACTTTCTATTTCATGAGATTGCATATTTAACCAAAATAAATAAATATTCTGGGCATGCTTTTGTTGTTTCGTAAATTCTTTCCGTTATTAAAAACGGTTTGTTTACGAGAAAGTCTATGCATGCAATGGGTTGATATATTGCTACGGTTTTTCGATGAGCTGGCCCGCCGTAACAGAATTTACTGAGTAGCAGACTTTAAACAGCGGAAGCGAAATAACGTGGGTGTCGGGTCGTTGTATTGTTAGCCGGGCGGTTTCAAAGACAGACGCCGAGATAACAATTCGAGCTTATGAATGTTGACTCTCGAGATAGTAAAGCAACTTATTGTTGGCCTGGCTAATACAGGGTTCGGTCGAGCCTAACGGGTTAGGTCGAGCGGAAAATGACCTGAAAGTATGCAATGTAAGCCGGTCGATGAGGATTCGTAAAACGCTCCAAGTGTGCAGTTGCTCGCTGACATAGGAGGGGCAACTGACTAAACGAAACCTAGTGTTTTCATGCAGTATGCATGACAAAAAATCTTCCAAGTGATTGTTTCATCAAGAACATTTAAGTCCCTGGCAGGCTTTATGGAAAAACCCATTTTATCTAGAGGATTTTTAGTCAAGAGCAGGCATGGAAGCGTTTGGGTGGTTCATTCGGTTGAATTATCGAAAGCGGTTCAGGAACGTTTCTTTTTCAAATCTAAACCGAATGAACCGCAATGGCATTGGGGCAACCGTCAACGCAAATCTACTTAAACCAAAATAGTATAAGTAAGCTTGCTGATGGCGATTTCGGGGTGGTGTTATGCCCTTTTCGGAAGCGTTTTGAGCTTAGTGCGACTGCGACGTGTCAGGCACGAAATCCCCGCTGCACCTAACGTGAACAGAGCGAGCGTCCCTGGCTCAGGTATATCGTTAGGAGATGACGCCGAGGTAAAGCCGGAGCTGATAGTTTCAAACGTTGTGCTGTCAATGATGTCGAAACGCTGTGATCCCGGGGTGCCGGTGCCAGTGTACAGGTAAGACACCGAAAATCCTCCTTGCGGACTAGTGAATACAATTCCTCCAGTCAGTGCTAGTACGTCAAGAAAGCCATCAGAAGGCAGTGCTGTGTCCGGCTGAACCAAAAGCGAGTCGAATCCTGCAGGCGACGAACTTAGGACCAGGTTTGCATATGAGTTGTAATCAAAGTAGATTGTGAATTCGCTAATTGGCAACTCATCGGGCGATGGTGTCACCGTATAGGTGGTTGTATAGTTGTTTCCTGTAGTAAGCTGGGTCTTGTATGTAATCACTGTTGCATAGCTTGGTAGTGTTACAAGGGCAATTAATGCAATTGTCAAATATTTCTTAAACATCACAGTTCTCCTTTTGTCGGGGCAAGAACGCCATACGCAAAAGCCATGCCATACTCAAAATATGCTAGTAACTAATTGTATATAAAGAGTAAATTTGTGATGAGAAACCTTACATTATGTTTGATGTAAAGAATGTCGACATGAACGCGACAATATTGAATGAAATAAATATAGGATTTTTTCAGCAATACGTGAAAGAATCGAGCGATTCGGTAACTTATGGCATGTAGAGTTACATCTCGTCAATCGATGTTATTTTGCGCTCAAACGCATTGTGCCCTTTCTCGTTGTGCGATAACTGCAAACGGTTCGAGCACAGGTAGATAGCTCAGCTTTGCAGCTATTGACGCGATTAAGGCACAAGCAGCGTTCGCACCTGTTACGTCTGCCAAGACGTCGTTGGATACAGAGCGCGCGTCCTCAACAGCTTCGTAACTTTTCATAATCTCAGCTTTTGCACCTATGTCTGCTCTTGGCCCGATAGCAGACGGTGGCAGTGTCTCGGCGTACCTGGCTGTGCTTCCAGGTCAACTGCAGGATGTTGTCAGCTGCTCTCAAGTCCTGTCGTCCAGCGCCGCGAACACCTCCACCGCCCAGTCGACGAAGACCCGTACCTTGGCGTTCAGGTGCCGGCTCGACGGATACATCGCATACAGCGGATGGCGCGGCTGGGCCCAGTCTTCCAGCACGCGTACCAGCTCGCCGCGCGCCAGGTGGCCCTGCACCGCAAAGCAGAAGGTCTGGCCGATGCCCAGTCCCGCCGCCAGTCCCGTGATGTGGGCCGTGCTCTCGTTGACGGCGGCCGCCACCGGCGCCTCGATCGCGATCGTCTCTTCTCCCTGGCGGAAGCGCAGCGGCACCGGCTGGCCGGTGCGGGTCAAGAAATAGCTGAACAGGCGATGCCCGGTCTCCAGCTCGCGCGGGTGGGTGGGTGTCCCGGACGCCTCCAGGTAGGCCGGCGCGGCGCAGGTCACGAAATCCATCTCGCACAGCTTGCGCGCGACCAGCGAGGTGTCGTCGAGGGCGCCGCCGCGGATCACGCAGTCGATGCCTTCGCCGACCAGGTCGGCCGGCAGGTCGCTCACGCCCAGGCGCAGCTCGATGTCCGGGTAGCGGCGCTGGAAGTCGGGGAGGGCAGGCAGCAGCACCAGGTTGGCCAGCGAGGAGCCGATGTCGACGCGCAGCCGGCCGCCCGGCCGCGCCCGCGATCCGCGCGCCTCGGCATCCATCGCTTCGAGGTCGGCGATCAGGCGCAGGGCGCGCTCGTGGTACTGCGCGCCTTCCGGCGTCACCGTGATGCGGCGCGTGGTCCGTTGCAGCAGCTTGACGTCCAGGTAGGTTTCCAGGTCCTGGATCAGCTTGCTGGCGGTGGAGCGCGGCAGGCCGAGCTGGTCGGCGGCCTTGCCGAAGGTGCCGGCGTCGGCGATGCGTACGAAGGTGCGGAGGGCAAGCAGGTGGTCCATGCGCCGATTGTACATCTGGGTGGATAGTGAATCCATATCTTTCGGATTTACGCATGGTTGTGTTCAATCTAGACTGGTCTCCATCGACTCGCCGATCAACCACCGAAGGAGAACACCGTGAACAAACTCGACAACAAAATCGCCCTCGTCACCGGCGGCACCAGCGGCATCGGCCTGGCCACCGCCAAGCTGTTCGCGCAAGAGGGCGCCCGCGTCTTCGTCACCGGCCGCCGCCAGGCCGAGCTCGATGCCGCGGTCGAGGCCATCGGCCCGAACGCCACCGGCATCCGCGCCGATTCGGCCAGCAGGGAAGACCTGCAGCGCCTGGTGGACACCATCCGCGACCAGGCCGGTCGCATCGACGTGCTGTACGCGAACGCCGGCGGCGGTTCGATGGCGCCGCTGGGCGGCATCACCGAGGAACACTTCGACGACGCCTTCGACCGCAACGTGAAAGGCCTGCTGTTCACCGTGCAGACCGCGCTGCCGCTGTTATCCAACGGCGCCTCGGTGGTGCTGACCGGTTCGACCGTCGGCATCCAGGGCACGCCGGCCTTCAGCGTCTACAGCGCCAGCAAGGCCGCGGTGCGCAACCTGGCGCGCAGCTGGATCCTGGACGTGAAGGGGCGCGGCATCCGCATCAACGTCGTCAGCCCGGGGCCGATCCGCACCCCCGGCCTGGTCGAGCTGGCCGGCGACGACCCGGCCGCCCAGCAAGGCCTGCTCGATGCGCTGGCCTCGCAGGTGCCGCTGGGCCGCGTCGGCGAGCCGGAGGAAATCGCGAAAGCCGTGCTGTTCCTGGCTTCCAGCGATGCCAGCTTCGTCAACGGCGCCGAACTGTTCGTCGACGGCGGCATGGCCCAGGTGTAAGAGCTCGTTCTTGGCTGTGCATCGGATGGGAAGCACGGTATCCTTGCTGGAATTTCATCCACAAGGAATCGCATGCTCCCGTCCGTCCGGTCCCTGCGCGCAGCCAGCCTGGCTGCCGCGATCCTCGCCGCCAGCCTCCCCGCCACCCTGGTCCATGCCGCGCCCGCATCCGCATCCGCATCCGCGGGCGAGCAGGCGCTCGAGCGCAAGGTCGACAGGATCGCCGCCAGGTTCTACGACGCCCGCGCGCGCTTCGATCCGATGCTGTACGCGACCGCCAACGGCGACAGCCGCTACGACGACCAGCTCGGCATGGCGATCGACCCGAAGGTCCGCAAGCGCTACCTGGCAGAGAACCATGGATTCCTGAAGCAGCTGCAGGCGATCGATCGCACCCGCCTGGCGGACAAGGCCCGGCTGAACTACGACATCCTGGCCGCCGAGATCGGCGCCCAGCTCGATCTCGAGCGCTTCCCGGAACACCTGCTGCCGCTGAATCACTTCGACAATATGCCGAGCAACCTGGCCAACTACGCCGGCGGCACCGGCTCGCAGCCGCTCGGGACGCCGGCCCAGTACCGCGCCTACCTGCGCCGCCTGCAGCAGCTGCCGGCCTGGATCGACCAGGCCATCGTCGACATGAAGGAGGGCATCCGGACCGGCGTGGTGCAGCCGAAGGCGATCACGGCCAGGATGCTGCCGCAGTTCCGCCAGCTGCGCAGCAGCGACCCGCAGGCCAGCGTGTTCTACTCGCCGGCCACGCGCATGCCGGCCGGTTTTTCCGACCAGGACAAGCGCACGCTGAGCGCCGGCTACCGGCAGGCCGCGGTGAAGATCGGCCAGGCCCTCGACCGCCTGTGCGCCTTCCTCGAGAAGGACTACATGGCGGCCGGGCGCACCAGCGCCGGCTATGGCGCGCTGCCGGACGGCGCGGCCTGGTACCAGGCCCGCATCAAGAACAACACCAACCTCGACCTGCCGCCGGGCCAGATCCACGAACTGGGGCTGAAGGAAGTCGCGCGCATCCAGGGCGAGATGGCAAAGCTGGCGCCCCGGCTCGGCTATGAAGGCCCGCTGAAGGACTTCCCGCAATGGGTGGCCGCGCAGCCGAAATTCAAGCCCTTCACCAGCGAGCAGCAGGTGCTGGAGCGCTACCGCCAGATCTACGCGCAGGTGGACAGCAAGCTGCCGCAGTACTTCACCCTGCTGCCGAAGGCGAAACTCGACATCCAGCTGGAGCCCGAGCTGACCCGCGCCACCGCCTCCGACCACTACACGCCGGTGGCTGCCGACGGCTCGCATCCGGGCGTGTTCTGGGCCGTGGTCAACGATCCGAAGGAGTACGACACGGTCGGCATGGCGACGCTGCTGCTGCACGAAGGCGTGCCGGGCCACCACCTGCACGCGGCCCTGCTGAAGGAACTGCCGCTGCCGGACTTCCGCAAGTTCTTCACCGAGCACCCGAGCGCCGCCGCCTATACCGAAGGCTGGGCGCTGTACTGCGAGACCCTCGGCCGCGAATTCGGCTTCTACGACGATCCGGCCTACTACTACGGCCACCTGAACGACGAACTGCTGCGCGCCGTGCGCCTGGTGGTCGACACCGGCATGCACGCGCAGGGCTGGTCGCGCGAGAAGGCGGTCGCCTACGCGATGGAGAACCTCGGCTACAGCGAGGACCGCGCCGCCAACCAGATCGAACGCTATATGGTGTGGCCGGGCCAGGCCCTGGCCTACAAGATCGGCGCGCTGAAGATCCTGGAGCTGCGCGAGCGCGCGCGCCAGGCGCTGGGGCCGAAGTTCAGCTACGCGAAGTTCCACGAGGTGGTGCTGGGCGACGGTACGCTGCCGCTGCCCATCCTCGAGGCGCAGGTGAACCGCTGGATCGCGAGCGCGAAGTAGGTTTTCAGGGCTGCCGCCGCGCGAGTTCCTGCTCCAGCGCGTCGAGGAAGACCTTGACCCGGGTCGGCACGTAGCGCCGGGTCGGCATCACCGCCCAGACCGACAGGTCTTCCATCGCGGCGTCTTCCAGCGGGACGCCGACCAGTTCGCCGTCGCTGAGCTGCTGGTGCACGTCCCAGTAGGTCAGCAGCGCCAGGCCCAGCCCCTGCAGGGCGGCGGTGCGGGCGGCGTCGACGTTGCTGGTCGTGACGCGCGCATTCACCCGCTTGCGCTGCAGTTCGCCGTTCGCGACGACGGGCCAGCGCGGCACCGCGTGCAGGACGATGCACTGGTGCCGGTCCAGGTCGGCCAGTCGGGCCGGCACGCCGTGGCGCTGCAGGTAGCGCGGCGAGGCGCAGATGACGCGCGGGTTGCCGACGATGCGCCTGGCCACGAGTTCGGAATCTTCCAGGGTCGCCACGCGCAGCGCCAGGTCCAGGCCCTGGCCGACGATGTCGACGACGCGGTCGGACAGGTCGAGGTCGATGCGCAGCTCGGGATGCCGGTCCAGCAGCCCCGCCAGCATGGGCAGGACGATGGTCTGGCCGAACACGCTCGGGGCCGTCAGCCTGAGCACGCCCGAGGCAGTCGCCGAGCTCGGGCTCAGGGCGCTGCGGGCGCTGTCTTCGGCTTCCGAGATCGTGTTCGCATAGGGCAGGAAGGCCTCGCCCTCGGCGGTCAGCGAGATCGAGCGGGTGGTCCGGTGCAGCAGCCGGACGCCGAGCTCGTCTTCGAGCACGGCCAGGCGGCGCGAGACCTGCATGGTGCCGATGTCGAGTTGCCGGCCTGCAGCAGAGAGGCTGCCGGCACTCACGACGGCGAGGAAAATCCTGATATCCGATACTTGCATCTTAACCCTTTTCGATAAGGCGTCTTCACCTGTCCCGGTCTTTCACGAGCCCGCTCCCGCCCCTATCATGGGTTTGTAGTGCTGCAGCCGCAGCACGCCTTCTACGAAAGCGAGCAGGACATGACTGATCATCCGACCCAGATTCTATCGAAACACGTTATGAAAGGTGTGAGCTTCCGGAACCGGCTGGCGGTAGCGCCGATGACCAGGGTGACGGCGACCGCCACCGGTGTCCCGACCGCGGCGATGCGCGACTACTACGCCAGGTTCGCCAGGGGCGGTTTCGGCCTGGTGATCACCGAAGGCCTGTACCCCGATAAAGCCTTCTCGCAGGGCTACCGGAACCAGCCCGGCATCGCCGACGAGGAGCAGGCCCTTGCCTGGAAAGACATCACGCGCGAGGTCCAGCAGCACGGCGCGCTGATGTTCGCGCAACTGATGCACGCGGGGGCCCTCAGCCAGGGCAATCCCTACCGCGGCCACACCATCGGCCCCTCGGCGGTGCAGCCTGCCGGCGAACAGATGGGTTTCTACCATGGCGCAGGACGCTACCCCGTGCCGGCCGAGATCACCGAACAGGAAATCACCGGCGTCATCGAGGGCTTCGTCCAGTCCGCGATCCGCGCCGTGCGTGCTTCCGGCTTCGACGGCATCGAGATCCATGGCGCGAACGGCTACCTGCTGGACCAGTTCCTGACCGCGCACACCAACCTGCGCACCGACCGCTGGGGCGGCGGCGTCGAGGGCCGGGTGCGCCTGCTGGAAGAGATCCTGAAAGCGGTCAAGACCGCGGTCGGCGACGAAGTCCCGGTCGGCATCCGCATCTCGCAGGGCAAGGTCAACGACTTCACGGCCAAATGGCCGGGCCGCGAGGGCGATGCGGAGGTGATCTTCGGCACCCTGGCCCGCGCCGGCGCCGATTTCATCCACGTGACCGAATACGAGGCCTGGCAGTCCGCCTTCGAAGGCGGCAGCGACAGCCTGCTCGCGCTGGCGCGCCGCTACGCGCCCGGCGTGACGATCATCGCCAACGGCTCCCTGGACAGCATTGAGCGCGCGGAACAGGCGCTGGCGCTGGGCGCGGACATCGTGGCGCTGGGCCGGGGCGCGCTGGCGAATCCGGACATGCCGCGAATCTTCGAGAAACGGCATGCGCCGCGCAGCTTCGACGGCGCCATCCTGGGCCCGATCGCCGACATCAAGGATTCCGAACTGGCCTTCGACGCCGGCGCCCGGTGATATCGGCCTCCTGAGCGGCCCCCTGCCGGCCCATGCGGGGATCGTCGAAAAAATCGATGATAGGCGGGAAAATAACTCGTTTTTCTTTGCCCGGCAGGGTGTTCATAATGCATTCCATCGACAACCCACATCGAAGGAAAACACCATGAACACCAGCAAACTCTACCCCCTCGGCCGCGCGCTCGCCGGTTCCCTGTTCGTCGTCTCGGGCATCAACAAAATTTTCGGCTTTGCCTACGTGGCCGGCTGGATGGCGAGCCTGGGCCTGCCGCTGGCGAGCCTGCTGCTGGCGGCCGCGATCGCGCTCGAGATCGGCGGCGGGCTGGCGCTGGCGACCGGCTTCCAGGCGCGCTGGGCCAGCCTCGGACTGGCGCTGTTCCTGATACCGGTCACGCTGATCTTCCACGCCTTCTGGAGTGCCGGCGCGGCCGAATTCCAGAACCAGTTCAACCACTTTTTCAAGAACGTGGCTATCCTTGGCGCGATGCTGGCGATCTTCGATATCGAGCGCCAGCGCGCTTCGGCCCGCGCCGACGCCGGTCTCGTCCTGCGCACCCGAACCGCCTGATAAATCCGGCGCATCACGTACAATCGTTCGAGTAAAAAGAAGGGGACCATCATGGAAGTGACGACGCACCGCGGCCAGGGGCCGCTGCAGCAGGTGATCGAGATCGGGCCACACCGGCTCCTGACCGACGTGGCGCCCGAGTTCGGCGGCGAGGGCAGCGGCCCGGAACCGCACGACCTGCTGGCGGCGGCGCTGGCGGCCTGCACCACGCTGACGGTCAACCTGTACGCCAGGCGCAAGGGCTACGCGCTGGACGAAGTGCAGGTGAGCATCCGCCACGGCCAGGAAGGCGCGGCCTATGCCCTGCACCGTACGATCCGCTACGTCGGCGGCTTGAACGAGGAAGAAAAGCAGCGCCTGACGGATATCGCCAACAAGTGCCCGGTCCACAAGACCCTGTCCGGGCAGATCCAGATCACCACGGAGGCCAGCTAAATGGAACATCACGACAAGCACGATGAACTGAGCATGCTCGACACCATCATCGTGCCGCGCACCCACGACCTGGGCGGCGGCTTCGAGGTGCGGCGCGCGCTGCCGCACGTCGAGCGCCGCATGGTCGGCCCCTTCGTCTTCCTCGACCAGATGGGTCCGCACGTGTTCAATGCCGGCACCGGCATCGACGTCCGCCCGCACCCGCACATCGGCCTGTCGACCGTGACTTACCTGCTGGAAGGCGAGATCTCGCACCGCGACAGTCTCGGCACGGTGCAGGACATCCGTCCCGGCGCGGTGAACTGGATGACGGCCGGGAAGGGCATCGTCCACTCCGAACGCACCGGCCCGCAGGTGCGCGCCGAGGGCTCGACGCTGCACGGCCTGCAGTGCTGGGTGGCGCTGCCGAAGGACAAGGAAGAGAAGGACCCGAGCTTCTCGCACATCGCCGCGGGCGAGCTGCCCATTATCGACGGCGACGGCGCCAGCGCCCGCATCATCGCCGGCGAGTACTTCGGCAAGCGCGCCCCGGTGCCGGTCGAATCGCCGCTGTTCTACGTCGACCTGGCCCTGCAGCCGGGCGCGCGCGTCAAGCTGCCGGCCGAGTACCCCGAGCAGGCGATCTATGTGGTGGAAGGCACGCTGGACCTCGGCCGCGACGGCAGCTTCGGTCCCGGCCAGCTGCTGGTGCTGAAGCCCGGCGCGGCCGTGACGCTGGCGGCCGCGAACGGCCGGGGCGCGCGCGTGATGCTGCTGGGCGGCGAGCCGATGGATGGCCCGCGCTACCTGACCTGGAACTTCGTCTCCAGCTCGGCCGACCGGATCGAACAGGCCAAGGAAGACTGGCGCGCGATGCGCTTCCCGCAGGTGCCGGGCGAGACCGAATTCATTCCCTTGCCCGACACCCTCGGTCGCCCAGTCCGTTATCCTTGAACGCTCTGCGCCGCCGCGGGCGCGCCGCCGCCCGCGTGCTCGCGCAGGTAGGCGGCGCAGGCATCCGCATCGAGCGGTTTGCTGTAATAAAAGCCCTGGATCTGGTCGCAGCCGGCCGCGCGCAGGCCGTCGAGCTGTTCCTGCAGCTCGACGCCCTCGGCGATCACCTCCAGGCGCAGGCTGTGCGCCAGGGCGATGATCGCCTTCACCATCGACATCGAATCCTCGCTCTGGTGCATGTCCTGCACGAAGGAGCGGTCGATCTTGAGCTTGTCGACCGGTAGCTCCTTCAGGTAGCTGAGGCTGGAATAGCCGGTGCCGAAGTCGTCGATGCTGAGCGTGACGCCGAGCTCGCGCAGGCGCCCCATCAGGCCGGCGCTGCGTTCGGGGCACTGGACCGACGTGCTTTCGGTGAGTTCGAGCTCCAGGTCGCCGGGTTGCAGCGCGGCGTCGCGCACCACGGTGCCGACGCAGCCGACGATGTCGGTGCGGTGGAACTGGCGCGCCGACAGGTTGACCGCCACCGGCACGGTCGGCACGCCGGCTGCGCGCCAGGCGCGGCACTGGTCGACGGCGCTCTTCAGCACCCATTCGCCGATCTCGACGATCAGTCCGGCCTCTTCGGCCACCGGGATGAATTCGACCGGCGAGATCAGGCCGTGCTTCGGATGGCGCCAGCGCAGCAGCACCTCCAGCCCCGCCACCGATTCGTCCTTCAGCGCGATCTTCGGCTGGTACATCAGGAACAGCTCCTTGTGGTCGAGGGCGGCGCGCAGCTGGCTCTCGAGCGCCAGCTTGCGGTTGAAGGCCCGCTTCAGCTCCTCGGAGAAGTGCTGGATCTGGCCGCCGCCCAGCAGCTTGGCGCGGCGCGTGGCCAGGGTCGCATTGTTCAGCAGGACGTCGGCGCTGTCGCCGTCCTGCGGGAAGATCGCATAGCCGATGCTGCAGGTGAGCGGGATCGCGCCGCCGCCCGGGGCCTTGAATTCGCGGTGCACCGCCTGGGTCAGCTGGCGCAGGCGGTCGCGCGCCACGCTGTCGTCGCCCAGGCCGGGCAGCACCACCACGAATTCGTCGTTGCCGACCCGCGCCAGCAGGTCGCCCGGGCGCAGCAGGGCCTGCAGGCTCCAGGTGATCGAGACCAGGGCCTGGTCGCCGGCGTGGTGGCCGAGCGCTTCGTTCAGGCGCTTGAACTTGTCGAGGTTGATCGCCGCCACCAGGGTCTGCGTGCCCTGCGTGCGCCATACGTCCAATCCCTCGCCGATGGTGCGCGCCAGCGCCTGGCGGTTCGACAGCCCGGTCAGCTGGTCGTGGTTGAGCAGGAATTCGACCTGGCCGGCCGCGGCGCTGAGCTCCGGATTGGCGGTATCGAGCAGCACGTGCTGGCGCAGGGCCTGGACCGCGCCGGCCAGCTGGCGATGATAGATCAGCTGCTCCACCATCCGGGCCAGGTCGCGCAGGATATCCAGCTCGTCCTTGCTCAGCTCGCGCGGTCTGGTGTCGAGTACGCACAGGGTACCGAGCGGCATCCGGTCGACCGAGTACAGCGGCACGCCGGCGTAGAAGCGCACGTGGGCCTCGCCCTTCACCATCGGGTTGTCGCGGAAGCGCGGGTCGAGGGTGGCGTCGCCGACCACCAGCGGTTCGTGGTCGAGGATGGCGTGGCCGCAGAAGGAGACGTCGCGCGCCGTCTGGCTGCCTTCGAAGCCGCAGCGCGACTTGAACCACTGGACGTCCTTGTCGACCAGCGACACCAGCGCGGTGGGCGCCTTCAGCAGGCGCGCGGCCATCCGGGTGATGCGGTCGAAGGCTTCCTCGGGGGCGCTGCCGAGCAGGCGGGTGGCGTGCAGGGCGGTCAGGCGGCGTGCTTCGTCGACGGGAATGTCTGGAATCTGCATTGGTCCTCTCGTGGTCTGACTGGTCCGCGAGACTGCATTCTGCCATGGCGCACCGAACTGGAGCACGCGGCTGCGCGCCGCAGGAAATGCGCAGGAAATGGCTGTATCGTGCGCCCCGGCTTGCGTTACCATGCGTTAGGGTGCCCGGCGCGGAGGGCGGAGGCGGAGGAAGAGAACATGAAAGCGATCGTAACCGGACACACGAAAGGCCTGGGCGCGGCACTGGCGCGCAACCTGCTGGCGCGCGGCGTGCCGGTGCTGGGCCTGGCCCGCACCCGCTCCGACGAACTGGCGCAGACCTGGCCCGAGCTGTTCGAGGAGGTCGAGCTGGACCTGGCCGACGGCCAGGCGCTGATCGACTGGCTCGACGGCAGGGGGCTGGCGAATTACCTGGACGGCACCGGCGCTGTCCTGCTGCTCAACAATGCGGGCATGGTGAGCCCCGTCGGTCCGCTCGAAGAGCAGGACCCGCGCGCGGTGCTGCGCGCCGTGACCCTGAACGTGGCCGCGCCGATGGCGCTGGCGGCGGCCGTGGTGCGCGCCAGCGACGGCGGCCAGAAGCGCATCATGCACATCTCCAGCGGGGCCGGGCGCCATGCCTATCCGGGCTGGAGCGTCTACTGCGCCACCAAGGCGGCGCTCGACCAGCATGCGCGCGCGGTGGTGCTGGACGGCGGCCAGGACGTGCAGATCTGCAGCCTGGCCCCGGGCGTGATCGACACCGGCATGCAGACCGAGATCCGGGCCACGTCCGAGGAAAGCTTCCCGATGCGGCGGCGCTTCGTCGAACTGAAGGAAACCGGCAGCCTGCTCGACCCCGACGAATGCGCCGAGCAGCTGATCGACTACCTGCTCGGCAAATCCTTCGGCGACGAGGTCGTGGCCGACCTGCGCACGCTCGGAGCTTAAGGAGCCGGAGCCGGCGGAATCTGCAAGCCGCGGGCGACGGCCGGGCGCTGCAGGAAGGCCTGCAGTGCGCGCCCCACGTTCTTGAACTCGTCGAAGCCCACCATCTCGCCCGCGCCATAGAAGCCGACCAGGCCGTTCACCCATGGGAAGATGGCGATGTCGGCGATCGTGAATTCCTCGCCCACGATCCAGTCGCGGCCCTCGAGCTGCTTGTCCAGGACCGCCAGCAGGCGCTTCGATTCGGCGACGTAGCGGTCGCGCGGGCGCTTGTCCTCATAGTCCTTGCCGGCGAACTTGTGGAAGAAGCCGACTTGGCCGAACATCGGACCGATGCCGCCGACCTGGAAGAACAGCCACTGGAGGGCCTGGTAGCGGAGCACGGGGTCGGCGGGCAGCAGCTTGCCGGTCTTCTCGGCCAGGTAGAGCAGGATCGCGCCCGACTCCCACAGCGGCAGCGGTTGGCCGCCGGGACCGTCCGGGTCGAGGATGGCCGGGATCTTGTTGTTCGGGTTCAGCGACAGGAATGCGGGCGAGAGCTGGTCGTTCCTGTCGAAGGCGACCCGGTGCACTTCGTAGGGCAGGCCGATTTCTTCGAGCATGATCGCGGCCTTCACGCCGTTCGGCGTCGGCAGCGAATACAGCTGCAGGCGCTCCGGGTGCCGGGCGGGCCACTTGCGGGTCACCAGGAAACTGCTTAGGTCGGTCATCCTTGTCTCCTTCGGGGTGCTTGGTTGGTATTGATTGTACTCAAGATAGATCCGCGGCGCGGGTGGGACTATTCTTGAATGGATGAACTCCTGCGCTACTACGAGGAAGAGCTGGGCCTGTTCGGCCAGTTCGCGCGCGAATTTCGCGCCCGTTACCCGAAGCCGGCCAGCGAGCTGCACCTGGCGGGCGAAACCTACGAAGATCCGGGCGTGGCGCGCCTGATCCAGTCGGTGGCCCTGATGAGCGCCCGCATCCGCAAGCGCCTCGACGACGATTATCCGAAATTCACCGAATCCCTGCTGGAGAGCCTCTATCCGCATTATCTGCGGCCGATGCCCTCGCATACCATCGTCCAGGTGGGCGGCCGCGGCGATGCCGAACTGCCCGACGCGCCGCTGCTGCTGCCACGCGGGACCATGCTGCGCACCAGCGCCCGGCACGACAGCGTGTGCCTGTTCCGCACCGTCTACGATGTGCTGCTGGCGCCGCTGCGGGTGGCGCAGCTCGGCTTCGCGCCGCTGGCGAAGGCGCCGCGTTCGCTGCGGCTGCCGCGCGGCGCCGCCAGCAGCATCGGCATCGCGATCGACACGCCCGGCCCGCGTCCGCTGGCCGAGATCCTGCCGGCGCGCCTGCGCCTGTTCGTCGACGGCGAAGCCTCGACCCGCGCCGCCCTGATCGACGCGCTGTTCCTGCGCGGCGCCTGCGCCTGCGTGCAGGCGGCCGGCGAAGCGGCCTGGCTGCCGCTGCCGGCGGTGCCGCTGGCGCCGGCCGGGCTCACGGAGGAGGACGCGATGATTCCGTTTCCGGCGCGCTCGCATCCGGCGCTGCGCCTGCTGAGCGAATATTTCTGCTATCCCGAGAAGTTCCATTTCATCGACCTCGACACCACCGCGCTGCGCGCCCTGCTGCCGCCGCGCTGCACCGGCTTCACCCTGCACGTGGTGCTGAACGGCGTGCCGGCCGACTCCGACGCGGCGCGCCTGCTGGCCGGCATCGGCCCCGGCAACCTGCTGCCGGCCTGCACGCCGGTGATCAACCTGTTTCCGAAGGCCGGCGCGCCGCTGCAGCTGTCCTACACCAGCGCCGACTATCCGCTGCTGGCCGACGGCTCCCATGCGGCGGACTACGAGATCCACAGCGTCGATGCGGTGCGCCTGGTGCGCGAAGGCGCGGGCCCGGCCAGCGTGACCCGCTTCGCGCCGCTGTACGCTGCCGGCGCCGGCGCCGGCGCCGAGGCCAGGGATGGCGACGGCGGCGCCCATTACTGGATCACCCGGCGCGACCATGCGGTGGCCGCGGTCAGTCCGGGCCACGAGATGCGCATCGCGCTGATCGACGCCGACTTCCGCACCGTGAGCGCCGGCGCCCCGGGGGGGCGGACCACCTTGTCGACCATGCTGACTTGCACCAACCGCGACCTGCCGGCCCAGCTGCGCTACGGCGATCCGCAGGGCGACCTGCGCAGCGACGAGCTGGCGGCGGTGGCGCCGATCCGCATGCTGCGCAAACCCAGCCCGACCTACCGGTTCGGCACCGCCAAGGGTGCGCACTGGCGCCTGATTTCGCACCTGTCGCTGAACCACGCCAGCCTGACCATGGCCGGGCTGGACGAGTTCCGCAAGATGCTGTCCCTGTACGACCTGCCGCGTTCGCCGGCCGCGCAGCGCCAGATCGCCGGCATCCACGGCCTCGAGCACGGCGCGGTGCGGGCCTGGGTGCGCACCGCGCCGGTGTCGACCCTGATGCCGGGGGTCGGGATCCGCCTGACCGTCGACGAAGAAGCCTTTGCCGGCAGCAGCCTGTTCGTGTTCGCCCAGGTGCTCGACCATTATTTCGCCCTCAACGGGCAGCTCAACTGCTTCACCCGGCTGCAGGTCGTGTCGCGCCAGACCGGCCAGGAAATCCTTGCATGCGCACCCCGTCACAGCAGCCAGCCGCTGGGCTGATCACGCGCCTGCTGGCCGAGCCGCAGCGCTTCGAGTTCTTCCAGGCGGTGCGGCTGCTGGTGCTGTGGCTGGGCGAGCACGGGGTGCCGCCGCGCCGCGCGCTGGAGCGCCACCTGCGTTTCCGGAACAGCCTGGCGCTCGGCTTCCCGGCAGGGCAGGTCGAGGCCATCGTGCCGCAGCGCCTGGAGGACGAGCCGCCGCAGTTCTTCCTGACCCCGACCTTCATGGGCCTGCTGGGCGCGCACGGGGCGCTGCCGGGCCACTTCACCGAGCGCATCGCGGCCTGGGAAGCGGGCCAGCCGGACGCCGAACTGGCGGGCGCGCCGCGCGCCTTCCTCGACATGTTCACCACCCGCATGCTGGCGCTGTTCTACGGCGCCTGGCGCAAGTACCGGGTCGAGCATGCCGTGGCCGGCGCCGACGGCGGCGATGGCTTCCTGCCGCTGCTGCTGGCGCTGGGCGGCTTCGCGCCGGGCGAACACCACGAAACGGTGGATGAGGCCACGCTGGCGCGCTATGCCGGCGTGCTGCGCCGGCGGCCGGCCTCCGGCGTCGTGCTGGCGCGGGTGCTGTCGCATCATTTCGGGGTGCCGGTGGCGCTGCAGGAAGGGATCGGCTACTGGGATGCGCTGGCGCCGGACGAGCAGAGCGTGCTGGGTGGACTGCCGGGCGGGCAGGGCGCGGTGCTCGGCCAGGTAGCCGTGCTGGGCGCGCGCTGCTGGCGCCCGGACCTGCGCGTGCGCGTGCGCATCGGCCCGCTGCGCCGCGCCCGCTTCGAGTCCTTCCTGCCGCGGGCGGCCGGGGCGCGCGCGCTGCGCACCCTGCTCGGCCTGTTCGCCGCGCCGACCCTCAGCTACGAGGTGGTGCTGGTGCTGGCGCGCAGCGAACTGCGTCCCGTGCGCCTGGCCGGCGGTCCGCAGCGCCTGGGCCGCGACAGTTTCCTGATCACCGCGGAAGCGAGCGCCGACCGCGCCGACATGGTCTACGATATGCGACCCATGCCGCCGCTGGCGGCCAGCCCCGCAGCCTTCCCGCCGGACGGTTTCCTGCACGATTTCGCGGACGGCGCTTGACCTTCCCATCGTGGGAAGGATTATCCTGTCATCATGCTGACAGGAGAAATCATGGATTCCACGACCGAGTTGGCGCCCGCCGAGCTGCAGCTGGCGGTGCGCGGCATGACCTGCGCGTCCTGCGTGGCGCGCGTCGAAAAGGCTTTGAAGAAGGTGCCGGGCGTCCGCGAGGCCAGCGTCAACCTGGCCACGGAGCAGGCGACCGTGCATGGCGACCGGCTGGACCCGCAGGCGATCGTCGCCGCGGTCGCGCAGGCCGGCTACGAAGCCGAGCCGGTGCGGCGCGGCCAGCCGCGCGCGGAAGCACCCCCGTCCGCCTTGCCCGCCTGGTGGCCGGTGGCCGCCGCCGCCATCCTCAGCCTGCCCTTGATCCTGCCGATGATCTTCCACGGCTGGATGCTGCCGGGCTGGCTGCAGCTGCTGCTGGCGACCCCGGTCCAGTTCTGGCTCGGCGCGCGCTTCTACCGCGCCGGCTGGAAGGCGCTGCGGGCCGGCGCCGGGAACATGGACCTGCTGGTGGCGATCGGCACCTCGGCGGCGTATGCCTTGTCGGTCTATGAGCTGGTCGCCGACCCGGCCGGCCGCGGCATGCCGCAGCTGTATTTCGAATCGTCCGCGGTGGTGATCACCCTGGTCCTGCTCGGGAAGTGGCTCGAAGGCCGCGCCAAGCACCAGACCGTGGAGGCGATCCGCGCCCTGGAATCGCTGCGCCCGAGCACCGCCCTGGTGCGGCGCGGCGGGCAGGATGTCGAGGTCGCACTGGACGCATTGCGCGTGGGCGACCTGATGGTGGTGCGGCCCGGCGAGCGCGTCCCGGCCGACGGCCGCGTGGCCGAGGGCGGCAGCCACCTCGACGAATCCCTGCTCACCGGCGAAAGCCTGCCGGTGGCGCGCCGCCCCGGCGACCGGGTGCTGGGCGGCGCCGTCAACGGCGAAGGCCTGCTGCTGGTCGAGGCGGTGAAGGTCGGCGCCGACACCATGCTGGCGCAGATCATCCGCATGGTCGAGGATGCGCAGGCGGTCAAGGCGCCGATCCAGCGCCTGGTCGACCGCGTCAGCAGTGTGTTCGTGCCGGCGGTGCTGCTGATCTCGCTGGTGACGCTGCTGGCCTGGGGCCTGGCGACGGGCGACTGGCAGCAGGCGCTGCTGAATGCGGTGGCGGTGCAGGTGATTGCCTGCCCCTGTGCGCTGGGCCTGGCGACGCCGACCGGGATCATGGTCGGCACCGGCGTGGCGGCGCGCCACGGCATCCTGATCAAGGACGCGCAGGCACTGGAGACCGCGCACGCGGTGCGCACCGTGGTGTTCGACAAGACCGGCACGCTCACCGAAGGCAAGCCGCGCGTGGTCGCGGTCGAGGGCAGCGCCGAGGTCCTGCCGCTGGCCTGGGCCGTCCAGCAGTACAGCGAGCATCCGCTGGCGAAGGCCGTGGCGCAGGCGGCGCGCGAACGCGGCCTGGCGCCGGCGGCCGCCTTCGACGCCGCCGCCCTGCCGGGCCGCGGGGTGCGGGCGCGGGTCGGATCTGCGAACGTCTACCTGGGCAACCGCCGCCTGATGCAGGAGCTCGGCGCACCGGCGCAGGCCTGGGACGAGGCCGCGCGCCGCCACGAGGGCGACGGCCGCACCGTATCCTGGCTGGCCGTGGAGGAGGGCGGCGCGCTGCGCGTCGCAGGCCTGCTGGCCTTCGGCGACCGCCTCAAGCCGACCAGCGCGGCGGCCGTCGCGCGCCTGAAAGCAATGGGCGTCGACGCCGTCATGCTCACCGGCGACAACCAGGGCGCGGCGGCGCTGGCGGCGCGCGAGCTCGGACTGGACCGCTACGTGGCCGAGGTGCTGCCGGCGGATAAGGCCCAGGCCGTGCGCGAGCTGATGGCGAAGGGCGACGGCAAGGTGGCGATGGTCGGCGACGGCATCAACGATGCCCCGGCCCTGGCCGCGGCCGACGTCGGCATCGCCCTGGCCGGCGGCACCGACGTCGCCATGCACACGGCTGCCATCACCCTGATGCGCGGCGACCCGCTGCTGGTGGCGGATGCCATCGCGATCTCGCACCGTACCTACCGCAAGATTCGCCAGAACCTGGGCTGGGCCTTCGTCTACAACGTGGTCGGGATCCCGGTCGCGGCGCTGGGCCTGCTCAATCCCGTACTGGCCGGGGCGGCGATGGCGCTGAGTTCCGTCAGCGTCGTCACGAATGCGCTGCTGCTGCGGCGCTGGGCGCCAGCCCCTCAGCCTGCGCCAGTTTCAACTTCAACCCAAGGAGAACCGAAGATGTATGAATTGACCGTCGAAGACATGACCTGCAAACACTGCGTGGGGCGCGTGACCAAGACCGTGCAGGAGATCGACCCGGAGGCGAAGGTCGAGATCGACCTGCCGACCAAGAAAGTCAGGATCGACAGCCAGGCCCAGCTGGACCGGATCGTGCAGGCGATCGATGCGGCCGGGTATCCGGTGAGCGCCAGGTCCTAGGTCGCGAACCGGCAGCGCGCCAACGTCCGATTTACCAGTGCGGCAATAAATCCCCACTCATGTAAAATCGCCAAGGATGCCAATTCAACAACCACGGACATGAAAGGCGCGCACATGGCAAAGACCGACCTGTCGAACTACAACCTTGCCGAGCTCAAGGGCCTGCAATTCGATATCGAAAAGGAGATCAAGTCCCGCCAGCACGACGAGGTCAAGAAGGCGCGCGAGCGGATCCTGGCGATTGCCCAGGACGTCGGCGTGCCGGTCGAGGACCTGATCGCCAAGGCTTCCGGCGGCAAGAAGGGCGGGGCGAAAAGGAACGGCGGGCAGCAGGGCCAGGCGCGCTACCGCAACCCGGCCGACGAGTCGCAAACCTGGACCGGCCGCGGACGCCAGCCGAAGTGGGTCGCCGAGGGCCTGGCCGGCGGCAAGTCGCTGGACGACTTCCGGATCTGAGGCTGTATCGGGCCCTGTCCCGTCGCGCCCGTCACCGGCGGCGGGCGTGACGTATCATATGGCCTTCGACAACGGATACGCCATTTATGAATTTCGAAGACGTAGCGGCGGCCGCCGGCAAGCTGCAGGAGGCCGGCACGCCGGTCACGATCGACACGGTGCGCGACGCCCTCGGCGGCGGCTCGGCCAGCGCCATCTCGCGCCACCTGGCGGACTGGCGCGCGGCCACCGCCAAACAGCCTGAGCCACCGCGCGCCGAACTGCCGCAGAACCTGGTCGACGAACTGGCGCGCTGGGCCCAGCAGTTCGCCGAAGAGGCGGGCAGCGGCACGCGCGACACCCTGGCCCGGCACGAGGAAGAGCTGGACGCCCTGCGCGAAGCCGGCGACGCGCTGGAATCCGAACGCGACCAGCTGCAGACCGAGCGCGATGAACTGAACGCCGCGCGCGATGACGCGCTGGCCACGGTGGCCGAGCGCGACGAGGAGATCGAGCGCCTGAACGCCGAGCTGCGCAATGCGAAGCAGGTGGCGATGGACGCCCTGGTCGGCAAGGCCAAGGACCAGCTGGCGATCGAAGGCAAGGATGCCCAGCTGGCCGAGCTGCGCAGCCAGATCGAAAAGAACGTCACGCAAACCGCGGCGCTGTCGGACGCCCGCCTGGCGGCCGAGATGGAACTGGTCGGCGCCAAGACCGCACGCGACAGCCTGGAAGCCGAGAACAAGGATTTGCGCGCGCAGATCGCGGCGCTGCGGAAAAAGTCTTAAGTGCCAGAAGCTTGCTCCGGACGCTGTTGTATCCTGTAAAGTTGTTCCAGCATGCCTGTGCTCTGCTGCGAGCACTCTACCATGGGAACAGCGATGCATAAGTCAGCCAGCGCCTGGATCAACGGCGCGATCGGGGTCGTGATTTTCGCGGGTTCGCTGCCGGCCACGCGGGCGGCGGTCATGGATTTCGATCCCGTCTTCCTTACCTGCGCCCGGGCGGCCATCGCGGCCCTGCTGGGCGCTGTCCTGCTGCTGGCCTTGCGGGCACGCCGGCCGGCGCCGGGCGACATGCCAGCCCTGGTCCTGGTGGCGCTGGGCGTGGTGATCGGCTTCCCCTTGCTGACGGCGCTGGCGCTGCGCTACGTCTCTTCCGCCCATTCGATCGTGTTCCTCGGCCTGCTGCCCTTGTGCACGGCGATCTTCGGGGTGGTCCGCGGCGGCGAGCGGCCCCGACCGGCGTTCTGGCTGTTCTCCCTGGCCGGCAGCGGCATCGTGGTCGGCTATGCGGCCTGCCAGGGACTCGACACGTCCCTGAAGGGCGATGCCCTGATGCTGGCGGCCGTCGTCGCCTGCGGCATGGGGTATGCGGAAGGCGCGCGGCTGTCGCGGCGCCTGGGCGGCTGGCAGGTGATCAGCTGGGCCCTGCTGCTGTCGCTGCCGCTGACGCTCGGCACCGCCGTGTGGACGATGCCGGCTTCGTTCGGGGCCGTGCGGACCCCGGCATGGATCGGGCTGGCCTACGTCTCGCTGTTCAGCATGCTGATCGGCTTCGTGTTCTGGTATCGCGGCCTGGCCCAGGGCGGCATCACGGCGGTCAGCCAGCTGCAGCTGCTGCAGCCCTTCATCGCCCTGGGTTTCGCGGCGCTGCTGCTGCACGAGACGGTCGATCCGGCCATGCTGGGCGTGACCCTCGTCGCGGTGCTCTGCGTGGCCGGATCGAAGAAGTTCGCGGCCTGAGCGGCGGCATCCTCAGATCCGCTGCAGCAGTCCCGGCGCATAGGTCTTGACGAAGAAGGCCAGTGTGATGCAGGCGGTCGCCAGCAGCGTGATGCCGCGGATGACGCCCGCCGGCGCGCGCCGTCCGATGCGGGCGCCGCCATAGCCGCCGGCGACGGCGCCTGCCAGCATGGCCAGCGTTTCGGGCCAGCGCACCGCGTTCGCCGCGATGAAGGCCAGCACCGCCACCGCATTCGCCGCGCTGACCAGCAGCGTGCGCGGCGCGTTCAGCTGCTTCAGCTCGCGCCTGTCGAGCAGGCCCCACATGGCGATCATCATGATCCCGACCGCGCCGCCGAAATAGCCGCCATAGACGCCGAGCCCGAACTGGACCGCCAGCACCGCGTGCGCGTGGATCCGCCAGCGCGCGCGCAAGGCCTCGCCGACCTGCCTTCCGAAGGCGAGCGCCAGCGACGCCACCAGCAGCAGCCAGGGCAGCACGAAGCTGAAGGCCGCCGACGAGGTCCGCAGCAGCAGCACCGCGCCGGCCAGGCCGCCGCACAGGGTCGCGACCAGCAGGGCGCGCAGCGGCACGTCGCCGATCGCGGTCGAGCCGTCGCGGTAGGCCCAGGCGCTGGCCAGCCCGCCCGGGAACAGCGCGACCGTGCTGGAGGTATTCGCCTGGACCGGCGGGACGCCGGCCGCGATCAGCGCCGGCAGGCTGACGAAGGAGCCGCCGCCGGCCAGCGCATTCATGGCGCCGGCGACGATGCCGGCTGCAAAAGTGAGGAGGATCGGGTTCATGCAGCGATGGTAGTTGCCGGACCGGACCTGCGCAATCCGGCAATGCCAAGGGCTGCCTTCGGCCGATCCGAAGGCTGGACGCCGTCGGACGGTCGATGTCACGCGTCCGTTCCGGCACGCGCCGTCTTTGGAGAAGGTGGTAGCATGGACCCAGCATCGCCATCGCCGACGGAGGCTTCCCGCATGAGTTCAGCAGTCCTTTCAGCCCAGCGCCGAGCGCAGCGCGCCGGACTCGAAGTAGATATGCCGGATCGAGGGATACAGTGCCGCGACCGAGTGTTCGAGCCGCGCGATCGCCGCTTCCACTTCGTCGATGCGCATCCCGCGCCGGAACTGCACCGCGGCCGTCAGCAGTACTTCGTCCGGCCCCAGCTGCATGCTCTGGAGTCCGGTCACGGTCTGGATCGAGGGGTCCTTCTCGAATACTTCGCGCACCTTGCGGGTGGCGTCCGCGCCGATGCTCTCGCCGACCAGCAGGGCGCCGGTCTCGCGCGCCAGCGTGAAGGCGGCGCCCACCAGCAGCAGGCCGATCAGCACCGAAGCGGCCGGGTCGAAGTAGGGATTGTCCAGGGCGTGGCCGAGAACGATGCCGAGGGCAGCGATCACCAGGCCGATCAGGGCCGCCGAATCTTCGATGAAGACGGTGAACACGGACGCGTCCTTGCTGGCGCGCATCGTCTGCCACAGCGAGGCGCCCGGCTTCCGGCGTTCGTTGAGGGCCTTGCGCGAGACGTTCCAGCTATAGCCTTCGAACAGGGCCGAAACGCCCAGCACGACATAGTTCCAGGTCGGGTCGCCCAGGGCTTCGGGGTGGCGCAGCGCTTCGTAGCCATGGTAGATCGACAGGCCGCCGCCCAGCGAAAACACCGACATGGCCACGACCAGCGCCCAGAAGTACATCTCCTTGCCGTAGCCGAAGGGGTGCTTCGCGTCGGGCGGCTTGGCGCTGTTGCGCTCGCCGAGCAGCAGCAGCAGCTCGTTGCCGGTGTCCACCGCCGAGTGGATGCCCTCGGCCAGCATCGCGGCGCTGCCGGTGATCCCGGCGACGACGAATTTGCTGACGGCGATGCCGAGGTTGGCGACGATCGCCGCGTAGATCACCTTCAGCGAGCCGCTTTTCTTTCCTTCCTGGTTTTCTTCCTTGCTCTGCTCCGTGTTCATGGATTGCTTCCGTGGTCTGTTTTCTCTTGGAGCCAGTGTAGCCAATCTGACACGATCGGCTTGCACGGCTGGGAGCGCCCGGGGCAGACGCATACGGGGCAGGCACATACGGGAGCCGCGGCATGAGCGTGCGTAATTTGCGCCAGCTGTTCGCGCCGCGCTCGGTAGCCCTGGTCGGCGCCAGCGAGCGTCCGGGCAGCGTCGGCGCCACCCTGCTGCAGAACCTGAGGGAGGGCGGCTTCAAGGGCAAGCTGTATCCGGTCAACCCCAAGTACGACAGCATCGCCGGCCTGCGCGCCTGGCCCGACGTCGCCAGCCTGCCGGAGGCCCCGGACCTGGCGATCATCTGCACGCCGCCGCACACCGTCTGCGGCATCGTGCGCGCGCTGGGCGCCCTCGGTACGCGCGCGGCGGTCGTGACGAGCGCCGGGATGTCGACCGCACGCGACGCGCGCGGTCGCAGCCTGAAACAGGCCATGCTCGACGCCGCCAACGCCTACCTGCTGCGCATCCTCGGCCCGAACAGCACCGGCCTGCTGGTGCCCGGCCTCGGCCTGAACGCCAGCATCGCCCTGGGCGGCGCGGCGCCGGGACGGATCGCCTTCGTCGCGGAGTCGGGCGCCTTGATGACGGGGGTGCTGGACTGGGCGCGCACGCGCGGCATCGGCTTTTCCAGCTTCATCTCGCTGGGCGAATCGGCCGACGTCGACTTCGGCGACGTGCTGGACTACCTGGCCAGCGACGGCGGCACCAGCGCGATCCTGCTGCACGTCGAGAGCCTGCGCTATGCGCGCAAGTTCATGTCGGCGGCCCGCGCGGCGGCGCGCAGCAAGCCGACCCTGGTGCTGAAGGCCGGGCGCTCGCTGGAGCCGCCGGCGGCCGGCGCCTGCCTGTCCGGGGTGCTGGCGGCCCCGGACGACGTCTACGACGCCGCGATCCGCCGCGCCGGCATGCTGCGCGTGTACACCACCGAGCAGCTGTTCGCGGCGGTCGAGACCCTGGCGCGCGCCCGGCCCTTGTACGGCGACCGGCTCGCCATCATCGGCAACGGCGCCGGTCCCGTGGTGCTCGCCCTGGACGCCCTGCAGTACGGCGGCGGCCAGCCGGCGGTGCTGCAGGAAGCGACGGTGGAGAAGCTGCGCGGCCTGGTGCCGGAGTGGGGCGGCGACGGGCCGCTGAACCTGCGCGGCGACGCCCCGCCGGAGCGCTACCACGACGTCGTCGAGGTGCTGCTGCAGGACCCGGGCGCGAACGCCGTACTGATGATCCACGCGCCGAACGCCGTGGTCGACCCGGCCGCGGTCGCGCGTGCGGTGGCGCCGCTGGCGAAGAGCTCCTCGCGCAATGTGCTGAGCTGCTGGTTCGGCGTGCAGTCGGTGCTGGAGGCGCGCACCATCGCCGCCGAGGCCGGCATGACGACCTACCGCACGCCGGAAGAGGCGGTCAACGGCTTCCTGCAGATCGTCCACTACCGCGAGAACCAGAACCTGCTGATGCAGGTGCCGGCCTCGGTCGGCGATGGCGAACCCGACCGCGAGCGCGCGCGCCGGCTGGTGCGCGAGGCGCTCGGCAAGGGCCGCTACCTGCTGCCCGATCCCGACAGCAAGGCCATCCTCGAAGCCTACGGCATCCCGGTGGCGCCGACCCGCGCCGCCGCCACGCCCGACGACGCGGTGCGCGCGGCGCGCGAGATCGGCTATCCGGTGGCGCTGAAGATCCTGTCGCCGGACGTGGCGCAGAAGAGCGACGTCGGCGGCGTCACGCTGGACCTCGACAGCGACGCGGCGGTGCTGGCCGCGGCCGAACGCATGCGCCGCCGCCTGTCCGAGTTGCAGCCGGGCGCGCGCCTGGAAGGTTTCACCGTGCAGGCGATGATGCGTAATCCCGAAGCCCACGAGCTGATCGCCGGCGCCGCGACCGACCCGGTGTTCGGGCCCGTGATCCTGTTCGGCAAGGGCGGCCTGTCGGTGGCGGCGACGAACGATCACGCGGTGGCGCTGCCGCCCTTGAACACGGTGCTGGCCAGCGAGCTGGTGGCGCGCACGCGCGTCGCCCGCCTGCTCGAGGGCTACCGCAACCGTCCGGCTGCCGACCTGGATGCGATCCTGGCCGTGCTGGTGCAGGTCTCGCGCCTGGTGGCGGACGTGCCCGAGATCGTCGAGCTGGACATCAACCCGCTGCTGGCCGACAGCCGCGGCGCCGTGGTGCTGGACGCGCGCATGCGCATCGCCCTGGCGGACCGCTCCGGCTCGACGCTGGACCGGCTGGCGATCCGTCCCTATCCGGCCGAACTGGAAGAGACGCGGCCCTGGAACGGCGGCACGATCCTGCTGCGCCCGATCCGCCCCGAGGACGGTCCGGCCCACGTGGCCTTCTTCAACGCGCTCACGCCGGACGACGTGCGCTACCGGATGTTCGTGCGCGTCCGCGAGCTGCAGCCGGCCCAGCTCGCGCGCTTCACCCAGATCGACTACGATCGCGAGATGGCCTTCATCGCCACCCGTCCCGGCCCCGACGGCCATGAGGAGACGCTGGGCGTGGGCAGGGTGGTGGCCGATCCTGACAACCTCAGCGCGGAATTCGCCGTCACGGTGCGTTCCGACCTGAAGGGCAAGGGCCTGGGCCGCATGCTGATGGAGAAGCTGACCGCCTACTGCCGCGCGCGCGGCACCGGCGAGATCGTCGGCGAGGCGCTGCCGCAGAACGCGCCGGTGATCGGCCTGGTGCGCAAGCTCGGCTTCACGGTCGGGCCGGTGGACGAGGACGAAGGCGTACGCAAATTCTGGCTGAAGCTGCGCTGAACAGGCCAGGGATATCGATGAAAGCGCGTGCGCAGCTGTGTCTGGCGAATACCCTGATGACGGTCGGCGTGCTGCCCTGGGCGCTGATCCTGGTATGGGTCGCGGCCTTCTTCATCGATCCGCTCGGGATGATCGGCTTGATGGGCATGAGTTTCCTGTTCGGGCTGTGCGTGGCGGGGCCGGGCGCCGTCTGGTCGTGGCTGTTGACCCGCGACGCCGAGGAAGGCGGATCGCGCAAGGCGCCGCTGTTCCGGAGCCTGGTTCTGCTGGCGTTGCTGGGGCCGGTGCTGGTGCTGTTCCTGATGTCGACCTTCAGGATTCGCTGAGCTTCTGCAGCCTCCACCAGGGCGGCGGCTCATTCGCCACGGGGCGGCCGCCTGGCCTCATTTCGCGTGGATATGACTTTTTTCGCTTCGAGACAGTTTCGTGATGCGCGCGCCTGCATGCCTTGTCCTGGATGGACCCTGACCTAAACTGAATTACCGCAAGGGCAATGCCCGCCTTGCGGCATCCGACGCCCGCCACGCGGCCGATTCGGCGTGACGCCTGTCCAAAGGTTTCTGCTTTGTGAAGGAACGATCATGCGACCCCTAGCTCTCCTGATTCCCGCATCCCTGCTCGTGCTTGCCGCTGGCGCCGATGCGCAGACCCAACCCTACCCACGTCCCGATACTGCGCCTATCTCGACCGTGACGGTGACCGCTCCAGCCAAGGCGGTCCGACTGGCGCCTGACGAAGTCAAGCAGATCGCCGGGACCTATGACATGGCGAATGGCTGGCTGCTGGAAGTGCGCGGCAAGCCCGAATACATCGACGCGACCATCGACACCGAAAAGCCGATGCGGCTCAAAGCAGTGTCGAGGAACAAGTTCGTCTCCGGCGACGGCAACGTGGTCATGGAATTCCACCAAGGCTCGAACGACGAGATGAAACTGAGTTATGCGCCCGACCCCAGCAAGCCATCGATGGTGTCGATACCCGCGCAGAAGGCCAAGCGCTGAGCGTCGAGCATCGGCCTCGCCTGTCGATGCCAGGCCGGTTCAGCGCGCCTGCGCCCGCGCCGCATCCACCCGCCTGAACAGCTCCGCATTCAGCTTGCGCGAGTGCGCCGGCATGTGCTTGCGGGTGCGTTCGATTTCCTGCAGTTCCGGATCGGCGACCTGCGGCTTGCCGTTGGCCAGCGCCCAGATCGCGAGTTCGGCGCGCGCTTCCAGGCTGCCGAAGCGCTGCGCGGCGGCGGCGAACTGCGATCCTGCCTCGTCCTGGCGGCCGGCGGCGGCATAGGCCTGGCCCAGCAGGATGCCGGTCTGCTCGGGACGGAAGCCCGGCTGCTCGGCCCTCAGCGCTTCCAGCAGGGCGATGCTGCCTGCCGCATTGCCGCTTGCCAGGCGGGCGCGGGCGGCGCCCAGGCGCAGTTCGGCGTCGCGTGCGAAGGGGCCCTGCAGGCAGGCGTCGTACTGCCCGGCGGCTTGCGCGGCCTGGCCGGTTTCGAGCAGGGCCCGGGCCAGGCGCATCTGGTTGTGCGCGGTCGGGGTCAGCTCGAAGGCGCGCTGGGCCTCGCGCACCTCGCGGCCCGGGTCCAGGCTGGCCTGCAGCGCGCGGCCGGCCCTGGCCGCCGAGTGGTCCAGGCGGGTGGAGGGCAGGAACACGGCGAAGAAATACACGACGCTGCCCAGCAGGGGGAACAGGAACAGCACGAGCAGCCAGTACATTTCGCGCCGCGTACGCACCGCGTGCACCGCAAAAAAGATGGCGATGAGGATGTGGATTCCGATTCCGAAGACTTGCATGGGCTGGGGCTGACTGAGTAAGGAAGGCCGACAGGATAGCCGATGTGGCGCGGCTGGTGCTTGGCCGGCTCTTATCTGCGCAGCTCCGACATGATCTTCTCGGCCAGGAAGTCGCAGGGCGGCCGCTTCGATTTGCTGCTTCTCGCCAGGATGACCTCGAGCGGATCGATCTCCGGCAGGCCCTGCGCCTGGCCGAGCAGGCTGAGGTGGCCGGGCACGGCGCAGCGCGCCAGCGGCGCGATGGCGAGTCCCGCTTCGACCATGCTGAGCAGGCCCATCAGGCTCGGGCTCTCGTACGAGGTCCGGTAGGGGATCTTCGCCCGCTCCAGGCTGCGGATCGCATTTTCGCGCGCCACGCTGCCGGGCAGGAACACCGCGATCGGCAGCGGCCGCTCCTTCCAGATCTCCTGGGCGCTGGGGTTGGCCGCCCACACCATCGGCTCGAAGCGCACGAACTCGCCGGACAGCCCTTTCACGCGCGTGGCGCACACCAGGTCGACCGAGCCGTCCTTGACCATCGGCGCCAGCGCCACGCTGGGCAGCCCGACCACCTGGATCTCGACCTTCGGATAGGTGGCGGAAAACTTCTTCAGGATCCCCGGCAGCAGGGACGAGGCGTAGTCGTCGGGCACGCCGATCACGACGCGTCCGGTGATGTCCGGCCGTACCACCGCGGCCCAGGCTTCGTCGCGCAGCGCGAGCATGCGGCGCGCGTAGGTCAGCAGCACCTCGCCGTCCTGGGTCGGCGTGACGCTGCGCGGCTTGCGCACGAACAGCGGCTTGCCGAGCGCATCTTCGAGCGTCTTGATCTGCATGCTCACCGCCGATTGCGAGCGGTGCACGACTTCGGCCGCGCGGCTGATGTTGCCCGTGTCGGCCACCGCCACGATCATCGTCAGGACATCCAGGTCGAGTGCTTTCATCGGTATTAAAATAAAATTAAGTATCAGAAAAATTGATCGTTACGATCAATATTATGCGATTTTCTTGGACTGCGCGCTGGTGCATAGTAGTGACAAAGGAGCCCGAACATGAACGCACGCCTCGATCCAGCTGTCCTCGCCACGCCCGAACTGGCTTTCGCCACCCTGCCGTCCGGCATCCGCATGCCCTATGTGGCCAGCGGGTCCGGCGAGCCGATGGTGTTCGTGCACGGATCGCTGTGCGACTACCGCTACTGGAACGCGCAGACGGCGGTGCTGTCGCAGCAGTTCCACTGCGTGTCGGTAAGCCTCAGCCATTACTGGCCGCTGGCCGATGCCGAAGCAGACGCTCAAGGAGAGTTCGGCTGGAAGGCGCACGTCGCCGAACTGGCCGCCTTCATCGCCGCCATGAATCTCGGTCCGGTGCACCTGGTGGGCCATTCGCGCGGCGGCTGCGTCGCCTTCCACCTGGCGCACGAATTCCCGGCGCTGGTGAAAACGCTGACGCTGGCGGACCCGGGCGGCGCCCTGCAGGTCGAGGGACAGCCGGAGGCGGCCCTGCCGCCGGCGACGGTACGGCTGCGTGCGCAGGCGGCCGGCCTGATCGAGGACGGCGACATCGAAGCCGGCCTCGAAATCTTCGTCGACTCGGTCAGCATGCCCGGCATCTGGCGCAAGAGCCCGACCGGCTTCCGCACCATGGCGATCGATAACGCGGCCACGCTGCCCAAGCAGTTCCGCGATCCCTTGCCCGCCTATACGCGCACCGCGGCCCGCGCCCTCAAGTGCCCGACCCTGCTGATCGCGGGAGAACGCAGCCCGCGCATGTACCGCGACAATGTCGACAAGCTGGCGGAGTGGATCGGGCACGTGGACAAGCGTTCCATCGCGGGCGCCTCGCACGGGATGAACGTCACGCACGCGGCGCCTTTCAACCGCCTCGTCCAGGCCTTCGCCAGCGTGTAAGGCTGTTTATTCAGTCGAGCCACGGATGGGCCGCCAGCCAGCGGCCCAGTTCATTGTCGTTCGCGCACTGCAGCTTGCTGAAGATGTTGGCGCGGTGGGTCTCCACCGAGCGCGGGCCGCAGGGCGGCACCAGGACGCGCGCGATTTCCTTGTTCGGCTGGCCCAGGCCCACCAGGCGCGCCACTTCACGCTCGCGCGGCGTCAGCTCGGCCCACAGGCGCAGCGCCTGGGCGCGGGCTCTGGCCAGGGCGATGGCGGCCGGCAGCTTGTCGAGCAGCTGCCGGGTGTCCGGTTTCTCGACCCAGTCGTAGGCGCCGCGCCGCACCGCTTCGAGGGCGGTCTGGATGTCGCCGTGCGCGGACAGGAACAGCGTCACCAGCGGACTGTGCTCCGCCAGCAGGCGCTCGAACACGGCCAGGCCGCTCATCCCCTTCATGCGCAGGTCGAGGATCACGCAGCCCGGCTGGCGCATGTCGACGGCCTCGAGGAAGGCTTCGCCGGACTCGAAGGCCTGCACCGCCAGCCCCTGGGAAAACAGCAGCAGCAGCAGGGAACGGCGGAGGGCTTCGTCGTCGTCGACGACGTAGAGCGTGAGCGGCATGTCTTTCATGGCACGGTGGGCAAGGTGAAGGAAAAGGCGGCGCCGCCCCCTGGACGGTTTTCGACGGTCATGAAACCGCCGTGGGCTTCGACGATGGTGCGGCAGATGTTCAGTCCCAGTCCAAGGCCGTCCGGCTTGGTGGTGAAGAAGGGCGCGAACACCTGTTCGAGCTGGTCGGCCGGAATGCCCGGCCCCTGGTCGGCAACGGTGATGCGCAGGGCCTGTCCGGCCAGCCGGGTGGACAGCTCGATGGCGCGCTGGGCCGGCGCCAGGTCCGCCTGGTCCTGCATCGCGTGCAGCGCATTGTGGATCAGGTTGGCGAGCACCTGCTCGAGCAGGACCCGGTCGCCGCGCACCGGCGCGGCGGCGTCCTCCAGCCGCAGCCGCAGCGTGACCCCTTGGCCTTGCAGCTCCGGTTTCAGCAGCGTCTGCGCATGGGTGATGACGCTTTCCATCGTCAGCATTTCGTAATGGGCGCGCTGCGGATTGATGAAGGCGCGCACCCGCTTGACGATTTCGCTGGCGCGCTGCGATTGCCCGACGATCTCGTCGAGCGCGCCGGTCAGCATCTCGGTCCCGGCCGGTACGCTTGCGCGCGCGGCCAGCGCACGCGCGGCGACGGCGAAGTTCGACAGCGCCATCAGCGGCTGGTTGAGTTCGTGCGCCAGCGTCGAGGCCATCTCGCCGACGCTCGCCAGGCGCGCGCTGCGCTGCAGGCGCAATTCCTGGTCGCGCTGCCGGGCCTCGGCCCGCTTCTGGGCGGTGATGTCGACCACGGAGCTCATCCAGCCGCGGTGCACGCCCTGGGCGTCGACCAGCGGCGCGGCATAAACCATGGTGATCACGTCGTGCCCGTCCTTGTGCCGGAGCCGCGATTCGAAGCCGTGCGGCGCGGCGCGGCCCTGCAGGGCCTCGTCGCTTTCGCGCGCCTGCTTTTCCAGGTCGTCCGGATGCCAGTAAGGGTAGGGAGGCCGGCGCCCCAGCAGTTCTTCCGCGCTGTAGCCGACCATGGCGCACAGGGCCGGATTCACGTAGATGATCTTGCCTTCCGGGTCGCGCGCACGCATGCCGACCAATAGCGAGTCTTCCATCGCCTTGCGGAAGGCGTGGGCTTCCTGCAGGTCGCGGGTGCGTTCCTCGACGCGGTGCTCGAGCTCGAGGCGGGCGGTGCGCTGTTCGAGGAAGCGCTTTTCGCGCAGGCGCCAGTACAGCACGCCGAGCAGCAGCAGGGCGGTGGCCAGCGCGCTCAGCGCCAGCGCGGCCTGGCGCGCCTGGATCACTTCCTTCATGTCGGTCGTCACCGTCAGGGTCCAGCCCAGCTCCGGCAGCGGCGTGTCGAGCGCCAGCAGCCGCACGCGGCGGCCCCGCAGCTCGGTGCGCAGGACGAAGCCGGGCGTGTCCTGGCGCGGCTCGATATTCCAGGGGAGGGCATCGAAACGATTTCGCTTGCCGTACTGGCCGTGGTCGGCAACCCAGCGCGCATCCAGCGCCGACACCGGCCGGATGCTGTGGAACAGCCATTCGGGCACGGCGCTCAGGAACACGATGCCGCGGCTGTCGCGCAGCACGACCGGATCGGCGCCGCGGATCCAGGCGGCCTGCAGCGGCTCCAGGCTGATCTTGACGACCACCGCGCCGATGACGGCGCCCTGCGCCCGCACCGGTTCGGCGATGAACAGGCCGGACTGGCCGGTGGTCAGGCCGAGGCCGTAGAAGAAACCGCGCCGTCCCTGCAAGGCATCTTCGAAATAGGGGCGCTGGCGATAGGACTGGCCGACGAAGCTGGACGGCAGGTTCCAGTTGCTGGCGGCCAGTGTCAGGCCGTCCCGGTCGACCAGGTAGAGGGCGGCGGCGCCGGTGGTCGCCTGCAGGTCGGCAAAGTAGTCGTTGACGCGCGCCCGGAGCAGCGCGTCCCGCGGCATGCGCAGCAGCTGTTGCACGTCCGGGTGGCGGCTTGCTGCGTGCGGCAGGAAGTTGTGCTTTTCGACGATGCCGCGCAGCCCCAGCGCGTTCGCCGCGGCGGCCTGGCGCAGCGCTTCGGTCTTGGACTGCAGCTCGCGCTGCTCGGCCCAGTAGCCGGAAGCGACGATCAGGGTCAGCGCCGCCGCCGCGGCAAGCAGCCGGCGCCAATGTCGTGTGATGAACATCGCGCAACGATAGCAGTTGCGCCGGCGCTTGCAAACCGTCTCCGTAGTTTTACGGAGGAGGGCGCGCCGACATTGCGGATGCGCACGCCGCCCCCAGCCGCGATAGTGGACTCCTTTATCAAAATAATGGGGACGACAATGAATACCGTCACGAACAAGGCCGGCAAGGCGGCCCTCGACGGCCGCGCCGGCGCCGGCGAGCGCATTTCCGGCAAGCGCCTGCGCGCCATCTTCGTCGGCTCGGCCGGCAACTTGGTCGAGTGGTTCGACTTCTACTGCTACTCGGCCTTCGCCCTGTACTTCGCCAGTTCCTTCTTCCCGAAGCAGGACCCGACGGCGCAGATGATGTCCACGGCCGGCATCTTCGCGCTGGGCTTCTTCGTGCGCCCGATCGGCGGCATCCTGTTCGGCCACATCGGCGACCGCCTGGGCCGCAAGAAAGCCCTGATGACGTCCGTGCTGCTGATGTGCTTCGGCTCGCTGCTGATCGCCTGCGCGCCCACCTATGCCGCGGTCGGCATCCTGTCGCCCTGCATCCTGCTGCTGGCGCGCCTGCTGCAGGGCCTGAGCCTGGGCGGCGAATACGGCGCCAGCGCCACCTACCTGTCGGAGATGGCGGACTCGAAGCACCGCGGCTTCTACACCAGTTTCCAGTACGTGACGCTGATCGGCGGCCAGCTGCTGGCGCTGCTACTGCTGCTGGTGCTGCAGCGCTGGCTGCTCGACGCCGAGCAGCTGCGCGCCTGGGGCTGGCGGATTCCCTTCGTGGCCGGCGCCTGCCTGGCCCTGCTGGCCCTGCGCATGCGCCACGACATGCCGGAAACCCAGTCCTTCGAAGCCGCGCGCAAGAAGGCCAAGCCGATGGGCGGCCTGAAGCAGCTGGCCCAGCATCCGCGCGAAGTGCTGCTGGTGGTCGGCCTGACGATGGGCGGCACGCTGGCCTTTTATGTCTACACCACCTACATGCAGAAATTCCTGCGCCTGTCGGTCGGCCTGAGCGATGCGCAGACCACCGCCGTCTCGGCCGCCTCGCTGCTGTTCGCGATGTGCCTGCAGCCGCTGTACGGCGCGCTGTCCGACCGCATCGGCCGCCGTCCGCTGCTGGTGGGCTTCGCCCTGCTCGGCACCCTGTTCACCGTGCCGCTGCTGACCGCCATCCGCAACGCCAGCGGCCCGTGGGAAGCCTTCGCCCTGATCGCCTGCGCCTGGATCATCGTGTCGGGCTACACGTCGATCAACGCCCTGGTGAAGGCCGAGCTGTTCCCGGCCAGCATCCGCGCCACCGGCGTCGGCGTGCCGTACGCGTTCGCGGTGTCGGTGTTCGGCGGCACCGCCGAGTACCTGGCCCTGTGGTTCAAGTCGGTCGAGATGGAAAGCGGCTTCTACTGGTACGCCACCGCGGTGATCGCCTGCACCCTGGTCGTGTGCTGGTTCATGCGCGATACCGGCGCGCAGTCCCGCATCGACGCGGAACTGCAGTCGAAATAAGCCTTGTCCCTGGCCGGCGCCGCGCATCAGCGGCGCGCATCAGCGCCGCGGATCAGCGGCGGAAACGTACGTCTTCCTGCACCACCGGCGCATCCGCCTTGGCCGAAGCCCCGTGCTTCGGCTTTTTCGGCTTCTTCGGTTTCTTGACGATCTCGCCGCTGGCATTCGTTTCCGGCACGCGGTGGTCGGGTTCGAAGCCCGCTTCCTCGCGGCGTTCCAGCGCCTGCTTCGTCAGCGCCTCGATCGCCGCCAGCTGCTGCACCTCGTCGGCGCAGACCAGCGACACCGCCTCGCCCGAGGCGCCGGCGCGGCCCGTGCGGCCGCTGCGGTGGACGTAGTCCTCGGCCACGATCGGCAGGTCGACGTTCACCACCACCGGCAGCTCGTCGATGTCGATGCCGCGCGCGGCGACGTCGGTGGCCACCAGGATCCGCACCTCGCCGGCCTTGAAGCGCTCCAGCGCGCGCAGGCGCGCAGACTGCGGCTTGTCGCCGTGGATGGAGTCGGCGCTGAAGCCTTTTGACGCCAGCAGCTCGACCAGCTGGTCGACGCCCTTGCGGGTCTTCACGAACGCCAGCGCCTGCGGCCAGGCGTGGCGCTTCAGCAGGTGCAGGAACAGTTCCGGCTTGCGCTTCTTGTCGACCGGGACGATCCACTGCCGGATTGCCTTCACGGTCGTGTTGCGCGGGCTGGCGTCGATGCTGACCGGGTCGCGCAGCATCTTCGTCGCCAGCGCGCGGATCGGATCGGAGAAGGTCGCGGAAAAGAGCAGGGTCTGGCGGCGCTTCGGCAGCAGGGCCAGCAGCTGGTCGATGTCGCGCGAAAAGCCCAGGTCGAGCATGCGGTCGGCTTCGTCGAGCACCAGGGTCTGCACCTGGTTGAGGCGCAGCGCGTTTTGCCGCTGCAGGTCGAGCAGGCGGCCGGGGGTGGCCACCAGCACGTCGACGCCCTTACGCAGGCGCATCATCTGCGGATTGATGCTGACGCCGCCGTAAGCCACCATGCTGCGCAGCGGCAGGCCTTCGCCGTAGGCGCGCACGCTCTGGTAGACCTGCTCGGCCAGTTCGCGGGTCGGCACCATCACCAGCGCACGCGCCGAGTTGCTGTTCACCTGCATGCCGTCCTCAGTAAGGCGCTGCAGCAGGGGCAGGGCGAAGCCGGCGGTCTTGCCGGTGCCGGTCTGGGCGGCGGCCATCACGTCGCGTCCGGCCAGCACCGCGGGAATCGCCTGCGACTGCACGGCGGTGGGCGACTTGTAGTCGAGGGAGTCTAGGGTGCGGACGATCTGGTCGATCAGGCCGAGCGAAGCGAACGACATGGGCAGCGGTCTTGTTATGGATGAAAAGGCGATAGTGTACCGTGCCGCCGGCCGGGCGGCAGCGTCGGGCGTCGGCAGTCGCGGCTCAGCGGGCGATGCCGACGGCGCTCGACAGGTCGACGGTCGGCTTGACCGGCTCGGGCCGGTCGTGGCAGGCGACCGCCGTCAGGCAGGCCAGGAGCACCAGGCTCCAGCGCAGCGGATGATTTCGCATGATGTCCTCCATGCGCAGCATCCTACCACCGCCAATCAGAAGCCGTAGTTCAGGCTGGCGCGCGCGACCGGATACAGCTTGAAGCCGCTGACGTCGTCCTTCAGGCGCAGGCGTTCGGCAGCCACGTCCTTGAACAGGGCGTCACAGGTGTCTTTCGAGACCGTGCAGCCATAGCTGCCCAGGTCGACGTTCGGATTGCCCTGGTAGAAGGCGCCGAGGTCGGCGTTGAAGCTCCAGTGTCCGGCATTGGTGACCAGTGCGTTGCCCCAGCCGATGCCAAGGTAGGGTGCGGCCTTGCGGTAATCGATGCGGCCCTTCAAGATACCGATGTCGGCCGCGGTATAGGTATTGCCGTTCAGGGTCAGCTTGCCGAACTGGTTGGCCTGGGCGCTAGCGTCGAAGCGGTTGCCGTTGTAGACCAGGCCGCCGGTCAGGTGGAAGGGGCTGCCTTCGCGTACATACCAGTCGAACAGCACATCGAAGGTCCGCAGCTTGCCCTTGATCGCGTAGTCGACGCCGTTGGTGCTGCGATCGAAGTCGTGGTTGAACATGTTCGCGCCGAAACGGCCGTTCAGGTTCGACTCCATCGGGACCACCAGGTGGAAACCGGCGCCGGTGGTGCCGAGGTCGGCGGTGACGCCGATTTGCGCCTGGGCGGCGCCGGCGAGGAGGAGGGCGCCTGCCGCCAGGGGAGCGTATTTCAGGAACATCATCGTGCTTTCTGTTGAGTTGGAGTACAAGAAATTGGAGTCAGGCATTGTATCGGTAACGGATGTAAGTATGTGTTGCAACGTACAGAAAGCAACATTACGTTTGGTAAACTAGACACATTCTTATACGGAGAGAGCCTCATGAAATCCCTGATCATCGGCGCGGCCCTGTTCGCCGCCGCTTTCCCGGCCCTGGCCCAGACCAACGTCAGCATCAGCGTTGGCCAGCCCGGTTTCTACGGACGCGTCGACATCGGCGACTTCGCGCCCCAGCCCGTGCTGTACGCGCCCCAGCCGGTGATCATCCGCCAGACGCCTTACTACGCGGCCGAGCCGATCTACCTGCGCGTGCCGCCGGGCCACCGCAAGCACTGGGCCAGGTTCTGCGGCCGCTACGACGCCTGCGGCCGTCCGGTCCTGTTCGTGCGCGACGAGTGGTACACCAACACCTACGTGCCGCGCTACCGCGAGCATTTCCATGGCGGCGGCTACCGCGCCCCGGTGCGCGTGGTCGAGCGCGTCGAATACCGCGACTACGACCGCGGCCATGACCGTGGTCACGATCGCGGCGGCCGCGGCTGGGAAGAGCACGGCCGCGGCCACGGCGAAGGCCACGGCCATGGCGAAGGTCGCGGCCACGGCGGCGAAGGCCACGGTCACGGCGGCGAGGGCCACGGCCGCGGTCACGACTGAAGAGCCGGTTCTGCCGCGCCAGCGGCTTTTCCGCCTCCGTAGTAAACTGCCCTTGTTAGCCCGGCAAGTTGGGCGCTATCCACGGGAGGCAGCTTGTACAGCGAAATCGTGATCGTAGGAGGCGGTGCGGGCGGGCTGGAACTGGCCTGCAAACTGGGGCGCAAGCTCGGCCCCTCGAAGGTGACGCTGGTGGACAGCCGGCTCTACCACGTCTGGAAGCCCTCGCTGCACGAGGTCGCGGCCGGCACCCTGGACATCCACCAGGAGGGCCTGTCCTACCAGATGCTGGCCCATGACCGCGGCTTCACCTTCGTCTATGGCGCCATGACGGCGCTGGACGCCGCCAACAAGGTCCTCGGCGTGGGGCCCGTGAAGGCCACCAGCGATGGCGAAGAGATCTTCCCGGCGCGCACGATTTCCTACCGCTCCCTGGTGATTGCCGTCGGCAGCACCTCGAATTACTTCGGCGTGCCCGGGGCGCGCGAACACACCATTTCCCTGAATGCCACCGAGGACGCGGAGCGTTTCCGCCTCCGCCTGCTGCGCCTGCTCGCCCAGGCCGCCGAGGCCAAGGGGGAGGGCGCGACGAACCCGGGCGTGGCGGTCGCCAAGGCGGTCGGCGCGGGCAGCTTCGACTCGGGCGTGGTGGCTGCGGACGAGGCCGGCGGCGCCGCCGTGGCGGATGCCGCACTGGCGCCGCCGAAGCGCGGCGGCGGGCTGGACATCGTGATCATCGGCGGCGGCGCCACCGGCGTCGAGCTGGCCGCGGAGCTGCGCGAAGCCTCCGGCGCCTATGCCGCCTACGGCTTCAACCGCCTGCAGGTCCAGCGCGACGTGCGCATCACCCTGCTGGAGGGCGCGCCGCGGATCCTGGCGCCGCTGCCGGAGCGGGTCTCGGCATCGGCCGCGCGCCTGCTCGACGAACGCGCGATCCGCGTGGTGACCGATTGCCGGGTCACCCGGATCGACGCGCGCCAGGTGGTCGACAAGGACGGTCACGTCTATCCGTCGGACATCTGCGTGTGGGCGGCGGGGATCCGCGCGCCGGAATTCCTGGCCTCGCTGGGCTTGCCGACCAACAAGGGCGGCGCGATCGAGGTCGATGGCCACCTGCGGGTCAAGGGCGTGGAGGGCGTGTACGCGCTCGGCGATTGCGCCGCCTGCACGGACGGCAAGGGCAATCCGGTCCCGCCGCGCGCCCAGGCCGCGCACCAGCAGGCGGATTACCTGATGAAGACCTTCATGAACATGGCGTCCGGCCGGCCGCCGCAGAAGGACGCCTACGTCTACAAGGATTACGGTTCGCTGGTGTCGATCGGCCACCAGACCACGGTCGGCAACCTGATGGGCTCGCTGCGCGCGACCTGGTTCGTGGAGGGTTTCGTGGCGCGCATCATGTACACCAGCCTGCACCTGATGCACCACCAAGCGGTGCTGGGGGCGATGCGGACCGGGGTGCTGGCGGTGGCGCGCTACCTGATCCGCAGGACGACGCCGCTGGTCAAGCTGCACTAAGTTCGTCGCGCCCGCCTGCGCAGGGGGCGACGTTTTACTGCTTCGGCAAAATCAGGGTCAAGGCCGCCCCGCCGTCCGGCCCCGTTCCCAGCGTCAGCGTCCCGCCCAGCTGCTGCGCCCGTTCGCGCAGCAGGCGCAGGCCGTGGCAGCTCAGGGAGTTGGCCGGCTCGGCGCCCGGACCGACGCCGTTGTCGCGCACCGTCAGCATGACCTGGTCGCCATCGTCGTCGAGGATCACCTGGACTTCGGTCGCCCGGGCGTGGGCGGCGACATTGCGCAAGCCTTCTTCGGCGCAGCGCAGCAGGGTCACGCCCTGGGGGCGCGAATAGTCGGGTTCTTCGTCCGGCAGGCTGGCGTGCGCCTTGATGCCGTGCTCCCGGCCCCATTCCGCCACCAGCTCGGCGATCGCTGCCTTCGGACCGAGGAACTCGAGCTTGTCGTTCCACAGCGTCAGCTGCATCTTGCGGTTGGTTTCGATGATGTTGTTGAGCAGCTGCTTCATCTGGGCGGCGCGGTCGCGCTGCGGCGCCTCCTTCAGGTGCGAGGACAGCAGCCCGAGGTGCATGGTCAGCGCCGTCATCGACGAGCCGAGGCTGTCGTGCAGGCGGCGCGCGAGCTGGCGCCGCTCCTCGTCCCAGCAAGCGGTCAGGTGCCCGAGCAGTTCGGTGAGTTCCGCGACGCGTGTCGCGGGGTCCTCATCCGGGACGGGTGAAAGTGGTTGGGGTGCCGAAGCTTTCATGAAAGCAACCAATTAATGTTTCCCAAAATGATACAACAGCTTGGCTCCTGACGTCGCGCAGGAAATCCCAGTGTGTGTTTCCGTACAGTCGCCGGGGGCGGCTTGGGTGAAGCTGGCGCTACCGGCTGCACGTCGGCCATCCAATCACGAGGGGAAACACAATGAGCACCAAATCGAATACCACCGCAAGTTCCGCCGCGAAAAACGCCGCCATCCACGCCGCCGGGATCACCGGGCAGGACGCCATCGCCCTGCTGGTCGCCGACCACCGCGAAGTGTCGGAAATGTTCAAGCAGTTCGAGGAGCTGGGCGACCGCGCCAAGGCCAGCAAGCAGAAGCTGACCGAAAAGATCTGCAAGTCGCTGATCGCCCATACCCAGATCGAGGAAGAAATCTTCTATCCCGCGGTGCGCGAACAGGTGAAGGATTCGGATGACATGGTCGACGAGGCCGTGGTCGAGCACCAGGCCGCCAAGGACCTGATCAAGCAGCTGCAGGAAATGGACCCGGACGAAGACCTGTATGACGCCAAGGTCAAGGTGCTCGGCGAGGAAATCGAGCACCACGTCAAGGAAGAGGAAGAAGAGATGTTCAAGCAGGCCAAGAAGAGCGGCCTGGACCTGATGGCGCTGGGCCAGGAGATGGCGCAGCGCAAGCAGGAAATCCTGTCGACCCTGTAATCAGGGCGCCGGATACGCTCAGACCTTCAGCACGTCGGCCGGGGCGCCCGTCTCGGCCGGTTCCGCCAGCTGCGCCAGCAGGGCCGCCAGATCGACCGGCTTGACCATCTGCAGGTCGAAGCCGGCTTCCAGTACGCGGCGCTGGTCTTCGGCCAGGCCGTAGCCGGTGAGGGCGATCAGGCGGATGCCGCGGGTGGTCGCATCCTTGCGCAGGCGGCGCGCGACTTCGTAACCGTCGATGCCCGGCAGGCCGATATCGACCAGCGCCACTTCGGGACGCTCGGCGACGGCCAGCTTCACGCCCTCCAGGCCGTCGCGCGCCTGGATCACCGGATAGCCGTAGGAACCCAGCATGGTCGCCATCATCTCGCGGCCATCGTCATTGTCTTCGATCAGCAGCACGGTCGGCTTCGCATCCGCGTTGACGGCGCTCGCCGGCGCGTCCATGTTTTCCGCCGGCTCGGTGCGCGGCAGGCGGATCTCGAAGGTGCTGCCGCCGCCGTTGCCGACGCTGGTGGCGCTGACGCTGCCGCCATGCAGCTCGACCAGGCGCCGCACCAGCGACAGGCCGATCCCCAGTCCGCCCTGCGAACGGTCGATCGAGATCGAACCCTGCACGAACACGTCGAACACATGCGGCAGCAGGTCGGGGGGAATGCCGACGCCGGAATCGCGCACGGTCAGCACCACGTCCTCGCCCACGGTGTCGATGGCGATCTCGATCTCGCCGCCGCTGGGCGTGTATTTCAGCGCATTGTCGATCAGGTTGGTGGCGATCTGCTCCAGGCGGGTCGGGTCGCCCTCGACCCAGCCGGCGCCGATCCGCGTGCCGAGCTGGTAGCCGGCCGTGCGGCCGGTGGCGCGGAAGGTGTCCAGGCAGCCCGACACCAGCGGCCCGATATCGAGGCGCTTCTTCGACAGCAGGATCTTGCCGGACATCGCGCGCGACAGGTCGAGCAGGTCGTCGACGATGCGCGACAGGTGCTGGGTCTGGCGCTGGATGATCAGGCGCGCGCGCCCGACCGATTCGGCGCCGGCGCCCGGCAAGCCGAGCAGGGAAGAGGCGCTGCTGATCGCCGACAGCGGATTGCGCAGCTCATGGCCCAGCATGGCCAGGAATTCGTCCTTGGCGCTGCTCTTGCGCTCGGCCGCGCGCCGCTCTTCCATCTCGCGCACCAGGCGCTTGTTGGTGGCGGTCAGCTCGGTGGTGCGCTGCGACAGCTTTTCGGCCTGGCGCTTGAGCTGCTCGTTCTTGGTGGCCAGCGCCACGAAGACCTGTACCTTGGCGCGCAGCACCTGCGGAATCACGGGGGTGAACAGGAAGTCGGCGGCGCCGCGCTGGTAGGCCTTCAGGCGGTCGATCTCGTCGGCCAGGAAGGCGGTGACGAAAATGATCGGGATGTCCGCCGAGCGCGGCCGCTGGTGGATCGCTTCGGCGGTCTCGAAACCGTCCATGCCCGGCATGTTCACGTCGAGCAGGATCACGGCGAAGTCGTGGCGCAGCACCTGACGCAGCGCGTCCTGGCCCGAACGGGCCGACAGCACTTCGTAGTTGCTTTCCTCGGCCCATTGTTCGAGCAGGCTGGTAAGCGCCAGCAGGCTGGCGGCATCGTCGTTGACGACAAGGATCTTTGGCTTATCGGGGTTCGGCACGGCGTTCACGCGGGCGTCAATGCATTGTATTCACAAACTTTGCAAGGATAACAGGGCATGCCCCATTGCAAAATAAATCTGGAAGAATTGTTGCAATTAGTCATGATAGCACGGGCCCGGTAAAGACAAAAACCAATCGTGCGCACCCCGGCACCACGGTACGGTGCCGCACATACGCACTTCAAAGGGGTGTGCGATAGTGGAAACGTGTCTGGTTCAACCGTGTCAATGGAAGACAGGCGCCAACTTGAAAGGACAGACATGAATATTGACATCATCGTAAACGACACCCACCACGATAAATGCTTCCGTGAGCTGGTCGACCAGCCGGTGACCTGCCTGCGCGGCATGACACAACAGCAGGCCGACGCCTTGCGTGATGCCTTCGGCATCAATACGATCGGCGAACTGGCCGAACTGAAGGCCGTCAAATGGGCCCGCGCCATCCGCACCATGGCCACGGCCGAATCCGAGCCGAGCGCCAACGTGGCCAAGGAGGCGCTGATCGACGACGCCGTCGAGATGACCTTCCCGGCCAGCGATCCGGTGTCGATCCAGTCCAGCATCACCCGCATCGAAGTAGCGCCCGAGAAGGTCGACGCCAGCTCGGATCACCAGGGCGCCGCTGCCATCGAGGCGCATAACCGGGAAACCATCGGCTGCAATGCACTGGGGCCGGGGGGCGATAAGACGGCCGGCGCGGCCTGATTGTCCTGATTGGGTAACACCTGCGGGCGCAGCCGGAAACGGCTGCGCCCGGTTTGTTTTTATATTGTTTGCTTTAAGATCGTCGTCCCCGCCTGCGCGGGGACGACGTATGAACATTGTCGGTGCCAATCGGCGCAGCGAGCGCTCAGCGGTGCTGCGCCAGCTCCGGCGACGAGGCCGGCGCCGGAGCCGGTACGCTCGGCTTGACGGACTGGGCTGCCTTGCGGGCGGCGCTGCCGTTGGCGCAGAAGCGGTTCTTGCCGGCGCGCTTGGCTTCGTACAGGGCGTAGTCGGCGATGCTGATCAGCTCGGTGACATTTTCGGCGTCGTCCGGGTACATGCTGATGCCGATGCTGGTCGACAGCTGAAGCGTCAGGTCATTGATGAAGAAGGGCTCGGACAGGGCTTCTACCAGCTTGGCCGCCGGGCCCTGGGCGTCCGCCAGGCTGTGGATGTCGCCCAGCAGGACGATGAATTCGTCGCCGCCCAGGCGCGCCACGGTGTCTTCCTTGCGCGAGTTCGACAGCAGGCGCTGCGACACCATCTTCAGGATCTCGTCGCCATAGGCGTGGCCGTAGGTGTCGTTGATCGCCTTGAAGCCGTCCAGGTCCAGGTACATGACCGCCGCCTTGTGGTGGTTGCGGTTGGCGTGCTGCAGGGCGGTCTCGATGCGGTCTTCCAGCAGGCGCCGGTTCGGCAGGCCGGTAAGGGCGTCGTGCAGCGCCAGTTCCTGCTGGGCGCGGCTGTACTGGGCCAGCTCCTTGTAGAGCAGGCGTACTTCGAGCATGTTGTGGATGCGCTTGTGCACTTCCAGCAGGTCGAAGGGTTTGCTGATGAAGTCGCGGGCGCCGGCTTCGAGGGCCGCGATCTTGAAGCTGGGCTGGGCCGTCAGGGCCAATACCGGCAGATAACCGCCTTGTTCGATTTCCTTCAGGCCCTTCATGACCTGGAAGCCGTTCAGGCCCGGCATCTGCAGGTCGAGCAGGATCAGATCGTAGTTATGTTCGCGATGCAGCGGGCATACCTGCTCCGGCAGCATCGTGGAGCTGACATCGGTGTAGCCTTCCTCGCGCAATATCTCTTCCATCAACTCGATATTGTCGGGGGAATCGTCTACAACCAGTATCTTTGCGTTCAGGATGTCTTGGCGGCTGGGCATGCGTACTCTCGTCGAATCAAGGGCTGACGGCCGGGCAGGAACGACCCCGGACCCACCTTCAGCACAACATTCCTAAGTCTAGCAAATGCCAGAGAATTTCTTGTAGGACAGCGCCGCGTGCGTGGGTAGGAACAACAACAACATATTAGCGCACCCCGTTCTGCCCTATGGCGGGGGCCGCGATACGGTGCGCCAGGGGTGCGCTCGGACCCACCACCGACGCCACCGTCGCGATCAATTCGCTCGGCTCGACCGGCTTCGAGATATGCGCCGAGAAGCCCGCCTCGAGCGCGCTCAGCCGGTCCTCCGAGCGCGCAAACGCGGTCAGGGCGATGGCCGGGACCTGGCTGCCTTCTTCCTTGCCCAGGTGGCGCACCCAGTCGAGCAGCTCGAAGCCGTCGACTTCGGGCATGCCGAGGTCGCTGATCAGGAGATTCGGCGCCGCCTCGCGGAAGCGCGCGAAGGCCTCCCGGGCGCTGGCGGCGATGCGCACGGTGGCGCCGCAATCGGTAAGGATGCGCTTGATCAGTTCGCGGGCATCGCGGTCGTCGTCGACCACCAGCACGTCTGCGCCGCTGAGGTCGAGCACCGTCATTTCCGGGGTGCTGGGATTCGGCAGGATCATCGCCGCGCGCGCCGAGCGGCCCGTCGCCGGCTGCTGCTTGGCAAGCGGCAATTCGATCGTGAAGCTGGCGCCGCGGCCTTCGCCCGCGCTCTCGACGCGGACGGTGCCGCCGTGCTGTTCGATCAGGCTCTTGACGATCGCCAGGCCCAGGCCCAGGCCGCCGTGGCGGCGCGTCATCGAGGCGTCGGCCTGGCGGAAACGCTCGAACACGTGGGTGATGAACTCGGGCTTGATGCCGGCGCCGTTGTCGCGCACGGTGATGCTCACGTTCGCTTCGTTGCGCGCCAGGATCACCTCGACCAGGCCGTCGCGCGGCGTGAACTTGATGGCGTTCGACAGCAGGTTCCACACCACCTGCTGCATGCGCGCCGGGTCGCCGGCGATCATGCCCGGGTCGGTCTCGTAAAGTTTCTCGATGCGGATGTTCTTGGCGTCGGCGGCCGGGCGGACGGTCTCGATGGCGGCGTCGATGAAGCCGGTCGGCGGGATCATCTGCATGTCGAGCAGGACGTTGCCGGACGTGATACGGCTCATGTCGAGCAGGTCTTCGATCAGCTGGGCCTGGGCGCGCGCATTGCGTTCGATGGTCTGCAGGCCTTTCTGCAGGTCGTTCTGGTCGCGGCTGCCGCGGCGCAGCACCTGGGCCCAGCCCAGGATCGCCGACAGCGGCGTGCGCAGCTCGTGCGACAGGGTCGCCAGGAATTCGTCCTTCATCTGGCTGGTGCGCTCGGCCTCGGCGCGCGCCACCCGTTCGTTTTCGAGCAGCACCTTGCGCTCTTCGGCGGCGCGCTGCGCCGCTTCATACAGGCGCGCATTGTCGATCGCGACCGCGGCCTGGGCGGCGATGCCGCGCACGATGCGCTCGGTCCGCTCGGTAAAGACGCCCGCTTCCGGATGGCCGAAGAACATGGTGCCCAGGATCTCCCCGGAATGCGCGACCACCGGCACCGCCAGGTAGCTGCGCACCGCCGGATGGCCGGCCGGCAGGCCGAACGGGGCGCCGTCCTGGAAGCGCGGATCATGGGTGACGTCGTCGGCGCGCATCACGTCGTGGACGGCCGGGCCCTGGCTGGGCATGCCGGGGCCGAACAGGGCATTCGGGCCGGCTTCGCCGAAGGGCTCGAATTCGGCGGTGCTGGCGCCCGACACCGTGTACAGCGAAAAGATCTTGCCGTCCGCGCCATCGCGGCCGTGGTACAGGAAGGCGCCGTGGCGGGCGCCGGCGATGCCGGTCGCGGCGTCGGCGGCGGCCTGCAGCAGCGAACCCAGCTCGCGGGTGGAGGCGAGGGCGCTGCCGGTGCTGTTCAGCAGTTCGAGCACGTGCGACTCGTCGCGCAAGGCCTGTTCGGCGCGCTTGACCTCGTCGACGTCGGTATTCGTGCCGAACCAGCGCACCACCAGGCCGTGGCGGTCGCGCACCGGGTTCACGCGGGTCAGGAACCAGCGGTACTTGCCGTCCGCGCCGCGGATCGGGTATTCCATCTCGAACGGGTCGCCGCTGCGCACGCAGGCCTGCCAGCGCTCCATCACGGCCGGCAGCACGCTCGGTTCGCAGGTCGATTGCCAGGCCCAGCCCACCACCTGGTCGGGCGTGGTGCCGGTGTAGTCGAACCAGCGCTCGTTGAACCAGACGATGGCGCCGTCGGCCTGGGCCATCCAGGCCAGCTGCGGGATCGTGTTGGCCAGGGCACGCAGCACTTCCTCGCTCTGGCGCAGGGTGTCCTCGGCGCTCCTGCGGGCGCTGATGTCCTGGACCACGCCGATCATGCCGAGCACGCCGCCGCGGCGCTCCGAGTCGGCATGGTCGGCGCGACCGACCAGCAGCACCCAGCGCGCCTCGTGGCCATTCGGCAGCAGCCGGCATTCGAGTTCGAGGTCGTTGTGGCCGGCGAAGGCCTGCAGGACCGCGCGCCGCACCGGTTCGCGGTCGTTCGGGTCGAGGCGGGCGCGCAGCTCGCTCCAGTCCAGCGGGGTCTCGGCGGGCAGGCCGAAGATGGCGGCGGCGCGTTCGCCCAGGGTCAGGCGATCGCTGGCAGCGTCCCAGCGCCAGTCGCCGAGTCCGCCGGCGGCCAGCGCCACCTGCAGGCGGCTGTTGCCCATCAGGAGAGCCTGCTGGTCGGCCTTGCGGCGGTCGATGTCCTGGAAGTACAGGGTCAGTCCATCCGGCGACGGATGGGCGCGCACCTCGAACCAGCGCCGCAGGGCCGGATAGAAGAATTCGTGGATCGCCGTCTCGCGGCTTGCCATCGCATTGCGGTAGAGGGCCTCGAGCGGGCTGCCGCGCAGCTCGGGGAAGGCGTCCCAGAGGTCGTTGCCGACCATGCTCGCGCGGGTGCGTTGCAGCGGCGCCAGCATTTCGAGCGTGCGGCCATTGATATACGTGATGCGCCAGTCGTGGTCGACGGCGCAGAAGCCGTCAGACAGGCTCTCGAGCATGTTCTCCATGCGCTCGTTGGCGCGGCGCAGCGCTTCCCTGGCCTGGCTCAGCTCGTCGCTCATCGCACCTCCGTGAGCGTCGCCGCGGCGGCAGGCATGGCCGTGATCCCGCCGTGCCGGAGCGGCGTGGGCGGTCGGTCAATGCGGGCGGTGATATCGGTCAGGGTCATCGTTGGTGGCTGTGGGCGCGCTCGAAGGGCCGCCGCGAAGAAGGCGCGGGCGGTCCCGCCCTGCGTCGATAGCAAGCCGTACATGGATTCTAGCCCAGCCAAAGCGTTTCGATGCACACCGTTGCCCGCCTCAGCCACGCGCCTGCTTCTGGGCGCCCACCTTGTCGAGGGCGCCCTGGAGCTGATCGAGTTCGTAGGGCTTTTGCAGCGACAAGTAGGGGAACTCGACGTGGCGCAGCAGCGTGTCGCCATACCCGGACGCGAAGATCACCTGCATCGCCGGCGCATCGCCGACCGCCTTGCGCGCCAGTTCGACCCCCGACATGCCGGGCAGGCTGACGTCGGTGAACAGGACGTCGTAGCGATTCGCCGCCAGGCGCGTCAGCGCATCGTCCGGATGGCCGACGCCGTCCGCCTCGTGGCCGAAGGCGCGCAGCATTTCGCACACCAGGTATTGGGAATCGACGTTGTCTTCGACCACCAGGATGCGCAGCGGACCGGCGGCAACCTCTTCGGCGGCCTGCGCCGCGGGGGCGGCCGGGGCCAGCACGCACAGCACGCCCGCGACGCCGCCGTCCGCCGCGCGCAGCGGCGTGAAGCGCAGGTCATGGGATGTCGCGCCGGCGGATGGCATGCCGGCGAAGGCGAGCGAGCGTCCAGCCGCTATCGCGGCTTCGCCGTTCCAGGCGCGTTCCAGCTCGGACGCGGCGGCGGCCAGCGGCGGCGGCATCACCGGCGGCACGCTGCCGCCCGGAACCTTGCCGTAACCGGGGCCGGCGAGGGCGCCGTAAGCTTCGTTGAACAGCACCGTCATGCCGCGGCCCCATACCAGCAGCGCAGGCAGCGGCAGGTTGAACATCAGGTCGGCCGCCATCCGCAGGGGGGCAGGCCACTGGCCGGGCTCGCCAAGCCGACTGGCGGACCAGTCGAAGGAACTGGAGGAACGGGCGGACTGTCCGGTTTGGATCATGGCAGGATGTAAATGTTGTTATCGAAACGAAAAGTACGAAATCCTACACCAAATCCGGCAAGCGGGGCGGCCCGTACGCACGCCGGCGCGCGGGCAAAAAAAAAGCCCGCTACGGGAGCGGGCTGAATCTATCCTTGGAGGAGAATAGAGGAGACAGGAGCATGATGCTGCATCGCAAAAAAGAAATCCAATTTAGATTTGTAATGACGGTCATTGATGGTTTAAATAGCACAGCAAAAGTGCTTTAAGAGGGTATCGACGCGCGCACGCTTGGTGCACTCGGGAAAATGATCTACGATAGCAAGATGATCATGAGTATTCCGATGCCGTCAGCATTATCCGGGGTGCCGTCTTTACGGCAGGCGCGGCGGTCCGCATTCTCCACCGCTGTCTTCGTTTCCTGATCCGGCCGATGCACCGTCACCCGAGCTCATCACCGAATCGCGGCCTGCGTCGCCGGCTGGCCGGCTGGACGTTGCTGTGCGCGGCCGCTCTGTGCGTCGAGAATGGCATCGTGTCGCCTGCGCGCGCCGAAAACGCTGTCACCAGCCCCGCCCTCGAGCGGCGCGTGAAGGCGGCCTTCCTGTATAAATTCCTCGGTTACGCCGAATTCCCGTCCGGCGCCTTTGCCGACGCGGCCAGCCCGGTGGTGATCGGCGTGGTCGGGGCGGACGAACTGGCGACCGAACTGGCGCGCATCGTCAGCGGGCGCACCGTCAACGGCCGGCCGATTACGGTGCGCGTGCTGCGCGAATCCGAGATCGGCACCCCGGTGCACCTGCTGTTCATCGGCGGCAATGATGCCGGCCGGGTAGGGCGCCTGGTGCGGGCGGCCGGCGGCGCGATGCTGGTCGTGACCGAATGCGACGGCGGCCTGCAGCTGGGCAGCGCAATCAACTTCCGCATCGTCGACGAGCGCGTGCGCTTTGACGTCGCCCTCGATGCGGCGGAACGTAACGGCATCAAACTCAGTTCGCGCCTGCTGACGGTGGCGAACCGGGTGCAGAAAGGAGCGCAGCAATGAGCTCGATAATGAGTATGCGCGAGACCGGCTCGGTGCGCCGCAAGATGATTCTCATGGCTGTCTCGACCACGCTGGCGGCCCTGGTGGTGGCGTCGGTGGCGATGCTGCTGGTCGACCTGCGGGCCTTCCAGCGCTACTGGACCGACGACCTGATGACCCAGGCCGACATCATGGCCCGCGTGACCGCGCCGGCGCTGGCCTTCAACGACAACGAGACAGCGCGCCAGAACTTGGCGGTGCTGAAGGTGCGCCCGCAGATCCTGGCGGCCGCCATCTATACCAGCAGCGGGGCGCGCTTCGCCGGTTACCTGGGGCCGTCGGCATCCGGTTCGGCGCTGCGCCTGCCGGAGCATCCGCAGGCCTCCGGCTACCGCATCGAGGGCAGCGAACTGGTGGTGTTCCGGAATATCGTCGAGAACGGCGACATGGTCGGCACCGTCTACCTGCGCGCGCGCTACGGCCTGCTCGACCGCCTGTTCAGCTATGGCGCGATCCTGGTCGCGGTGATGCTGGGCGCGCTGGCGATCGCCTGGCTGGTGGCGTCGCGCCTGCAGGAAGCGATCACCCGGCCGCTGGAAGCCGTTACCGACGTCGCGCGCCAGGTGATGCAGCGGCGCGACTTCAGCCTGCGGGTGCCCGGCAAGGAAAGCGGCGAGATCGGGGTGCTGATCGACGCCTTCAACGACATGCTGGCCGAGATCGGGCGCCGTTCGCACGCGCTGCAGCAGGCCAACGCGACCCTGGAGCACGAGATGGAAGTGCGCCAGCGCGCCGAAAATGCGCTGATCGTGGCCGACCGCCGCAAGGATGAGTTCCTGGCGACCCTGGCGCACGAGCTGCGCAATCCACTGGCGCCGATCCGGACCGGCCTCGACATCCTGCGCCTGCGCAGCGGCGACGCCCAGTCGACCCAGCGCGCCACCGACATCATGGAACGCCAGTTGCGCCAGATGGTGCGCCTGGTCGACGACCTGCTGGACGTCTCGCGCATCAATACCGGCAAGTTCACGATCAAGTCCGGCCGCGTCGAGCTGAAGGCCGTGGTCAACGATGCGCTCGAAGTGGTGCGTCCTTATATAGACCTGCACGGCCACGAGCTGCAGATCGACCTGCCGGACCGTCCGGTATTCCTGAACGGCGACGCCACGCGCCTGGCGCAGATCCTGTCGAACCTGCTCAACAATGCCGCCAAGTACACCAACCGTGGCGGGCGCGTCAGCCTGAAGGCGAGCGTCGACGACCGCACCCTGGTGCTGGTGGTAGCCGACACCGGCATCGGCATCGCGCCGGAGATGCTGGACACGGTGTTCGAGATGTTCGTGCAGGTCGATTCGACCCTCGAGCGTTCGACCGCCGGCCTGGGCGTCGGCCTGTCGCTGGCGCGCAAGCTGGTGGAACTGCACGGCGGCGCCATCGAGGCGCATAGCGCCGGCCTCGGACATGGCAGCCAGTTCGTGGTGCGCCTGCCGATCGTGGTCGATCCGGAACCGCTGGCCAAGCCAACCCCGGCGGCCTTCATCGGCGGCGAAACCTACCGCATCCTGCTGGCCGACGACAACGTCGACTTCGTCAACAGCATCGGCGCGCTGCTGACGGCGATGGGACACAGCGTGGTCATCACCCACAACGGCCCGGATGCGCTGGCGGCGGCCAAGCGTTTCTGCCCGGATTACGCCTTCCTCGACATCGGCCTGCCGCAAATGTCGGGCTACGACCTGGCGCGCGGCATCCGCGGCCTGTCCTGCGGCGCGATGACGGTGATGATCGCGGTGACCGGCTGGGGCCAGGAAAAGGATCGCCAGCTGGCGTTCGAGGCGGGCTTCGACCACCACATGGTCAAGCCGGTCCGCTTCGAACAGATCGAGGAGATCCTCGGCAACCGCAGCCTGATCAAGAAGCTGCGCACCTGAATGCCGGGGCGTGAAGAAGCGGACGTAAAGAAGCGGACGTAAAGAGGCGGACGTAAAGAGGCGGACGTAAAAAAAGCGGAGGCGCTTGCGCGCTTCCGCTTTGATGCCGTCTAGGACGGACGCTGGAGCTTACGCAGCCTGCTTGCCAGCTGCCTTGCGGCGGCGGGCCAGGAAGCCGAGGACGCCCAGGCCGGCGAGCATCATGCCGTAGGTTTCCGGCTCCGGAACCGGCGCGGTCGGCGACATCATCACGGCGCCACCGAACGAGGCCGAGGTATCCGACACCAGGTTGCCGCTGACCAGGACATAGTAGTTACCGGCGGTCAGGTTGTCGCTGGACAGGGTCCAGACGTCCATCGCGCCTTTCTGCAGCGAGGTGCCCGACGAGACCAGGGTGTCCATGCCGGTACCGGTGGTGCCGGTGCCGCCGCCGACACGGTACAGCGACAGGGCGCTGATATCCAGGCCCGTGTCTGCCGAGCGGCTGATCGACGAGATGATGGCATCGAAGTTCGAGCTGGTGGTGCCGTTCACCGAGAAGGTGAAGTGGTCGGCGAAGGTGGCACCCATGTTGTTGTTGGCGAAGGTATCGCCAAAGAAGCCGCTACCTGCGGTCAGGTCCAGTACCTGCGGAGTGTTACCGATCATGGTGGTGGTGCCACCAGTCGTTTGTGCCATGACGGCGGAAGAACCGAAGGTTGCGGTAGCAAATACGATACCAGCGATCACAGATTTTTTCATTTCTTACCTCGCAAAGAAACAGCCGCGTCCTGCAGCTTGGTTTTCAAGAATCGGGGAACTTCATCGTATCAAAATGTCGATAAAGCGCATGGAAAACCCCTGATGTGTGCGCTTCTTCGTAGAAATGTGCCTCTGCTCAATAGTTTCTCTCAAGATTCGCGTTTTACCCGATTCTCATAGAGGAGAGGAGCAAATTTGCGTTGACGGGTAGAAAAAATTATCAGGGTTGCCAAGTATTTGTAGGACCTGTCCTACCCGTAGACGCGAGAAACTCCGTGGCAGAGCTCATTGTCGTTAGCGAATTTTTATTGAACGCTCGGCAAGGAAGTTTCCGGATGGGAGCGCTTATATGGAAGAGTGTATGGAAGAGCCAAAGAAAAATGGCTCAGAAATCGCTTTCTGAGCCATTCGTCCTGAAAATGTTGGTGCGGCTGGCAGGAATCGAACCCACGACCCCTTGGTTCGTAGCCAAGTACTCTATCCAGCTGAGCTACAGCCGCCCGATGCACGTATTATAGCGGAGTTTTGCCATTTGGCAAAGGACTGGCCGACGCTCTGACAGACGAGTCCGCGTTGGTCGGAATCGGCTGACAATATGCTTGTGAATCACGATACAGAAAAGAAAAATGGCCCAGAAATCGCTTTCTGAGCCATTCGTCCTGAAAAAGTGGTGCGGCTGGCAGGAATCGAACCCACGACCCCTTGGTTCGTAGCCAAGTACTCTATCCAGCTGAGCTACAGCCGCCCGAGGCACGCATTATAGCAGCGGGTTTGTGATTGGCCAAGTCCATCTGCATGCCTGTCATCTTGTCATATCGCGATTCCGGCTGGGGAACCTGCCGGGACAGCCGGGTGGCATTGATCGACGGATTACCTCAGGCGCTGCAGGAAATACCCGGCACTGCCTGCGATTCCTGAATGCCGCGCAAGGAGGGGGGTGTGGAAAAGAAAAATGGCCCAGAAAGCAGAACTTTCTGAGCCATTCCTCATGCATAAGTGGTGCGGCTGGCAGGAATCGAACCCACGACCCCTTGGTTCGTAGCCAAGTACTCTATCCAGCTGAGCTACAGCCGCCCGAGGCACGCATTATAGCAGCCCTTTTGGAATTGGCAAAGCCCTCATGGGAAGACGATCGCTGCATGCCAAACCAGGGCGGGGCACAAAGAAAAATGGCCCAGAAATCGCTTTCTGAGCCATTCGTCCTGAAAATGTTGGTGCGGCTGGCAGGAATCGAACCCACGACCCCTTGGTTCGTAGCCAAGTACTCTATCCAGCTGAGCTACAGCCGCCCGATGCATGCATTATAGCAGTGACATCCTGCCGGGGGAAGTCTTAATTTTTCTCAACATTACGAGGGCTTCTGGTAGATTGAAGGCTGTACCCCGGAAAACCGCCTTTATGTTCCGCTCTCTCTTCGCCGCAGTCTGCGTGCTGGCCTGTTTCTTCAGCCTGCCAGTCCAGGCCGGCGCACCGCGCAGCCTCCGCTTCGAACACCTGAACCGGGAGCAGGGCCTGTCGCAGGAAACCGTGAAGACGATCCTGCAGGACCGGGCCGGTTTCATGTGGTTCGGCACCCAGGCCGGGCTGGACCGCTACGACGGCTACCGGATCCGTGCGTTCCGCAGCGATCCGGCCGATCCCGCCAGCCTGCCCGACAACTTCGTGCAGGCGTCCCATGAAGATGGGGAAGGGCGGCTCTGGTTCGGTACGCGCGGCGGCCTAGTGCGCTTCGACGAGGCGACCCAGAAATTCATCCGCTATCCCTTCGTCTCCGGCAGCGAGCGGAGCACGCGCAACCGCGCCGTCACCGCCATTGCCGGCGACGGCGCCGGCGGCCTGTGGATCGGCACCGGCGACGGCCTGGTCCACCTCGATCCGGCCAGCGGGCGCTTCCGCACCTTCCGGCACGCCGACGGCGAGCCCGCCAGCCTGCGCGACGACCGCGTCTCCGCGCTGGCGCTCGACGGACGCGGCGGCCTGTGGATCGGCACCGGGGTCGGCATCGACCACCTGCCGGCCGGATCGGACAGCTTCGGCCACTACGACATCGACCCGCACGGCGGCGTCAAGCGCAACACCGTGCTGTCGCTGTCGATCGGGCAGAACGGCACCCTGTGGATCGGCACCGCCGCCGGCCTGGACGCCTGGCGCACCGGCGACGGCCAGCCGCAGCGCCGCCACATCGGCCCGGAAGAGGGCGTGGGCGACAGCGGCATCCTGACCCTGTACCACGACGCCGGCAACAACCTCTGGGTCGGCACCGACCTCGACGGCCTGAAATGGCGCGACCCGGTCAGCCGGCGCTTCGTCGGCTACACCAACGTCCCGCTCGACCGCCACAGCCTGTCGGACAACCAGGTCAGCGCGGTCCGCGTCGACCGCACCGGCACCCTGTGGGTCGGCACCCTGTTCAGTGGGCTCAACCGCGCCGACCTCGCCAGCGGCGGCTTCGGCAGCTTCACCCTGCTGCCGGCCGAACCGGGCGAGCGCGCTGCAACGCCCAGCCGCAAGATCAGGGCGATCGCCGCCGGCGCCGACGGCAGGCTGTGGCTGGGGACCACCGGCTCCGGGCTGATCCACCTCGAACCGATCAGCGGACAGGTCGAGCGCATCCGGCACGACTCGGCGCGACCCGGCAGCCTGCCGGACGACACCATCACCGCGGTGCTGCCGGGACGCGGCCGCCTGTGGGTCGGCTCGGCGACCGGCCTGTCTTGGCGCGACGCCGGCAGCGGGCGCTTCACGATGGTGGCGCTGGGCCCGGATGCGGCCGGCAACGCCGTCCAGGACCTGATGCTCGACCATGCCGGCAGCCTGTGGGTGCTCACCCGCGGCGGCCTGTTCCTGCTGGCGCCGGACGGGCGCATCCTGAGCATCTGGCGCCACGATCCGCGCGACCCGAAGAGCCTGGCCGAAAACTACGGTTTCGCCCTGCTCGAAGACCGCGAGGGCGCGATCTGGGTCGGCACCGAGAACGGCCTGGACCGCCTCGACCGCGCCAGCGGCACCTTTACCCATTACCGCCACGACGAAAGCAATCCGTCCAGCCTGCGCCACAACCGCATCTATTACCTGTACCAGTCGGCGCGGGGCGAGCTCTGGGTCGGCACCGCGGCCGGCCTGCACCGCATGGAGCGCGACGCCGGCGGCGGCGCCGTGTTCCGCTATTTTCCGGTGACGGCCGGGCGCGAGCCGGTGCCGATCGGCGCGATCCTCGAAGACGGACACGGCGAGCTGTGGGTCAGCACCACGGTCGGCCTGACCCGTGTCGACCCGGCCACCGGCCAGTTCAAGAGCTACAGCGCGAAGGACGGTTTGCTGGACGGCACCTATTTCGTCGGCGCCGGCGCACGCGGCGCCGACGGCGAACTGCACTTCGGCGGCGTGAACGGCATGACTTCCTTCATGCCGGATGCGGTGCGCGACAATCCCTATCCGGCCCAGCCGGTGATCACGGATTTCCTGGTGCAGAACCGTTCGCGCCTGCCGCAGGGCGCCGGCGCCGCGTCCGGGGTCGAACTGCCTTACCGCGATTCCGTGTTCACGCTGGAGTTCGCGGCGCTGCACTACGCCGACCCGCAAAGCAACCGCTTCGCCTACCGCCTGGACGGTTTCGACAGCGACTGGACCGAGGCCGACGCCAGCAAGCGCTTCGCCACCTACACCAACCTCGACCCGGGCCACTACGTGTTCGAGGTCCGCGCCGCCAACAAGGACGGCCTGTGGAGCGACAAGCCGGCGCGCCTCGGCATCACGATCGCGCCGCCGTTCTGGATGACATGGTGGTTCCGTTTCCTCGTCACGCTGGCCCTGCTGGGCGCCGCCGTCGCCATCTACCGCCTGCGCATCCGCGTGCTGGTCCAGCAGACCGAGCGCCTGGAGCGCACGGTCGGGGCCCGCACCGCCGAACTGGTGCTGCAGAAGGAAGCGGCCGAGCAGCAGAAGGAAGCGGCGCTGCAGGCGCGCCGCAACATCGCGCTGCTGTCCGACATCGGCCGCGAGCTGACCGCCAACCTCGATCGCGAAGCGATCATGGCCAATGTCTACGGCCAGGTGCGCCAGCTGATGGAGGCGCAGCTGTTCGCGATCGGCGTGGCGCAGACGGGCGGACAGCTCGACTATCCCTTCGTGATGGAAAATGGCCATCGCATCGGCGCCTGGGACAGCTGCAGCGCGCGCGTGCTGGCGCTGGGACGGCGCTGCATGGAGAACAGCGAAGAGATCCTGATCGACGACCTCGATCGCGATGCCGCGCGCTGGATCGGCGAGGTGCCCGAGACGCCCGGCGCGCATCCGCCGGCCTCGCTGGTCTTCGTGCCGATCGTGGTGGGCGTGCGGACGCCGGGCGTGCTGTGCGTGCAGAGCCGCACGCGCCGCGCCTACCAGCACGTGCAGCTCGACATGCTCAGCACCCTGGCCGCCTATCTTGGGGTGGCGCTCGACAACGCCGACGCCTACCGCCAGCTGAAGGATACCCAGGCCCAGCTCGCGGCCCGCGAGAAGCTGGCCTCGCTCGGTTCGCTGGTGGCGGGCGTCGCCCACGAACTGAACACCCCGATCGGCAACAGCCTGCTGATGGCCAGCACCCTGCAGGAAAAGACCGAGATGCTGGCGGCGCGCTTCGCCCAGGCCAAGCTGAAGAAGTCGGACCTGGAAGGCTGGATCGCCGCCGCCGGCGAAGCCAGCGCCCTGATCCAGCGCAGCCTGCACGGCGCGGCCGAACTGGTGAACAGCTTCAAGCAGGTCTCGGTCGACCAGGCCAGCACCCAGCGCCGCCGCTTCGACCTGGCCCAGGCCTGCCACGAGATCGCCGCCACCATCATGAACCAGGTGCGGCGCGGCGGGCATGCGCTCTCGATCCAGGTCGAACCCGGCATCGTGATGGACAGCTATCCCGGGCCGCTGGGACAGGTCATGATCAACTTCGTCAACAATGCGCTGCTGCATGCCTTCGACGGGCCGGGCGGAACCATGGTGCTGGCGGCTGCGATGCCGGGGCCGGACCGCGTGCGGATCGAGTTCCGCGACGATGGGCGCGGGATCCCGGCGGCCTGCCTGTCGCGGATCTTCGATCCCTTCTTCACGACGCGGATGGGGCAGGGCGGGACCGGGCTCGGGCTGAACATCGCCTACAACATCGTGACGACATTATTGGGCGGGACCATTCGCGTGGACAGCGGCGCGGACGGCGGCGCCGTTTTCATCCTCGACCTGCCCTTGCGCGCAGCGCAGGCGCTTCCTTTACCAACCGATCAGTGAGAGACCCGTGGCATTACTCAATTTTTCGCAACCGTCCATTTCCGAAGACGCCATCGCCGCGATGGTGGAAACCATGCGCAGCGGCTGGATCGCCAGCGGCCCGCGCGTGCTGGAATTCGAGGGCGCGCTGTCGCAGTCCTTCGGCGGACGTCCGACCCGCACCCTGACCTCGGCCACCGGGGCGATGGAGCTCGCCCTGCTCGCCTGCGGCATCGGCCCCGGCGACGAAGTCATCACCTCGACGCAAAGCTTCTTTTCGACGATGAACATGATCGTCAAGGTGGGCGCCAATCCCGTCTTCGTCGATTGCGACCTGGTCAGCCGCGCCATCGACCTGGCGCAGGTGGAAGCCGCGATCACGCCGCGCACGAAGGCCATCGTGCCGACCCATTTTCCCGGTGCGCTGGGCGACATGGACGCGCTGTACGCGATGGCCCGGCGCCACGGCCTGCGCGTGATCGAAGATGCGGCGCTGGTGCAGGGTTCGACCTGGCAGGGGCGCCCGATCGGCAGCTTCGGCGACATCGCGACCTTTTCCTTCCACCCGAACAAGAACATGACGACCATCGAAGGCGGCGCCATCGTGGTGCCGGACGAGGCGATGGCGCGCAGGATCGAGGTGCTGCGCTTCCACGGCATCGAGCGTCGGCCTGACGAGACCCGCGATGTGGCGCTCGCCAGCGGCAAGTACAATATGTCGGACGTATCGGCCGCCATCGGGCTGGCGCAGCTGGCCCGGCTGCCGGACTTCCTGGCGCAGCGGCGCAGGCTGGCGGACGGCTACTTCGCGATGTTCCCGCAGATCGCCAACGCGGTGCTGCCGCCGCGCGGCGTCGAAGGACAGAGCTGGAACATGTTCTGCGTGCTGCTGCCCTACGAAAGCCTGGGCACGACGCGCCAGGCTTTCCGGGCCGCCCTGCGCGAGCGCGGCATCGCCACCGGTCTGTCCTACGAACCGTCCCACCTGACCACGCTGGGACAGCGCCTCGGTTACCGGCGCGGACAGTTCCCGAACGCCGAACGGATCGGCGACGAGACGGTCACCCTGCCGCTGCACTGCGGCATGGACGAATCGGACGTGGACCGGGTCTGCGACGCGATCCGTGAGCTCGTCTGAACGATTACTTCGTGGTTCCGCTGGCCGTGCCCGCCGGCGCTGCTGCCGGCGCGGGCGTGGTCGACGCGGCGGTGGCCGCAGCCTGTTTCTTTTTCGCGGAATGATGGCCGATCGCGCAACCGGCCGCGGCGCCGGCGGCGCCGTGCTTTCCTGCCATGTGACCGACGACGGCCCCCGCGACAGCGCCCTTGCCGCAACCCGCATGGGCGGAAGCGGCGGCAAAGGCGAAGACGACAGGCGCCAGGGCAAGTTTCATTTTGGTGTTCATCGTGACTTCCTCCATGGGTGGGTTGTCTGCATACCCTAGCCGTCCCGGCCGCCCGGGGACTGTGCGTCGACTAACAGATTACCAAGCTGTAATCTTGGCCTCGACAGCGCTTTCGAACGCAGCGGCGAACCCGGCAGGCGGGGGCTCGGCGCCCGGCCGTGATATCGTAGGCAGCCCGATATCTAAAAGGGAACCGCATGGCTGCCAGCACCGATACCCGCACCTATTCTTCGACGGCAAAAGGGTTTCATTGGCTGATCGTGGCGCTGTTGGCGATCCAGTTTGCGACGGCCTTCCTGCTGCCGCATATTGGCCGTAACACGCCGCCGAGCACCGTGATCAACCTGCATTTTTCTTTCGGTGTGCTGATCCTGGTCGTGACGGCGGCGCGCCTGTTCCACCGGCTGGCGCATCCCGTCGCGCTGGAAGCGCAGGACGCGCCGGCCTGGGAGCGCCTGCTGGCCAGGACCGTGCACCGGGTGTTCTACCTGATCCTGCTGGTGTCGCCGGTGCTTGGGTGGGCGTCCGCTTCCGCGCACCGGCTTCCGGTCAGCCTGTTCGGCGTGTTCACCCTGCCGGCGATCGCCGCGCCCGGCGCGCATTGGGCGAATACGGCGGGCGACATCCATTCCACGGCGATGTGGACGCTGCTCTGGCTGGCCGGCCTGCACGCCGCCGCAGCGCTGTTCCATCATTTCGTCAGGCACGACGGCACCTTGCGCCGCATGTTGCCGGCCAAATAAGGAATCGCGGGGATTGTCGGGCTCACCGGGCCGCAGTCTCCGGGCCGGCGGCCGACCGGTGGCGGGCAAAGCGCTCGAAGGCCTGTGCCAGGAAGGCCACCAGGGTCCGGATCCGCGCCGACTGGTGCTGGTGCTGCGGATAGATCGCATAGATATCGGCATCCGGCGTGCGGTACTGCGGCAGCACCTGCACCAGGCGGCCGCTTTCCAGGTAGCGCTCGACGTCCCATTCGGCACGCAGCAGGATGCCGTGGCCGTCGAGGGCCCAGTTGACGGCGATTTCGCCATCGTTGGTGGTCAGGTTGCCGCGCACCTTCACCGGTTCGCCGGGACCGGCGGCGTCGCGCTCGCGGTGCAGGCGCCAGGTGCCGTAGGCTTCGTCGCCCTGGCGGATGCAGATGCAGTTGTGGCGGACCAGGTCCGAGGGGAGGACCGGTTCGCCATGCGTCGCCAGGTACCTGGGCGCGGCGCACAGCAGCCGGCGGTTGCTGGCCAGCTTCCTGGCGATGACGCGGGTGTCGCCCGGCTCGCCGAAACGGATGCAGACGTCGAACTGGTCCTCGGTCAGGGGCGGGGGATTCACCGACAGCTGCAGCTGGACGTCGACTTCCGGGTACTTGAGGACGTACTGCGAGATCGCCGGGGCGATGTGCAGGCGGCCGAAGCCGAGGGTGGCATTCACCCGCAACAAGCCTTTCGGCTGGCCTTTCGAGGTGCTCAACAACTGGTCCAGGTCGGCGATCTCGCCGAGGATGCGGCGCGCGTGCTCGAACAGCACTTCGCCGTCCGGCGTCAGGCTCATGCGCCGGGTGGTCCGGTTCACCAGCGGTACGCCAAGCCGCGCTTCCATCTGCGACAGGCGCTTGCTGACCGCGGCCGTGCTGATGCCGAGTTCGCGCGCCGCCCCGCTCAGGCTGCCGCAGGTGCCCAGTGATACGAAAAAACCAAGTTCAGACGCCTGGATGCCATTACTCATGTTGATTCTTAACTTCAAGTTAAAGACGCATTAAGTCTAGCCAGGATATTTGTCCCCGTCCACCGCCTAAAGTGGCTCCACGCAGACCCACACAGACCCGTACAGGAGACAGCAACATGAAGACCTACCAAATCGCAACCATCCCCGGCGACGGCATCGGCAAGGAAGTCGTGCCGGCAGGCCGCGAAGTCCTGGAAGCGCTGGCCGCAAGCAGCAGCAAGTTCAAATTCGCCTTCGAAGACTTCGACTGGGGCGGCGATTACTACCGCAAGCATGGCGTGATGATGCCGGCCGATGGCCTGGACGCCTTGCGCGACAAGGATGCCATCCTGTTCGGCTCGGCCGGCGATCCGGACATCGCCGACCACATCACCCTGTGGGGCCTGCGCCTGAAGATCTGCCAGGGCTTCGACCAGTACGCCAACGTGCGTCCGACCCGCATCCTGCCGGGCATCGACGGCCCGCTGAAGCGCTGCGCGCCGGAAGACCTGAACTGGGTCATCGTCCGCGAAAACTCGGAAGGCGAGTACTCGGGCGTGGGCGGCCGCGTGCACCAGGGCCACCCGATCGAAGCCGCCACCGACGTCAGCATGATGACCCGCGTCGGCGTCGAGCGCATCCTGCGCTTTGCCTTCAGGCTGGCCCAGTCCCGTCCGCGCAAGCAGCTGACCGTGATCACCAAGTCCAACGCCCAGCGCCATGCGATGGTGATGTGGGATGAGATCGCGGTCCAGGTGTCGAAAGAATTCCCGGATGTGAAATGGGACAAGGAACTGGTCGACGCCGCCACCGCGCGCATGGTCAACCGCCCGGCCACCCTGGACACCATCGTCGCCACCAACCTGCACGCCGACATCCTGTCCGACCTGGCCGCGGCGCTGGCCGGCAGCCTGGGCATCGCCCCGACCGGCAACATCGATCCGGAGCGCCGCTACCCGTCGATGTTCGAGCCGATCCACGGTTCGGCCTTCGACATCATGGGCAAGGGCCTGGCCAATCCGGTCGGCACCTTCTGGTCGGTCGTGATGCTGCTCGAGCACCTGGGCGAACATGAGGCCGCCCGCCAGCTGATGCAGGCGATCGAAACCGTGACCGCGACGCCGTCGCTGCACACCCGCGACCTGGGCGGGCTTGCCAATACCGCGGACGTCACCAGGGCCGTGTGCGACATCCTCAACGGCAGCCAGGAGCGCGCGGCGGCCTGAGCATCGGAAGCATCCCTGTCCCCGACCGGCCGTGAAGAGCCGGGGGACGCAAAACAAATCACATAAAGGAGACCGGCATCATGTCCAGAAGTTTCTTTGGAAAGCTATACGTCCAGGTTCTGATCGGCGTCGTCGCAGGCGGCCTGCTCGGCTACCTGTATCCCAAATTCGGTACCGACCTGAAGCCGCTGGGTGACCTGTTCATCCGGCTGATCAAGATGGTGTTCGCACCGGTGATTTTCGCGATGGTGGTGCTCGGCATCGCCAAGATGGAAAGCCTGAAGGAACTGGGGCGCGTCGGCGTACGCGCCCTGATCTATTTCGAGCTCATGTCGACCTTCGCGCTGCTGCTCGGCCTGATCGTGGTGAACGTGGCCCAGCCTGGCGTCGGCATGAACGTCGATCCGGCCCACCTCGACACCAAGAGCATCAGTAACTACACCGCGGCCGCCGCGAAATCGACCGGCTTCGTCGACTTCCTGCTGAACATGGTCCCGACCAGCGCGATCGACGCCCTGGCCAAGAACGACATCCTGCAGATCCTGGTGTTCGGCACCATGTTCGGCATCGCGCTCTCGCGCATGGGTCGCCATGCCAAGCCGGTGGTCGACATGCTCGAAGCCTTCAATACCGGCATGTTCATGGTGCTCGGCATGGTCATGCGGATCGCTCCGCTCGCCGCGTTCGGCGCCATCGCCTTCACGGTCGGAAAATATGGCCTGGCTTCGCTGCTGTCGCTCGGCCAGTTGATGGGTTCCATGTACCTGACCTGCGTCGCCTTCGTGTTCATCGTGCTCGGCGCGGTTGCCCGGATCTGCGGCTTCAGCATCTGGAAATTCCTGAAGTTCATCCGCGAAGAGATCTTCACGGTGCTCGGCACCAGCTCCTCCGAGTCGGTCGTCCCGCAGCTGATGAAGAAGCTGGAGTACCTGGGCGTGTCGAAGCCGGTGGTGGGCCTGGTGGTGCCGTCCGGCGTCACCTTCAACCCCGACGGCCAGTGCATCTACTACACCATGGCCGCGATCTTCATCGCCCAGGCCACCAACACCCCGCTGTCGCTGATGGACCAGCTGGTCGTGATGGGCGTGCTGATGATCACCTCGAAGGGTTCGGCCGGCGTGACCGGTTCCGGCTTCATCACCCTGGCGGCCACGCTGGCCTCGATGGGCAAGATCCCGGTCTCGGGCATGGTGCTGCTGCTGGGCGTGGACCGCTTCATGTCCGAGGCGCGCGCCATCACCAACACCATCGGCAACGGCGTCGGCACCGTGGTCGTGGCGCGCTGGGTCGGCGCGGTCGACAAGAACCGCATGAACCGCATCCTGGACGGCGAAGTGCCGGCCCCGGAACAGGAGGCCCTGATCGTCCCGCACGAGCACGAGCACGAGCTGCGCGGGGATGTCGCCGTCGGCCTGGCGAAGACCCGCAACGTGTCGGCCTGAGGATAGTCCGACATGGAAAACAGGGAACTGCTGGAAGCGATGTTCCGGGCCGCCATCGCGGCGGCCCAGCCGGACAAATGCATTCCGCCCCATCTGCCGGCCCCGCCGCGCGGGCGCCTGCTGGTGATCGGCGCCGGCAAGGCATCGGCGGCGATGGCCCGTGCGGTCGAGCGCAGCTACCCGGGCAAGCTGGAAGGCCTGGTCGTCACGCGCTACGGCTATGCGGTGCCGTGCGAACGCATCGAGATCGTCGAGGCGGCGCACCCGGTGCCCGATGCCGCCGGCGAACGGGCGGCGCAGCGCATGCTCGACCTGGTCGGCGGCTTGACCCCGGACGACACGGTGCTGTGCCTGGTCTCGGGCGGCGGCTCCTCGCTGCTGCCGCTGCCGCTGCCGGGCATCACGCTCGAAGACAAGCAGCTCGTGAACCGCGCGCTGCTCGCCTCGGGCGCCAGTATCGGCGAGATGAACTGCGTGCGGCGCCACCTCTCCGCCATCAAGGGCGGCAGGCTGGCCGCCGCCTGCCACCCGGCGCAGGTCGTGACCCTGCTGATCTCGGATGTGCCGGGCGACGAGCCCTTCGACATCGCGTCCGGTCCGACGGTGGCCGACCCCAGCACCTGCCTCGATGCCCTCGACATCGTGCGCCGCTACCGGATCGCCCTACCGGCCAGGGTGCGCGACGTGCTGGAAAGCGGCGCCGGGGAATCGGTCAAGCCGGGCGACCCGCGCCTGGCCGGCCACCAGGTACGCTTCGTCGCCACTCCGCAGATGGCGCTGGAAGCGGCCGCGCGCGTGGCCGAGGAAGCCGGCGTCGCCGTGCACATCCTCGGCGACAGTCTGGAAGGCGAGGCGCGCGACGCCGGCAAGCTGATGGCCGGCATGGCGCTGCAGGTGGCGCGGCGCGGACAGCCGTTCAAGGCGCCCTGCATCCTGCTGTCCGGCGGCGAGACCACGGTGACGGTGCGCGGCGATGGCCGCGGCGGACGCAATGTGGAATTCCTGCTGTCGGCGGCGATCGCCCTGCGCGGCGAGCCCGGCGTCCACGGCCTGGCCGGCGACACCGACGGCGTCGACGGGCAGGAAGAAATCGCCGGCGCGTATTTTTCGCCGGATACCCTCGGGCGGGCCTTCGACAAGGAGATCCGGCCCATGCAGAGCCTGGACCGCAACGACGGCCACGGCTTTTTCCAGGCGCTCGGCGATTCCATCGTCACCGGTCCCACGCTCACCAATGTGAACGACTTCCGCGCCATCCTGATCGACACTCCCCACGGGAGCACATGACATGCATCGACATCGCAAGGCGAAAATCGTCGCCACCCTGGGGCCGGCCAGCACGGACGCGGCCACCATCGAATCCCTGTTCCGCGCCGGCGCCGACGTGTTCCGGCTGAACTTCAGCCACGGCAGCCATGAGGACCACAAGGCGCGCCTCGACACGCTGCGCGCGCTCGAACAGTCGCTGGGCCGCCCGGTCGGCGTCCTGATCGATCTGCAGGGACCGAAGCTGCGGATCGGCACCTTCGCCGAAGGCCGGGTCAGCCTGGATGCCGGGGCGCCATTCCGGCTCGACCTGAACGCCGGCCAGCCGGGCGACCGGTCGCGCGTCGCGCTGCCGCATCCCGAGATCTTCGCGGCGCTGGAGCAGGGCACGACGCTGCTCCTCGACGACGGGCGCATCGCGCTGAAGGTCGAGAAATTCAACGCCGAGTCGGCGGACACCACGGTCGTGAACGGCGGCGTGCTGTCCGACCGCAAGGGCGTCAATGTCCCGGGCGTGGTGCTGCCGCTGTCGGCGCTGACGGAAAAGGACCGCAAGGACCTGGCGTTCGGCCTGAGTCTGGGTATCGACTGGATCGCGCTGTCTTTCGTGCAGCGGGCCGAGGACATCCGCGAGATCAAGGAAATCGTGCAGGGGCGTGCCAAGATCGTCGCCAAGCTGGAAAAGCCGGCTGCCATCCACGACCTGGAAGCGATCGTCGAGGAAGCCGACGCCATCATGGTGGCGCGCGGCGACCTCGGCGTCGAAATGCCGGCCGAGCAGGTGCCGGCGATCCAGAAGCGCATCGTGCGCGTCTGCCGCCGCCTCGGCAAGCCGGTCATCGTCGCCACGCAGATGCTGGAATCGATGGTGACGGCGCCGGTGCCGACCCGCGCCGAAGCCTCGGACGTCGCCACCGCCATCTACGACGGCGTGGATGCGGTGATGCTGTCGGCCGAATCGGCCTCGGGCAAGTACCCGGTCGAGGCGGTCATCATGATGAACAACATCATCGTCCAGACCGAGTCCGATCCCGTCTACCGCGAGACCGTCGCCGCCGGCCAGAGCCCGGCGCAGGCCGAGATCGCGGACGCGATCGGCCTGGCGACGCGCAATGTCGCCGAGCTGCTCGAGGTGGCGGCCACCGTCGCCTACACCAGCTCCGGCCACTCGGCCCTGCGGCTGGCGCGCGAACGGCCGCAGGCGCCCATCATCGGCATGACGCCGAAGCTCGCCACCGCGCGCGCGATGGCGCTGGTGTGGGGCGTGCATGCGGTGCTGACCCACGACGTCGCCGACGTCTCCGAGATGACCGACTTCGCCTGCGCCACGGCGCGCCGCGAGGGACTGGCGCGGGCGGGGCAGAGCATCGTCATCGCCGCCGGCATGCCTTTCGGCGCGTCGGGCACGACGAATCTCCTGCGGATTGCGCGGCTGGACTGATCAGACCTGGACCTGGATATCGCCGAAAAAGCCCAGCTGCAGGCTGCTGGCGATGCGGTTCGCCACCAGGATCGCCGGCGCGGCGCCTTCCAGCCCGAACACCTCGATCGCGGTCATCCTGAACAGGGTGAGCCAGTGGACGAAGTGTTCCCGCCCGATGCCGCTCAAGGCCATGTGCTTGCCGAAGACATTGCCCTGGAACTCCCCGGTATCCAGCAGGACCTTGGTCCAGAACGCATACATGCGCGGCATGTGCTCGTGCCAGTGGCCGGCCAGCCGCTCTTCGAACACGGGACCCAGCACGGCATCCTCTCGGACCCGGGCATAGAAGGTATCGACCAGCTGGACGATGGCCGACGGCGTGATGGCAGTGGATTGCGTCATTGCGTCATACGAGGTTCTGCGGCGCCCCGGCGGCCCAGCCGTCGATGTTCTCGACCAGCATGTCGGCCAGCGTCTGCATCGCGCCGCCGCTGGCCCAGGCCACGTGCGGCGTCAGCACGAAATTCGGCAGATTCAGATTCAGGAGCGGATTGTCGGGCGCCGGCGGCTCCTTGCTCAGCACGTCGAAGCCGGCGCCGGCGATCACGCCCTTCGTCAGCGCGTCGGCCAGCGCCGCTTCGTCGACCAGGCCGCCGCGCGCGGTGTTGATCAGGATCGCGTTCTTCTTCATCGACGCCAGTTCGGCGGCGCCGATCATGTGGCGGGTCTGGGCGCTCAGCGGCAGGTGCAGGGTGATCACGTCGGACGTCGCCAGCAGCTCGGGCAGCGGCAGTTGCACGACGTCGGCGTCCGGCAGCGGCGAGCGCGAGGCGACCGCGATCTCCATCCCGAAGGCGCGTCCGATCTGCGCCACGCGCCGGCCCAGCGCGCCGTAGCCGACGATGCCGAGGCGGCTGCCGGCCAGGTCGGCGATCGGGTGGTCGAGCAGGCAGAAGCGGGTCGACTGCTCCCAGCGTCCGGCGGCGACATCTTGCGCATAGGCCATCAGGTTGCGGCGCACCGCCAGCATCAGCGCGAAGCAGTGCTCCGGCACCGACACCACCGAATAATTCCGGATATTGCAGACCGCGATGCCGCGCTCGCGGCAGGTGGCGAGGTCGACGTTGTCGGTGCCGGTCGCGGCCACGGCCACCAGCTTCAGGTCCGGCAATTGCGCGATCTCGGCCGCGCGCAGCGGCACCTTGTTGGTGATCGCAACCGTCGCGCCGCGCAGGCGCTCGACGACCTCGTGCGGCGCCGTGGCCGGATAATCCTGCCAGGTGTGCTCGAAGGCGGGCGGACGGATGTTGGCGATCAGGCTATCGCGGTCGAGAAAGACAATCTTGTGCATGGCGGTCGAAAGAACAGACAGAGGACCACCATTGTATCGGCGGATCGAGAAACCGTCGCGAGCGGCCGCAGTTTCGTCTGAGAAGCGCAGCCGTACTTACGGTACGGCGAGCATCGCAGGACGAAAATGCAACGCGCAGCAGGTTACTCGACCGCCCACTACATAAAAAAAGACAGGCCGGAGCCTGTCTTTCGAGATGGTGGGGCTTGAGCCGCTGGGCTTAGTGTGCTGCTGCCGCGTCGGCCTTCTGGTCTGCGTGAGCGGCGGCCTTGTCGGCGGCTGCATCCGCTTTGGCCTTTGCGGCCTTCTTGTGTGCTTTTGCCTTGGTCTTGGCGGCGTCGGCCTTGGCGACCGCGACGTCCGAATTGGCTTCGGCTGCTTTCTTCTCTACTTTGGCATCGGCCTTGGCGGCGGTCTTGGCTTCCTTGGCTTCGGCCTTGGTGACGTCCTTGTCGGCTTTGACATCGGCTTTGGCGGCATGGCTCGTCGGCGCGGTGGCCGGCGTGGCGGTCGACTGGGCGGCGAATGCGGAAGTGGCGAACAGACCGGCGATCAGGGTGGCGACGATTTTGCTCATGGCGATGTTTCCTTCAGGTCGTTGTTGAAATGGTGGGGTGGTCCCGGTGCTACTGGTCCTTCAACGCCGCCACCCGACGGCCAGTTGACGCGCCTTTACATTTATTTACAATTAGATTTCACTTCTGAAATTTTGCTCCCGCCAGCTGCGCGATTGCCGCCAGCGTGGTCTGGGCGGCGTTCAGGCCCAGCAGGTAGTCCTTGTCGCTGAAGGTCGACACCAGGTCGGTCGGCTGGTGCCAGTGCGGGTTCCAGCCGGCGCCGATCTGCTGGCCGCGCTCGTTCTCGCGCAGCGAAATCGCGGGCACCAGGTCCATGAACGGGGTCGAGTCCGTGTTGGTCATGTGCGGGCCGACCGAGGCCGGGTAATCGGAAGCGTATTTGTCGTTGGCCGCGCGGAAGGCCCAGGCCAGCTTCTGGGCGCCCTCGGCCTGGCGCGAATTCGCCTGGAACTCGATGTTGACGTCGGCCTCGCGGCGCTGTTCGGGCGGCGGCGCCGTTACCGTCTTGCCGTTCGCATCGAGGTGCGCGACCGGCATGCCGTGGTCGAACATCATCATGTCGTGCTGGACCATGCCCAGCCAGCGCGGCTCCGGATAGCGGCCCGACCCCTTCGGCGACTCGATCCCCTGCAGGCCGTTGCGCTGGGCGACATAGGCTGCGGCGCCGTTCAGGCCGGTCTCTTCGTTGTTCCACAGCGCGAAGCGGATGCTGCGCTCGGTCCTCACGCCGGGCGCGTTCAGGATCCGCGCCAGTTCCATCACCAGCGCGGTGCCGGAGGCGTCGTCATTGGCCGCCTCGCCGTAGCCCATGCCATCCATGTGGGCGGACAAGATGTACATCTCGTCGGGATGGCTGCTCCCGACCTTGGTGCAATAGACCTCTTCGCGCGGGCCGCCTTTCGGATCCGGCTGTTCGGCATTCAGGCGCCGCAGGCGCTCGTCGGGCTGGGCCAGCGGGTCCTCGTTGACGCTGGTGGGCGCGCGGGTGCCGAACAGGGTGCTGCCGCCCTGGCCGGACGGACCGCCGCGGCCGCCGCCGGTGCCGGCCGGCCGGGGAGCGCCTTTCGGCCGCGGGGCCGGCGGCGCGTAGTCGTAGCGAATCCGTTCGGTGGCGCAGCCGAAGGATTTGAGCTGGGCCTCGATCCAGTCGATCGCCTTGCGGTTGCGTTCGGTGCCCTGGCGGCGGTCGCCGAAGCGGGCCAGGCCGCGGATGGTCTCCTTGTAGCGCTCGAGGTCGAGCTGGCCGACCAGGCTGGCGACCGGATCGCCGGCGGCTGCCGGCTGCGCCGTCGCCGCGGTCTGCGCTGCGGTTTGCGCCGAGGCGGGCAGGGCCAGCGCCAGGGACAGGAAGAGGGAAGCGGGGATGAGCACGGCGGACGGTTTCACGAGACCTCTCTGATGGGACGGGCAAAAACCCAACTATATGCCAGGCGCACGATTGATGCCTGTTTGACATTGGAAATTATTCCAAGGATACTCATTCAGCATTTCTATTCGCCAATAAATTCGCCAATAAATTACCAATAAGCCAGAGACCGTGAAGACCACTACCACCATCCTTTCCGCGGCCGTGCTGGCTGCCCTGACCGCCGCGGCCAACGCCGCCCAGCCGGTCAAGCCCGCCGTGCCCGCAACCCAGGCCGTGCAGATCGAGCCCTCCCACCTGTCGCATGACGTGAAGGTGCTCGCTTCCGACGAGTTCGAAGGCCGCGGCCCGAACACGCCGGGCGAGGCCAAGACCGTGGCCTACCTGATCAACCAGTTCGAAGCGGCCGGCCTGAAGCCGGGCGGCGACCTGGTCGACGGCAAGCGCGGCTGGACCCAGGACGTGCCGCTGGGCCGCTTCGAGATCAAGGGCCCGGTCGAGGTGTCGGTGAAGGGCGGCGGCAAGGAGGAAACGCTGACGCAGGGCGAGCAGATCGCCGTGCGCGCGGCGATGACCGGCGCGAAGGGCGTGGAATTCAGGGATGCGCCGCTGGTCTTCGTCGGCTATGGCGTCACCGCGCCGGAGCGCAAATGGGACGACTTCAAGGGCCAGGACCTGAAGGGCAAGCTGGCCGTGGTCCTGATCAACGACCCGGACTTCGAGACCGGCAAAGGCGAGTTCGGCGGCAAGGCCATGACCTATTATGGCCGCTGGACCTATAAGTTCGAGGAACTGGCCCGCCGCGGCGCACTCGGCACCCTGATCGTGCACGAGAGCGCGCCGGCTTCCTACGGCTGGGCGACCGTGAAGAATTCCAACACCAACGTCATGTACGACGTGGTGCGCAAGAACCCGCTCGAAGCCCATGCGCCGGTCGAGGCCTGGATCCAGCGCGATATCGCCGTCGACCTGTTCAAACGCGCCGGCCTGGATTTCGACAAGCTGAAGAAATCGGCGCAATCGCGCAACTTCAAGCCGGTCGAGCTGACCGGTGTCTCGATGTCCGGTAAATATGCCGTCGACGCCCAGGTGATCACCTCGAAGAACGTGATCGCCGTGCGCGAGGGCAGCCGGCATCCGGACCAGTACGTGGTCTACAGCGGCCACTGGGATCATCTCGGCATCGGCCTGCCGGATGCCAAGGGCGACAAGATCTATAACGGCGCGGTCGACAACGCGACCGGCATCGCGGCCCTGCTGGAGCTGGCGCGCGTCTACGCGGCCGCGCCGGCGCCGCAACGGAGCGTGGTGTTCCTGGCCGTGACCGCCGAGGAAAAGGGCCTGCTGGGCTCGGAATACTATGCAGGCAACCCGGTCTATCCGCTGGCGAAGACGGTCGGCGTGATCAACATGGACGCCCTCGACCCGCACGGCAAGGCGAAGGACTTCACGATCTCCGGCAGCGCCAGGCTGGAATTGCTGGACCGCCTGGTCAGCAAGGCCAGGATGGCAAAGCTGAGCTATTCGCCGGATCCGAAGCCGGAAGCGGGCCACTTCTTCCGTTCCGACCATTTCTCCTTCGCCAAGCGCGGCGTGCCGGCGATTTCCTTCGGTTCGGGCGAGCACTGGGAGCAGGGCGGCATCGCTGTGGGCAAGCAGGAAGCCGAGCGCTACGTCAAGGAAAACTACCACCAGCCATCCGACGAATGGCGTCCGGAGTGGACCTTCGAGGGCATGGCGCGCGACCTCGGAATCCTGTACGCGGTCGGCCGCGAGCTGGCGGATTCGAATGCCTGGCCGAACTGGTCCAGGGATTCGGAGTTCCGCGCGGCACGCGACCAGAGCGCTGCCGAGCGAAAGTAAGCCGAAAACAAGCGTTATCTGCCGTACAGTCGCGTCCGCGCTGGCGCGGTACATTGGCAACATTGCTGCTGATGTACAGGTGATGCCATGCCGGACGCACTCAAGGAATACAAGGCCAAGCGGAATTTTTCGATCACGTCGGAACCCGCGGAAGGGGGCGACGCCAGCAAGGGCGCGCTCACCTTCGTGATCCAGAAACACTGGGCGACCAGGCTGCACTACGATTTCCGTCTCGAAATCGACGGCACCATGAAGAGCTGGGCGGTGCCGAAAGGCCCCAGCTTCGACAACCATGACAAGCGCATGGCCGTGCACGTCGAGGACCATCCGATCTCCTACTCCGACTTCGAAGGCACGATCCCGCCGCACCAGTACGGCGCGGGCAAGGTCATCGTCTGGGACAAGGGGACCTGGGAGCCGGTCGGCGACCCGGCCAAGGGCTATGCCAAGGGCGAGATCAAGTTCGAGATCCACGGCCACAAGATGCACGGACGCTGGGTGCTGGTGCGCCTGCGCCAGCGCGCCGAGGACCGCCAGGAGCACTGGCTGCTGATCAAGGAAAACGACGAGTACGCGCGCCCGGCCTCGGAATTCTCGGTCATCGACGAGATGCCGGACAGCGTCAAGGATTTGCCGATGCCGGGCGCGCCCGAAGACCGGGAGGCGGCGCGGGCCAAGTTGGCCGAGCTGAAGGCGGAGGCCAGGCCGGCGAAGAAGCCGGCCGCCAAGGCGGCAACGAAGACGGCAGCGAAGCCGGCCAGACGCGGCGCCATGCCCGAGGGCGCCGTCAAGGCCGAGCTGCCAGAGACCCTCAACGCCGAACTGGCGACCCTGGTCGACGGCCCGCCGGAACGTCCGGAAGAATGGATCTTCGAGATCAAGTTCGATGGCTACCGCATGCTGACCCGCGTCGCCGACAAGGGCAAGGACATCCGCCTGATCACCCGCAACGGCAACGACTGGACCGACAAACTGCGCCCGCTGCAGCAGGAAATCAAGCGCATGAAGCTGCCGGATGGCTGGTACGACGGCGAGATCGTGGTCCACGACGAGAACGGCAAGCCGAACTTCAACCTGCTGCAGCTGGCCTTCGACGGTTCCAACCGCGCCCAGATCGTCTACTTCATCTTCGACATGCCTTACTTCAAAGGTCATGACCTGCGGGACGTGCGGCTCGACCAGCGGCGCCCGCTGCTGCAGGAAGTGCTGGCCGCAAAGCCGTCCGACACCGTGCGCTTCTCGGCCGAATTCGGCACCGACCCGAGCCAGCTGGTGGTGGCGGCCTGCCAGATCGGCCTCGAAGGCGTGATCGGCAAGCGCCGCGACTCGCGCTACGTGACGCGCCGCTCGCCGGAATGGATCAAGCTGAAGTGCGGGATGCGCCAGGAATTCGTGATCGGCGGGTATACCGATCCGCACGGCGCGCGCACCGGCATCGGCTCGCTGCTGCTCGGCTACTACGATGAGAAGGGCGTGCTGCGCTACGCCGGCAACTGCGGCAGCGGCTTCAACGGCGCGTCGCTGCGCCACATGCGCGAGACGCTGGAAGCCATCGAGAGCGACGAGAACCCGTTCCCGGCGCGCGCCGTGCCCGGTCGCGGCAACCACTGGGTCAAGCCGACCCTGGTGGCCGAGGTCAGCTTCTCGGAATGGACCGCGACCGATTCGATCCGCCACCCCGTGTTCCAGGGCCTGCGCAAGGACAAGCCGGCCAGGAGCGTGGTGCGCGAGCAGGCCAAGCACGTTCAGGAGAATGGGCAGGAGCGCGCAAGCATGAAGAGCGAGGAACAGGCTGCGAAGGCGACGCCGGCGCCGCGCAAGCGCGCCGGCACCAAGGCCGCGAAGGCGGAGCCGGCATCGGGCGGCAGCGGATTGCCCGCGACTTTCAAAGTCACGCACGGCGAGCGCGTGATGGACAAGGAAAGCGGCGTCACCAAGCTCGAACTGGTCGAATACTATGCGCTGGTCGGCGAACTGATGATGGCGCACCTGAAAGGCCGCCCGGTGTCGCTGGTGCGCGCGCCCGAGGGCGTCGGCGGCGAGCTGTTCTTCCAGAAGCACGTCGCCGACATACGCAAGATGCCGGGCGTCGGCCAGCTCGACCAGGCCCTCGATCCGGACCACCCGCGCATGACCCGCATCGACAGCGTCGAAGGCCTCCTGTCCTGCGCCCAGTGGAACGTGGTCGAGATCCACAGCCAGAACGCGGTCGAGAAGCGCTACGAGACCCCCGACCGCTTCGTGTTCGACCTCGACCCGGGCGAGGGAATCTCGTTCGCGATGGTGCAGGAAGCGGCCCAGGTGGTGCGCGCCTTCCTGCAGGAGCTGGGCCTGAACCCCTTCCTGAAGACCAGCGGCGGCAAGGGCCTGCATATCGTCGTGCCGATCAAGCCCAAGCTCGACTGGGATACGGTGAAGGACTTCTCGCACGCCATCGTGACCCATCTGGCCAAGACCCTGCCGGACCGCTTCTCGGACAAGAGCGGCGCCAAGAACCGGGTCGGCCGCATCTTCATCGACTACCTGCGCAACGGCCGCGGCGCCACCACGGTCACGGCCTGGTCGGCGCGTACGCGGCCGGGGCTGGGGATTTCGGTGCCGGTGCGCTGGGAGGAGCTGGCGGACCTGAGTTCCGGCGCGCACTGGACGGTGCGGACGGTGGGGGAGCGGCTGGCGATCGGGAATACGCCGTGGGAGGACTATGCGGACAGCGCGACCACGCTGAGCAAGGCGATGAAGGCGCTGGGATTCAAACGGTGACCTCCGCGTGGGCACGGGGTGCCCACGCTACGCGGTCGCCTCGTCGCGGGCTTCCGCCTGCGCCTCCTTGTGGTTCCGCACGATCCCCCGCAGGTTCATCGCCAGCAGGCCGGCCTGGAGCGCAATCAGCGCCCAGGCCTCGTCATGCACGCCCCAGACGATCCAGAGGATGTTCGACAGGATGAAGGTGTAGAAGCCGAAGATGCGGCGCCGCGCATGGCGGGCGCCGACCAGGAAGGCGGCGCCGAGGGTAACCGCCATTGCTGGCCATTGCAGGAAGTCGATCAGCGTATCGAGGTCCACTCAGGCCGCCTTCCTGCGCTTGGCCGGCGCCTTGGCCGCGGTGGCGGATTTGGCGACGGCCTTCTTGGCGGCCGGTTTGGCGGCGGCAGTCGCCGTCTTCCTGGCCGCCGGCTTCTTCGCCGCGGTGGCGCGCGCCCGCACGGTGTCCTGCGATGCCGTCTTGCGCGCGCGCGGCGGCGGCGCGTCGCCGGCGTCCTCGTCTTTGTCGCCCGACGGCTTGCGCGACTTGCGCGGCGGTGGATCGTCGTCGTCGTCGTCGCCGTCCGCGTGCGCGGGCGCCTTCTTGCCCAGGCTGGCCTGCAGCAGCGAGACCAGGTCGATGACGTTCGATTTCTTCGGCTTGTCCTCCTCCTCCGGCTCCGGCATGGTGATGGTCTTGGTCTGCTTGGCCGCGATCTTCTTCTTCACCATCGCCATCACGTCCTCGCGGTAGGTGTCGTGATACTGCTGCGGCTTCCAGCGCTCGCTCATGCCTTCGACCAGCGCCCTGGCCATCTGCAGTTCCTTCGGTGTCACCTGGGCCGCCTTCGAATTCTCGTCGGGGATCTTCAGTTCGTCGGTGGGGCGGATCTCGTCCGGGTAGCGCAGGGTGATCAGGACGATGGTATCGCCCACGCACACCAGTGCCGCCAGGTGCTGCTTGACGCGGATGACGACGTTGGCGATGCCGATCTTGCCGACGTCGCGCAGGGTCTCGCGCAGCAGCGCGTAGACCTTGTCGCCGCCCTTGCCGGGCGCGAGGTAGTAGGGCTGCTCGTAGTAGATCAGCGGCACCTGCTGGGCATCGACGAAGGCCAGGATGTCGATGGTCTGGGTGGCTTCCGGATTCGCGCGGCGCAGGTCCTCGTCGGACAGCACCACGTATTCGTCATCGGCGTATTCGTAGCCCTTGATGATGTCGTCCCAGGAGACTTCCTTGCCGGTGTTCTTGTTGTAGCGCTTGAAGCCGATCGGCGCGAAGTCACGGCGGTCGAGCATGTGCAGGTCCAGGCTGTGTTCGCTCGTTGCCGGGTACAGTTCGACGGGAATATGGACCAGCCCGAAACTGATCGCCCCCTTCCACATGCTCCTCGCCATGTCAGTTCTCCTTGAGTGAGTTATTCCCCGACCGAACCGGTAATCGGCAGCACCACGCCGGTGACATAACCCGAGCACACGCTCGACGCCAGGTACACATAGGCCGGCGACAGCTCTTCCGGCTGGGCCGGGCGGCCGAAGGTGGTCTGCTGGCCGAACTTGGTGATGTCTTCCGGCGACTGGTCGGCCGGGTTCAGCGGGGTCCACACCGGTCCGGGGGCCACGCAGTTCACGCGGATGCCCTTGTCGAGCAGGTTGGCGGCCAGCGACATCGTGAAGGCATGGATCGCGCCCTTGGTGGTCGAATAGTCGAGCAGCTTCTTCGAGCCCTTCAGGCCGGTCACCGAGCCGGTGTTCACGATCGCGGCGCCGCGCTTCATGTAGGGCAGGCAGGCCTTGGCCATGTGGAAGTAACCGTAGATATTCGTCTTCATGGTCTCGTCGAAGCGGTCTTCCGTCAGGTCGAGCAGCGATTCGGCATGCTCCTGGAAGGCAGCGTTGTTGACCAGGACGTCCAGGCGGCCGAACCTGGCGACGATCTGGTCCACGGCCTGCTGGCAGAATTCCATGTCCTTGACGTCGCCGGCCACCGTCACGCACTGCTGGCCCTCCGCTTCGATATAGCGCTGGGTCTCGGCGGCGTCCTCGTGTTCGTTCAGGTACAGGATGGCGACGTCGGCGCCTTCGCGCGCGAACAGGATCGCGACCGCTCGGCCGATGCCGGAGTCGCCGCCGGTGACGATCGCGACCTGGCCGGCCAGCTTGCCGCTGCCCTTGTACTGCTCGGCCATGAACTTCGGCTTCAGTTCCATCTGGGCTTCGAGACCGGGCTTGGCCAGGTGCTGGGCCGGGAAGTCGCCGGACGGCTGCTGGACACCGGTCTGCGCGGCGCCGCCGCTGCTGCCCTGATCGCCTTTCTGCATGCTGGCGTCATGCTGGTCCTGGCGGTTCTGGATCGCCTTCTGCTTGTTCGCTACATCGTCCTGGTTTGCCATGCCGATCTCCTTGTGCATTCGGTACGTGATCCAGCAGTATTCCCGCCGCCCGGCCTTCGCTACCGTGCGCTTCCACACACAGCGCCGCATTTGCTAGGCGCGCTAGGTGCTTTATGGCAAACTTGATCCTGTAACAGAGTCTGAGGAGCACAGGATGTCGCAGCAAGGTATGTATGTCAGCCCGATGGCGCAGCGGCGCGCCGGCTTCGACCAGGCTTGCGGCCCGCTGTTCGCGCGCCTCGACCTGGCCGACAGCGCCGATGCCGCCGCCGCCCTGATGGCCGGGTCGGCGCCCGATCTGCTGGTGATCGACCTCGAACGCTTCGAGCCGGGCATCGACCTGCAGGCGCTGGGCGGGCTGCTGGCGCGCCGCGCCGGCGCACCGGTCCTGTTGCTGTGCCCCTTCGCCAATGCGCGCTGGCTGCCGCTGCTGCATGCCTTCGGACCGGCCGCCTACGCGATCACTCCGATCGAGCCGGCGCGCCTGCAGGACGCCGTGCGGCGCTGCCTGGCGTCGCCGTCCGGCTGCGCCCCCGCCGCCGATGCGGACGCACTGCGTGCGCTGCTGGCGCTGCGGACCCGGGTCCAGGCGGCGCTCGACGATACCGATGAGGAACAGGGCCTGGCCGAACGCCTGAGCCAGGCCTTCCTGGCGTGGCCGGGCGTGCTGCATGCCGCCGTGTTCCGCCTGGCCGGCGACGCCGACCTGCAGCTCGATGCGGAACAGGGCCGCGGCCCGGCCGTCGGCCTGCGCCTGGGTACGCTGCTGCAGCGCAGCGAGCGCCTGCTGCAGGCGCCGCTGCGCCATGCCTTCCCCGGCCTGCTGGCCGCCGCCACCGGCGAGCTGGCGATCCTCGACACGCTCGAGCAGGCCGGCGAGCCGGCGCTGGCCGAGGGCCTGCGCGCGCACGGCGTGGCGCAGGCGCTGGGCATTCCGCTGCCGGCCGACGGTCCGGGCGCCCCGCGCGGCGCGCTGTCGCTGCTGCTGGACAGCGCCGCCCCGCTGGCGCCGGAAGCCTTCGACACGCTGCGCGACTGCGCCGCCATGGCCGTGCTGGGCCTGCGCATGAGCGACATGAACCTGGAGAGCGAACAGCTGCTGGCGCGCCTGACCTATGTGTCGACCATGGATGCCCTGACCGGGGTCGCCAACCGCCGCCACGGCGAAGAGCTGCTGGAACGCGAAGTCCGGCGCGCCCGCCGCTACCGCACGCCGCTGGCCCTGCTGTCCTTCGACATCGACCGCTTCAAGGCCATCAACGACGGCTACGGCCACCCGGTGGGCGATGTTGCGCTGCGCACCGTGGCCGACTGCGTGCGCGCGGTGATGCGGTCGAGCGACGTGCTGGTGCGTTCGGGCGGCGAGGAATTCCACGTCATTGCGCCCCACACCAGCGCGATCGAGGGCCTCAAGATGGCCGAGAAGATCCGCCATGCGGTCGAGCAGACCGCCGTTCCCGGTTGCGACCATGTCACCGTCAGCCTCGGCGTGGCCCAGCTCGGCGAGCAGGAGAGCGCGGACTCCCTGGTCCAGCGCGTCGACGCCGCGATGGCGCGCGCCAAGCGGGCAGGGCGCAACTGCGTCGAACTGGCGATGCAATAGATGCTGGCCTGGTTGAAGGACTACCGCCGCGGCTGGCTGGCGGGGGACCTGGGTGCGGGCGCGGTGGTCGCCATGATGATGATCCCGCAGGGCATGGCCTATGCGCTGGTGGCCGGGCTGCCGCCGGTGACCGGGATCTACGCCAGCATCGTGCCGCCGCTGCTGTACGCCGTGTTCGGCACCAGCAGCACCCAGTCGGTCGGGCCGATGGCGATCATCTCCCTGATGACGGCGTCCGTGCTGGCGCCGATGGCGGCGCCGGGCAGCGCGCTGTACGGGGCGCTGGCGGGCCAGCTGGCCCTGCTGGCCGGGCTGGTGCTGCTGGCCTGTGGCCTGCTGCGGGTGGGCTTTCTCGCCAACTTCTTCTCGCGCCCGGTGATGAACGGCTTCACCATCGGTTCCTCGATCCTGATCGCCCATGGGCAGCTCGGCGTCCTGCTGGGCGCGCGCCTGCCGCACTGGCACCGGCCCAGCGCCGCGCTCGGCCTGGGCGCGCTGGCCCTGCTGTTGCTGGCGCGCCGCTACGGCGCCCGCTTGCTGCAGCGCTGCGGCCTCGCGCCCGGCGCCGCCGACATCGGCGCACGCCTGGCGCCGATGCTGCTGGTGGCCGGCTCGATCGCTGCGGTCGCCGCGCTCGGCCTGGACCGGATGGGCGTGCAGGTGATCGGCCGGGTGCCGGCCGGGTTGCCGCGCCTGAACCTGGCGGCTTCCGGCGCGCACTGGCAGCAGCTGTTCCAGCCGGCCCTCCTGATCGGCTTCATGTGCTTCCTGATCTCGATGTCCGGGGCCCAGGCGCTGGCCGCGCGCAAAGGAGAAAAGCTGCACACCAATGCAGAGCTGGTCGGCCTCGGCGCGGCCAACGTCGGCAGTTTCCTGAGCGGCGGCTTTCCCGTCACCGGCAGCCTGTCGCGTTCGGCCGTCAACTTCGCGGCCGGCGCCAACACCCCGCTGGCCGCGGTGGTCGCGGCGGCGCTGCTGGGCGCGGCGCTGGTGCTGCCGACCGGCTGGCTGGCGCTGCTGCCGCTGCCGGTGCTGGCCGCCACCATCATCGTCGCCGTACTCGGCATGCTGGAATCCGCGACCCTGCGTACCGCCTGGCGCTACGACCGCGCCGACGCGCTGGCGCTGCTGGCCACTCTAGGGGGCGTGCTGCTGCTCGGGGTCGAGGCTGGCGTGGTGGTCGGCCTGCTGCTGTCGCTGGGGGCGATGATCTGGCGCGAGAGCCGGCCGCACATCGCGGTGCTGGGCCGCATCGCCGGCACCGAACACTTCCGCAATGTCGAACGCTACCAGGCCGAGACCCGCAGCGGCGTGCTGCTGCTGCGCGTCGACGCCGGCCTGTTCTTCGGGAACATCGAGGCGGTCAACGCCCGCGTCGAGGAAGAGCTGGACCTGCATCCCGGCACGCGCGAGCTGGTGCTGGTGCTGTCGGCCGTGAATGCGATCGACACCTCGGCCCTGTTCGGCCTGCTGGAGCTGAACGGTGAAGTGGTCCGGCGCGGCGTGCGCCTGCACCTGGCCGAGGTGAAGGGGCCGGTGATGGACCGGCTGAAGCAGTCGAAGCTGCTGGAGCGTCTCAGCGGGCAGGTCTTCCTGAGCACGGCGAATGCCTGGAATACCCTGTCCACCGGCGACGAATCCTGGTCAGTCTGAGGCGCTTGTGGCAGTATGGGGCGCATGAACACTTCCTGGAGCGAAGCATGACGAGTCGACTTGCCCTGGTCCTGTTGGCGTCCGCGGCGGCGCTGTACGCCATCGGCATGCAGTCCGGCCTCGATGTCGGCCTGGCGTGGATGACGCTGATCTCGGCCATGTTCATCGAGCTGACGCTCTGGAAGCGTGGCCTGGACCGCGTCCGGGCCGCCGTCGCCGCACGGCGCGCGCGCAAGCAGCAGCGCTGACTCTTTCCGCACCGAATTGGTGCAAATCCCTGTGCGGGTGCGTAAAACGTGCATCCGCAAGCCGGCATTCGGCCAATGACAGTCTGGCACGCATCCTGCTAACCCTGTTGGCATGCCCGACTGCCACCCTGACCACTCCCACATCGATCCGCCGCCCGCGCCGCCCTGGCGCGCCAGCCTGCACCTCGATTTCGCTTTCGATGCCGACGCCGGCGTCACCCGGATGGTGCGGCGCGCCCATCGCGGCCCGCTGCGCGTGCAGAAAGCCCTGTATCCGGAAGGACCGCGCGCCTGCCAGGTGATCGTCGTGCACCCGCCGGGCGGCGTGGTGGGCGGCGATTGCCTCGAGATCGGGATGCGCATCGGTGCCGGCGGCCAGGTCTTCGCGACCTCGCCGGGCGCCGCCAAGTGGTACCGCGCGAACGGCCGCCGCTCCAGCCAGGCAGTGCGGCTGCAGGCCGGCGAGGGCGCCGCGCTCGAATGGATGCCGCAGGAAACCATCTTCTACGACGGCGCCTGCGTCGATCTCGAGCACGAGGTCGAACTGGGCGCCGGCACCCCCTATATCGGCAGCGAGATCCTGTGCTTCGGCCGGCGCGCGATGGGCGAGCGCTTCCTGCGCGGCCAGGTCCGCCAGCGCACCCGCATCCGCCAGGGCGGACGCCTGGTCTGGCACGAGCAGGGCCTGCTCGACGCCGCGGGGCTGGAGAGCCCGCTCGGACTGCAGGGAAAGAGCGTGTGCGCGACCCTGCTGGCGGTCGGCAGGCCGCTGCCGGCGGCGGTCCTGGCGCGCCTGCGCGCCGCCGACCCGGACCTTGCGCTGAGCCAGGTGAAGTCGGTCTTCGTGGCGCGCCACCTGGGCATCGATACCGAAGCCGCGCGCGCCGCCATGCTGCGCGTGTGGCAGGCGGTGCGTCCGCACTTGCTGGGCATGGACGCCAGCGTGCCGCGCATCTGGAACACCTGAAGGACGCCTGAGAAAGAGACCATGGACCTGAGCCCACGAGAGAAGGACAAGCTGCTGATCTTCACCGCCGCCCTGCTGGCCGAGCGCCGCCGGGCGCGCGGGCTGAAGCTGAACTACCCGGAGGCCGTGGCCCTGATCACGGCTGCCATCATGGAAGGCGCCCGCGACGGCCGCAGCGTGGCCGAGCTGATGGACGAGGGCGCGACGATCCTGTCGCGCGCCGACGTCATGGAAGGCGTGCCGGAGATGATCCCGGAAATCCAGGTCGAAGCCACTTTCCCGGACGGCAGCAAGCTGGTGACCGTCCACCACCCGATCCCATGACGAAAGGACGAACCGTGATCCCGGGCGAATATCTGTTGGAAAGCGGCGAGCTCGCGCTGAACGCCGGCCGCCGCACCCTCACGCTGACGGTGGCGAACGCGGGCGACCGCCCGATCCAGGTCGGCTCGCACTACCATTTCCATGAAGTCAACGACGCCCTGCAGTTCGAACGCGAGGCCACGCGCGGCATGCGCCTGAACATCGCAGCCGGCACCGCGGTGCGCTTCGAGCCGGGCCAGCGCCGCACGGTCGAACTGGTCGAACTGGCCGGGGCGCGTGTGGTGGTCGGCTTCCAGGGGCGCGTCAATGGCTCGCTTGACGGCGCGCCGCCGACGCAGGAGGCATCCGCATGAGCAGCATCTCGCGCCAGGCCTATGCCGACATGTACGGTCCGACCACGGGCGACCGCATCCGCCTCGCCGACACCGGCCTCGTGATCGAGATCGAGCGCGATTTCGCGGTCTACGGCGAAGAGGTCAAGTTCGGCGGCGGCAAGGTGATCCGCGACGGCATGGGCCAGTCGCAGCTGCCGCGCGAGCAGGTCATGGACACCGTGATCACCAACGCCGTGATCGTCGACCACTGGGGCATCGTCAAGGCCGACATCGGCATCCGGGACGGGCTGATCGCCGGCATCGGCAAGGCCGGCAATCCCGACATCCAGCCGGGCGTGGACCTGCCGATCGGCGGCGCCACCGAGATCATCGCCGGCGAAGGCATGATCGTCACGGCCGGCGGGGTCGATACCCACATCCACTTCATCTGCCCGCAGCAGATCGAGGAGGCGCTGGCCTCGGGCATCACCACCATGCTGGGTGGCGGCACCGGGCCGGCGGTCGGCACCGCGGCCACCACCTGCACGCCGGGCGCCTGGCACATCCATTCGATGCTGATGGCGGCCGACGCCTTCCCGATGAACCTCGGCTTCTTCGGCAAGGGCAACGTCAGCCGGCCACGCCCGCTCGAGGAGCAGATCGAGGCCGGCGCCGTGGGCCTCAAGCTGCACGAGGACTGGGGCAGCACCCCGGCCGCGATCGACAACTGCCTCGACGTGGCCGAGCGCATGGACGTGCAGGTGGCGCTGCATTCGGACACCCTGAACGAGGCCGGCTTCCTGGAGTCGACCCTGGCGGCCTTCAAGGACCGTACCATCCACACCTTCCACACCGAAGGCGCGGGCGGCGGCCATGCGCCCGACATCATCGCCGCGGTCGGCCACGCCAACGTGCTGCCGTCCTCGACCAATCCGACCCGTCCGTACACCGTCAACACGCTCGACGAGCACCTCGACATGCTGATGGTCTGCCACCATCTCGATCCGGCCATCGCCGAGGACGTCGCCTTCGCCGAATCGCGGATCCGGCGCGAGACCATCGCCGCCGAGGACATCCTGCACGACCTCGGCGCGATCTCGATGATGTCCTCGGATTCGCAGGCCATGGGAAGGGTCGGCGAGACCATCCTGCGCACCTGGCAGACCGCGCACAAGATGAAGGCGCAGCGCGGGCCGCTGGCGGGCGACTCCGAACGCAGCGACAACGCGCGGGTCAAGCGCTACGTCGCCAAGTACACGATCAACCCGGCCATCACGCACGGCATCGCGCACGCGGTGGGCTCGATCGAAACCGGCAAGATCGCCGACCTGGTGCTGTGGCGCCCGGCCTTCTTCGGCGCCAAGCCCTCGATGGTGCTCAAGGGCGGCATGATCGCGGCCGGCCTGATGGGCGACCCGAACGCCTCGATCCCGACCCCGCAGCCGGTGCACTGGCGGCCGATGTTCGGCTCGTTCGGCGGCGGCTTGAAGAAATCCTTCACCTTCGTTTCGCAGGCCGCCTTCGATGCCGGCATCCGGCAGCAGCTGGGCCTGGCGAAGACGGTGATCCCGATCGGCGGCACGCGCGGCCTGCGCAAGCGCGACATGATCCACAACGGCGCCACGCCGCACATGGAGGTGGATCCGGAAACCTATGAAGTGCGGGCGGACGGCCGCCTGCTGGTCTGCGAACCGGCGGCGGTGCTGCCGCTGGCGCAGCGCTATTTTTTATTCTGACGAAGGAGCGACCATGCTGTCCCTGCATACGAAAATTTCCCGCGCCGACGCCATTCACGATTTGATGGTGTTGTCCTGGGACCAGCGCGAGCGCTGCCGCCAGCGCGCCCGCCTTGCGTCCGGCGAAGAGGTCGCGCTGTTCCTGGCGCGCGGCACGGTTCTGCGCGACGGCGACCTGCTGACCGGGGAGGGCGGCCGCGTGGTGCGGGTGCTCGCCGCCCCCGAGCCGACCTACCTGGTGCGCTGCGTCGACGCCACCATGCTGGCGCGCTGCGCCTACCACCTCGGCAACCGTCACACGCAAGCCCAGGTCGGCCCGGGCTGGATCCGCATCCGGGTCGACCCGGTGCTGAAGGAGATGGTGCTGGGGCTGGGCGCGCAGGTCGACGAGGAACTGGCGAAGTTCGAGCCGGAGCCGGGCGCGTATGCCGGCGGCCACGGCCACGCGCACGGACACGAGCATCCCGCGACCAGCCTGCTGGCGCCGGTGCCGGTGCGCCAGAAGATCCACCGGCCCGACAGCGTCGCCATGGCCGCGGGCGCGGAAGGCGCATGAACGCGGCCAGCCTGCTGCACCTGCTGCAGTTCGCCAGCCCGGCGCTGCCGATCGGCGGCTACAGCTATTCGCAGGGACTCGAAGCGGCGCTCGAGGACGGGATGGTGCACGACGCCGTAAGCGGCCGCGCCTGGATCGTGCGCTGCCTGCACGAGGTCATGGCGCAATGGGACGCGCCGCTGTTCTGGCGCCTGCTGCAGGCCTTCGCCGCGCGCGACCAGGCCGCGCTGCGCCTGTGGAGCGACTGCTTCCTGGCCTCGCGCGATACCGCCGAGTTCCGCGCCGAGACCGTGCAGATGGGCTATTCGCTGACCCGCCTGCTGGCCGAGCTGGGCGTGGCCGAGGTGGCGGCGCTGGGCGAGGAAGTGTCGCTGCCGGCGGCCTTCGCCTGCGCCGTCGACGCCCTCGACATCCCGCACGAGGAAGCGCTGCTGGCGCTGCTGTTTTCCTGGGCCGAGAACCAGGTGTTGGTGTGCGTGAAGTCGGTGCCGCTGGGCCAGGTGGCGGGCCAGCGCCTGCTGCTGTCGCTGCGGCCCGAGATCGAGGCGGCGGCGCGCACCGCGCGCACCCTCGACGACGGCGCGCTGTCGAACTGGGCCCCCGGGCTCTCCATGCTGTCGATGCGGCACGAGGTGCAGCATGGACGGCTGTACCGTTCATGAGAAAGGAAACGATGGAACACAATCAGAATGGCAATCCGCTGCGGGTCGGCATCGGCGGGCCGGTCGGCTCCGGCAAGACCGCGCTGTGCGAGATGCTGTGCCGGCGCATGCGCGAGCGCTACGACATGGCCGTGATCACCAACGACATCTACACGCGCGAGGACATGGAGATCCTGCTGCGCGCCGACGCCCTGCCGCCCGAGCGGCTGATGGGCGTGGAGACGGGCGGCTGTCCGCACACGGCGATCCGCGAGGACGCCTCGATCAACCTGGAGGCGATCGCGCGCCTGCAGGCCGAGTTCCCGGCGCTCGAGCTGGTGCTGGTCGAGTCGGGCGGCGACAACCTGGCCGCCACCTTCAGCCCCGAGCTGTCGGACCTGACCCTGTACGTGATCGACGTGGCCGGCGGCGAGAAGATCCCGCGCAAGGGCGGTCCCGGCATCACCCGCTCGGACCTCCTGATCATCAACAAGACCGACCTGGCGCCGCACGTGGGCGCGAACCTGGACGTGATGGCGCGCGACGCCAGGCAGCAACGCGGCAAGCGGCCCTTCGTCTTTACCAACCTGCGCACCGGCGAGGGCGTCGACGAGGTGGTCGCGTTCATCCATGAGCAGGGCCTGCTGGATCAACAAGGAGAGCGAAAATGAAACACACGATGCGATACGCAGCCGCGGCCGGCCTGGCCGGCCTGGTGCTGGCGCTGCCGGCGGCCGCCCATCCGGGGCATGGCGAGAGCGGCCTGGCGGCCGGCCTGCTGCACCCCCTGACGGGTCTCGATCACCTGCTGGCGCTGCTGGCGGTGGGACTGTGGAGCCGGCGCCAGCGCCATGGCATGGTCTTGCCGCCGGTGTTCCTGGTGCTGATGGCCCTGGGCGCCTCCTGCGCCGGGATGCTGGCGCAGGGCCTGCTGCCGGCGCTGGAAACCTCGATCGCGGCCACGGTACTGCTGCTCGGCGTGCTGGCGGCGGCCGCGCTGCGCATGCCGCCGCAGCTGGCGGTGGCTTTGGCCGGGCTGTGCGGCTTCCTGCACGGGCTCGCGCACGGCCAGGAACTGGCGGGGACGGCCAGCGGCGCCGGCTTCCTGGCGTCCAGCGCGCTGCTGATGGGAGCGGGAATGCTGGTGAGGCTGGAAGAAGGCTCGCGCCGGATGGCGGGCGCGACGATTGGCGCCGCGGGCTTATGCCTGCTTGCGGGCTTCTTCTGAACCCGGCTCGGCCAGGCGGATCGGGGCCGCATCCCTCGGATACATCGCCTGCACGCCTTCATAGGCCTTGGCGATCGCCGCCATGTCGGCGGCTTCGTCGCCGGTCAGCATGATGGTCTTGGTGACGTCGACGACCTTCTTGCCGTAGTCGAGCGCGACCAGCAGCACCGGCACCTGGGCCGCCATCGCGATGCGGTAGAAGCCGCTCTTCCAGTAGGGGCGGTAGCCGCGCGTGCCTTCCGGCGTGATCGCCAGCCAGAACCATTGCGAGGCCAGCATGTTCTCGGCCAGGCGCCGGATCGCGCCCTGCGGGGCGCTGCGGTCGACCGCGACGCCGCCCCAGTAGCGCATCACCACGCCCATCGGGCCGCGGAACAGGGAATCCTTGGCCAGCCAGCGGAAGTGCAGGCCAACCGCCCATTTCGCCAGCAGGCCGACGAAGAAGTCCTTGTTCGAGGTGTGCGGATAGACCACGGCGATGCCGTGCGGGCCGGGCAGGTTCTTGAAGTACAGCTTCCAGCCGATCATGTTCAGCAGGCGCAGGGCGGTGCGCTGGCCCCAGCTTGGCAGCGCCGCCGGACGCATCAGGTGTTCTTGCAAGGGTTCGTGCATCGTATCTCTTTCAGCCGGGCTTCTTCCATTGCGCCCCGGAAATTAAAGCGGGGATTCTATAGCGGGAAAAAACGCCGGACAAGCGAAAAAGCTGGAAGCGTTGTAGCGCCGTCGGTATCATGCCTTGCCCAAGCAACAATACTCACATCGTGGTGAGGAGGAATTTAACGATGGACATCAAGATTTTTCACAATCCGCGCTGCGGCACTTCGCGCACCACGCTCGGCCTGATCCGCGAGGCGGGCCATGAGCCGGAAGTGATCGACTACCTCGCGCACCCGCCGGCGCGCGAGCAGTTGCGGGAGATGATCGCACGAGCTGGCTTGAGCGTACGCGATGCCGTGCGCAGCAAGGAAGCCGTGTACGGCGAGCTCGGCCTCGATGGCGCCGCCGACGACGCCCTGCTCGACGCCATGGTCGCCCACCCGGTGCTGATCAACCGTCCCTTCGTGATCACGCCGAAGGGCGTACGCCTGTGCCGGCCATCGGACCTGGTCAAGGACATCCTGTAGAAACCCAGCCGCCCTCTCAGTGCTGGCAGGCGCCGAGGTCGATGGCGTCGAGCTGGTCCCGCAACTTGCCGTAAAAGTCGGACCCGTCGGCGCCATGCTCGAGGCCCTTGCCGATGGCCGCTGAATTCGCCGCCAGGCGGAAATCCGGTGCGCCGCTGCGCGTATAGCCGATGAAGCCGGGCGCGGCGGCCACGGTGCCGGAGTGGCGCATGCCTTCGGCCAGGCGCCAGTCGCCTTCCCGGTTCCCGTAGACCAGATTGTGGCGGTAGCTGTTGTGCCGGCCCGCTGGGCCCAGTTCGGCCACGCCGCGGCGGTTGTCGAACACGATGTTGTTGACGACATGGTTCTGGTCCCCGCCGGCGGCGAGGATGCCGGTGTCCGAGCCCGCGATCGTGTTGTTGAGGACCACGAGCTTGCGGGCCCCCCGCCACAGGCGGATACCGGCTCCGGCAATGCGGTAGACGATGTTGTTGCGTACCGTTCCCGGCGTGTCCAGGTCGATGCCCTGCACCTCGCGGCAACCGGGCGCGCCGACCTCGTGCACGCTGTTGCCGACCACCATGGACAGCATGCGCTCGCCCTTGCCATGTCCTTCGCTGTCGACGGCGATCCCGGCGCCGCCCTTGCTGCAGGGAAGAAGGGTCGCGATGTGGTGCACGTGGTTGAGGGCGATGCGGTTGTAGGCGCCGCTGCTGTGGATGCCGGTGGTCCAGGCCTGGCCGGCCATGTGGGCGGCGCCGTCGATCTCGAAGCCCTGGATGTCGACATGGCTGGCGCGGTTGTCCCAGGCCGTGGCGCTGCCGGACTGCGGCGGCGGCACCAGGCGCGCCTGCCAGCGTTCGGTGGCGCGGAACACGATGCGCGCATTCGGGAGCCCGCTGACGCCGGTGCGGAAACCGCCCTGGTAGGTGCCGGGCAGGACGTTCACCGTGGTGCCGGGGGTGACCAGCTGGGCCGCCCGCGCCAGCGAGCGCAGCGGTGCGGCGAGGGTGCCGGGATTGCTGTCGAGGCCGTCCTGCGCGACGAACAGCTCGGTCGGCACGATCTGGGGCGTGACCGCCACCGCATGCTCGTCCTTGACGGTGCAGGCAGCCAGGATGAAGACGAGCAGGAATAAGGAAGAGCGGCGTGTCAGTGTCATGGTTGCGCGGCATGGAGCAGCTAACCAATCCAGTGTGCTCGCTGGATTACCGCGCAAGCACGTCTGCCTCAATCTCGCTCTTGAGCGCGCACAAGTGGCGCGCCTGGGTTATCGTCGGCTTTTACGCACAAGGAGGGAGCATGAACGCTTTGCTGTTGCCGTCCGGGAACCGGATTCCCGTACTCGGCCAGGGCACCTGGAATATGGGCGAGGACCCGGCCGCGCGTCACGACGAGGTGGCGGCCCTGCGCCTCGGGCTCGAGCTGGGGGTGACGCTGATCGACACGGCCGAGATGTATGGCGAGGGCGGCGCCGAGGAAGTCGTGGGCGAGGCGATCGCCGGCCGCCGCGATGACGTGTTCCTGGTCAGCAAGGTGTATCCGCACAACGCCGACCGCCGCGGCGTGCAGGCCGCCTGCGAGCGCAGCCTGCGGCGCCTCAAGACCGACTGCATCGACCTCTACCTGCTGCACTGGCGCGGCAATGTGCCGCTGGCAGAGACGCTCGAAGCCTTCATGCGCCTGCGCGAGCAGGGGAAGATCCGCGACTTCGGCGTCAGCAATTTCGATCTGGACGACATGCTGGAAGCGGTCGCGCTGCCGGGCGGCGAACTGATCGCCACCGACCAGGTGCTGTTCAACCTGAGCCAGCGCGGCATCGAGTGGGAGCTGCTGCCGTGGTGCCGCGAACGGCGGCTGCCGGTGATGGCCTATTCGCCGCTCGAATCGAACCCGGACGAGCAGCACGGCCTGCTGGGCAATCCGCAACTGGCCGCGGTCGCGCGCCGCCATGGCGTGACGCCGGCCCAGGTGGCGCTGGCCTGGCTGCTGCGCCAGGATGGGGTGGTGGTGATTCCGAAGGCGGTGCGCCCGCAGCACGTGCGCGAGAACCGCGCCGCGCTGGACCTGGTGCTGACCCAGGAAGACCTGGCCCAGCTCGACGCCGGTTTCCCGGCGCCACGCCGGCGCCGTCCGCTCGCGATGCGCTAGGCCGCTTGCTCCAGCGACGAGCGCAGCCAGTCCAGCAAGGCCGGCGAGGTCAGCGGCCGGCTGAACAGGTAGCCCTGGCCCTTGGCGCACTGCTGGTCGCGCACGGCGGCGGCCTGGGCCTCGGTCTCGATGCCCTCGGCCACCGTGTTCATGCCCAGGCTCTGGGCGACCTTCACGGTGGCTTCGATCAGCACCCGGTGGTGGTGGCTGGTGTCGGCCTGGCAGACGAAGGAGCGGTCGATCTTGACCGTGTCGACCGGCAGCTGGTGCAGGCTCGACAGCGAGGAATAGCCGGTGCCGAAGTCGTCCAGCGCCAGCGTGATGCCGAGCGCCTTCAATTCATGCAGGCGGTCCTGCACCTGCTGGTCCTGGGCCGCCAGGCTTTCCGTCACTTCCAGCTGCAGCTGGGATGGATGCATGCCGGCGTCCTCCAGGATCGCGCGCACGGTCTGTGGCCAGTTCGGCTGGCCCAGCTGGGCGCGCGACAGGTTCACCGCCAGCAGGCGCGGCGCGGCCGGGCCGAGTTCGCGCTGCCAGGTCATGAAGTCGCGGCAGGCGCGGCGCAGCACGAAGTCGCCGAGCGCGCCGATCAGGCCCGTTTCCTCGGCCACCTGGATGAATTCGAAAGGCGGCACCACGCCGCGCAGCGGATGCTGCCAGCGCACCAGGGCCTCGACCCCGGCCGACAGGTCGGTGCCGCCGTCCGGGCGCAGGCCGACCACCGGCTGGTAGACCACGAACAGCTGGTCGTCGAGCAGGGCCTGGCGCAGGTCCGCTTCGGTGTCGGCGCGGCGCGCGGCGCGTTCGCGCATGGCCGGCTCGAACACCGTGCAATAGGCGCCGCCGGCGCGCTTGGCCTCGACCATGGCGATGCTGGCGTCGCGCAGCATTTCGCCCGCCAGGTCACTGGCATCCGCGCTCCAGACCAGGCCCATCGACAGCTTGCAGGTGATCTCCTGGCCGCCCGGCAGCTGGTAGCTTCGTCCCAGCGCCTCCAGCAGGCGCGCCGCCACGCGCTCGGCGTCCTCGCGGCGGCGCAGGCCGTCCAGCAGCACCGCGAATTCGTCGGCGCCGACCCGGGCCGCCAGCTGGCCGGTGGCGGCGTTCGGATCGATGCGGTCGCTCGGCGGGCGCAGGGTGGCGCGGATGCGCTCGCCGATCTGCACCAGCAGGCGGTCGCCGACGGCCTGGCCGTGGGCGTCGTTGATCTGGCGGAAGCGGTCGCAATTCATGAACAGCAGGGCAAAGCCGCTGCTGTTCGGTGCGAGCCCCGGCAAGCGCCCCAGCATCTGCTGGGCCTGTTCCAGCAGCGCTTCGCGGTTCGGCATGCGGGTCAGGGCGTCGGTGCGGGCCGCCGTCTTCAGGCGCCGCGCCAGCCTTTCCTGTTCGCGCTGGACCTCGTGCGTGGCGTCCGTGACCACGGCCATCAGGCGGGTCGGATCGAGTTTCAGCACCGACAGCGACAGCCACTGCGGCGCACCCGGCGTGGCCGACTCGCCCAATTGGAGGCGCAGGCCTTCGCAGACCGCGCCCGAGGCTTCGCTGAAGTTGTCGGTCAGCTCGCGCAGCTGCGGCGCCACGCCGGCCAGCACGGTGAACAGGTTGTCCATGCTGCCGTCGCGCACCAGCGGCATCAGGAGGCTGGACGACATCGGATTCAGCATGTCGACGGTGCCGTCCAGGCTCGCCTGGACCAGGCCGATCGGGGCCCGGTACAGGAACTGCACCAGGGCTTCGTAGGCGTCGACCTTGCCCGCTTCGATCTGCATCTCAGGCTGCATCCGGTTCTCCGTTCCAGCACTCGACCCGGTTGCGCCCGTTCGCCTTGGCGGCGTACAGGGCGCGGTCGGCGCGCTTGATCAGGGTGTCGAGGTCGAGGGGTTCGCCCTCGTCGATGGCGGCGATGCCGGCGCTGACCGTGTAGGCGATCGCGACGCCGTCGCATACCGCCGGCTGGCCTGCCACCAGCTGGCGCAGGCGCTCGGCGACGACGGCGGCGCCGTCCATCGTCGAGGAGGGCAGCAGCACGGCGAATTCCTCGCCGCCCACGCGCGCCACCACGTCGACCTGGCGGAAGGTCATCGACAGCGCCGCGCCGAGCTGGCGCAGCACGCAGTCGCCGGCCGGGTGGCCGTAGCGGTCGTTGATCTGCTTGAAATGGTCGGCGTCGAACAGGATCAGCGCGGTCGGGCGCGGCGTGCGGCGGTTGCGCGTCAGCTCCAGTTCGGCCGCCTCGAAGAAGGCGCGGCGGTTGGCGACGCCGGTCAGTTCGTCGCAGAACACGGATTTGCGGCGCTGGGCGATGGCCTCGCGCTTGTCGCTGATGTCGCGCAGGACCAGGCAATAGGCCGGTTCGCCGTCGTCGCAGGCGTCCGGATCGCGGTCCGGCAGCGGCGAAATCATGGCGCTGCCCCAGAACTGGCTGCCGTCGGCGCGCAGGCGCGGGCCTTCTTCCAGGCTCCAGCCATTCGCGTCGGCTTCGCGCAGGCGGTCGTGCACGCGCTCCGGCGTGCTCGAATCCTCCGGATAGAAGACCGAATAAGGCCGTCCGACCACCGAGGGCGTGAAGCCGGTGACGCGGCCGATGGTTTCGTTCCAGTCGCTGACCCGGCCCTGGCGGTCCAGGCCCACCAGCGCGTAGTCGCTGATGCTGGTCAGCAGGGCGTTCAGCCAGGCATCGCTCTGGCGCAGCTGGCGATCGCGGCGCACCTGTTCGCTGACGTCCTGCAGCACCGCCATCAGGCGCGAGCCGTCCAGCTTCAGGAGGCTGAGCGACAGCACGTGCGGCACGCGCATGCGCTTGCCGGGCGCGCCGCTGTTCAGGTGGATGTGCAGGCCGTCGCAGACCATGCCGCTCGGGCGGGGGAAGGTCGTGCACAGGCGGCGCAGTTCCGGCGCCACGTCTTCCAGCGCGGTGAACAGGTTGGTGAGGGTGCCGTCACGCGAGAGCGGCATCAGGAGCTGGGCCGAGATCGGATTGATCATCACGATCTCGCCGTCGATACCGGTCTGCACCAGGCCTACCGGGGCCAGGTACAGGAACTGGATCAGCGCCTCGTGCTCGGCCGCGAGCTGCGCGTGGGCGTCGCCGTTCACAGCTTGCGCTGCACCAGCACGTAGCGTTGTGCGCTGCCCGGTTCGGCCAGCAGGCGCAGTTTCACTTTCACCGGGCGCATGCGCAGGGTCAGCACGTAGTCGATGGTGTCGTCCAGAGCGGCGCCGTCGTCCTGGGCGTCCTCGAAGCGCTGGGCCACCATGAAGTTGTTCAGGCAGGGCGCGACGTTGGTGAACAGGGGCTGGCCCAGCACGCGCGGGCCGGTCAGGCCGGCAGCCTCGGATTCGGTCTGGTTGTATTGACGAACATTGGTCTCGGCATCGAAACCGATCACGCCGAAGTCCAGGCGGTCGAGTTGTTCGGGGTTCAGTTGCGCCAGCTGGCCATGCAGGCCGGGCGCGGTAAAGGTCAGGTCGGTGGCGGCGGTCATGGGCGGCGTGGTCGCGATAAAAAGTGAAGATTGTTGCAGCTAAGAAACGAATGGTGACATGCTGCTTACCGCCTGTCAAATCAATCGTGCAACTGTGTCACATCGGCGCAAGCGGCCTCGGGATTTGACAGCCGCGCCGCCCGCCTGCACCATCCGGGACACCGCTTTCATATGAAGAAAATAAAGAGAACGAGATGAAGAATTCCGCTGCTCCGACACCCGACTGGTGGAACGACGCCAGCGCCGTGCGGCGCGTCGTCAGCGATGTGCTGGCGGCCGAACTGGCCCAGGCCCGGCCCGGACGTTCGGCGCCGGCGCTGCCCTGGCCGGACGGGCTCGACTTCGTCCGCGATCTCGGCGCCGATTCGCTCGAGCTGCTCGGCATGGGCACGGCGCTGGCCGAAGCCCTCCGGCTGGAGCGGGTTGACGTTGACGCCCGCCTGCTGGCCAGGCCGGTCCTGGACGAATGGGTGGCCGCCGCGCGCGCGGGCCTGGCGGCGGCCGCGGCGGCGGCGGGTGCGCCGGCGCTGACCTTCCGCACCTCCGGGAGTTCGGGCAGCCCGAAGCGCTGCACCCATGCGCTCGCGCTGCTGTGGCAGGAAACGCTGGAACTCGCTCGCCTGTTGCCGGGCCGAAAGCGCATCCTGAGCGTGGTGCCCGGCCACCACATCTACGGTTTCCTGTTCACGGTGCTGCTGCCGCGCGTGCTCGATGCCGAGGTGCTGGATTTGCGCACGGCGGCGCCCGACACCCTGCTGGGTGCGGCGCGGCCCGGCGACCTGATCGTGGCCCATCCGGGCTGGTGGGAGCAGGCCGCGCGCCTCGGCCCGCGCTTCGGCCCGGATATCGCCGGCACCAGCTCGACCGCGCCATGCCCGGATCCGCTGGCGCTCGAGTTGGGCGAAGCCGGGCTGCGCCTGCTGCAGGTGCTCGGCAGCTCGGAGACGGCCGGGGTCGGGTGGCGCGAGGAAGCGGGCGCGCCGTTCGTGCTGTTGCCGTATTGGACGCGTCCCGGCGTCCCGGACGAGCTGGCGCGCACGCTTCCCGATGGCGGGACGGCGCGCTACCCGCTGCAGGACAGGCTGGAGTGGGAAGACGCGCGCCGCTTCCGGCCCGCCGGGCGCATCGATTGCGCGGTGCAGGTCGGCGGCGTGAACGTGTTCCCGTCCTACGTGGCCGAGGTGCTGCGCATGCACCCGCGGGTGGCGGATGCCGCGGTGCGCCTGATGCGGCCGGACGAGGGGCGGCGCCTGAAAGCCTTCGTGGTGCCGGCGGCGAGCGTCGACGAAGCCGAGCTGGCGGCGCTGCGCGCGGCGCTGCTGGACTGGTGCGCCGAACGCTTGGTCGCGCCCGAGCGGCCGGCCGCACTCAGCTTCGGGGACCGCCTGCCGCGCCAGGCCAGCGGCAAGCCGGCCGACTGGATCATCGACTCCGTATGATCGCCGGCATGTAGGCGTCGAGGAATTCCTGGGGCATGCGGCGCGGCCGTCCGCTTCCCAGCTCGATGCAGACCAGATCCCAGCGCCCGCGCAGCACGGTGGCGCCGTCGCTGTTGCGCACCAGCTGGAAGCGGCGCTCCATCGACAGCTTGCCGTCGCCGCCGACCAGCCAGGTGGCCAGGGTCAGTTCTTCGTGCTCGACGGTCGGCAGGATGTAATCGTATTCGCCGCGCCGGATCGCCATCGCGCGGTCCAGGCGCCGGTAATCGTCCAGCCCCAGTCCGAGCGATTCGGAATGGGCCCAGCCGACCTGTTCGCACCAGCGCACGTAGACGGCGTTGTTGGTGTGGTTCAGGCCATCGATGTCGGCGGCCACTGGCGCGCGCGGCAGCGTGAAGGCTTGCGGATAATCCCAGTTCAAATCGTGCCTTCCTTGTGTTTGTGCTTGGGCCAGCCATTCTACCGTCCGTCCATGCGACACGCCAGGAAGCGCTTGGCGATAATGGCAAGCGGCCTATTCGAGTTCGAGCAGCAGCGGCTGGTGAACTGAACCGCAGGCCAGGCCGCCCACATGGAGTGCGCGTACGCGCGGCGCGAGGTCGGCGCCGACGAAGGCGTAGTCGAAGGTGAAGGGCGTGCCGCTCGGGTCGCGCAGGCCGACCGTGGGCGCATGCGCTTCGGTCGGGTGCGTGAGCTGCCAGGCGTCGCGCCAGGGCGGGGCTTCGTCGCGGCTTGTGTCGAACGCGGGCTCCAGTAGGGCCTGGTGGGACCCCGAGCCGGGCAGCATGTTGAAGTTGCCGAGCAGCACCGCCGGCGCGGGCCGCGGCAGGGCCGCGAAGGGCGCGTTGCGGTCGCCGCCGGGGCCGGCATCGGCGCGCGGATGGCGCACGTGCCCCCAGGCTTCGCGCTGCAGCGCGCGCAAGGCGCCGATCTGGGCCAGGCGCTGGCGCTCGGAGAAATATTCGAGGTGGACGATCAGGACGCGCAACAGGCCCGGCGGCGTGTCCAGCGCGAGTTCGAGGACCACGCGCGGCATGCTCGGCGCGGCGTCCGCCGGCCAGGGCAGGGAGTGGCGCAGCACCTGCACGATCGGATGGCGCGAGAACGCCATGCTGCCCAGCCGGCGCCGGCCGCCCTCGGGCGCGAGCGTGTCCACGGCATAGGCGCGCGCGGCCTGCCAGCCGGGCAGGCGCTGCGCGAGGCCGGCGAACTGGTCGCCGCCGGGACTGCCGTCGCGGGCCGGGAAGCCGCAGGCGACTTCCTGCAGGCAGAGTAGGTCGGCGCCGGGCGCGAAGCGCTCGATGCAGGCGAGCACGCCGTCGAGGTCGGCGCCGCCGTCCGGGGCGCGGGCGGACTGGATGTTCCAGGAAAGCAGCTTGAGCATGGCGTCCATTCGTCGGTGTTCGGAGCACTCAGGATAAAAAAGGACGGCCGGGGCGGGCTGATGCAGCTCATGCGTGCGCCGGGGAACAACAGGGCGGCTGCGTGGTCAAGCATCCGTTCACAGCGAGGGAACGATGTACACGATGATCTTGTTGCTGTATCTGCAGTCGGGCCTGGACGTTACGCTGGACCAGGCCAACCTGCGCGGCGAATTCGCCACCGTGGCGGAGTGCGAGGCCGCCGCGGCCAGGTTGCGCGGGCCGGTCCCGATTCCCCGCAACGTCCAGGCCGCCTGGCAGGACGTCATGTGCATCCGGCTGAACCGGGGCGTCAGCGTCAACCAGATGAAGCCGGTCGAGCTGGGCAAGCTGCTGCAGGACAATCCGCCGCTGGGCTGCCAGGCCGAGGGCGCCTGGGAACGGGTGGCGGAACTGTGCAGGGCGCCGGAGCGGACGCCGCCGCCGGCGCCGAACGGCGGCGACAAGCCCGAAGGCAAGCGTTGAGCCCGTGGGCGGCGGGCTTCAGTCTTCCTTCCACTGCGCGCCCCTGGGGCAGGGCACATCGCCCGCGTCGCCGGACAGCAGCATGCCGCGCATGCCGAGCGGATTGACGCTGCCGCTGCGCCGGCAGATGGTGGCGTTGCCGATGCGCTTGCGGTAGATGACGACGCCGTCCGGCGCCGTATAGCTGTCTTCGCGCACGCTCATCGAACGGTCGATGTGGGCCGCTTCCAGGCCGCGCCGGAAGCGGCCCATGGGCGTGTCAGGTTCGTCGGGGATGCCGGATTTCCCCTTGCGCAGTTCGCGGTCGATGCGGCCGGCCTGGCGTTTCGACAACCCGAGCGAGAAGCCGCCCCCGGCCTCCTTTTGCGCGCGAATGGCCTGCTGCACGTCGACCGGCGCGCCGGCATTGTCCAGGCCGGGCGCGGCCGGCTGTGGCGGCGGCGCCGGCTTGTCGTCGGACGGCGCCGGCTTGCCATCCGGCGGCGCCGGGGGCGGGAAAGGCGCGGTCAGCGGCGCGGCGGCGCGCGAAGGCAGCGAGCGGGGAAGCGATGGGGACGGCGGCGGGACCGCAGGGCGCCGCGGCCGGACAGTGCGCGGCTGCAGCAGGATCGAGACGACGTGCGACGTCTCCGGCAGGCGCGGAAGTGCGCGCCGCTGCTGCATCCAGGCCAGCAGCGCCGCCATGTGCATGAAAAGAATCAGCGCCAGCGCGGCCCGGTTCCTGGTGGGGAAACCTGCCGCGCCGGCGCCGTGGCTCATGCTTCGCGCCCGCTTACTTCGCGCTCATCGCCTGCTTGATGGCCACGCAGCGCTGGTCTTCCTCGAGCGTGTCGAGCAGGGCGCGGCGGGTGCCGGCCGACAGATCCTTCATCTGCGCGCCGGCCGCCTGCAGGCGCTTGACGCTGGCCGGGGTGCAGCTGGCCGGGAGCATGCTCGGACCGTAGGCGCGCATGTAGACCGGACCGGCGCTCTTGTCCAGCTCCGGCAGCTTCGCCAGGCGCTGGTCGGCGGTCTGTTCGGCCAGGGCTTTCTGCTCGGCCGGGTACAGGCTGCCCATTGCCGTACGCACTTTCGAGAAGGGCAGCTTGGTCCTGGTGTCCTGGATCGTGCCCAGCCACTCGCGCTTGACTGCCGCGTCCGGACGGATGACGGTCGCCGCCAGCGCCGCGGCCTGGCCGCTGTCCGACTTGTCGCGTTCCTGTTCGGCCTTCACCAGTTCTGCCGCGCCCGGGTAGTCGAAGCGGTTCAGGCGCGCGATGATGGTCCAGCGCAGGTCCTGGTTGACGCTCAGGCCGTCGAGGGTCTGCTTGCCGTCCAGCAGGGCGGCCAGGCGGTCGAGGGCCGGGCGCGAGCTGGCCAGGCCGACATAGGCGCCGAACCAGCGGCGCTGGAAGTCGTCATTGCCCTTGGCGGCGACAGCGGCCTTCCAGGCCATGTCTTCGAGCTGGCGGCCGGCCTGCTGCGCGTAGGCGCTGTCCGGATCGCCGGCGCTCAGGTAGTGTTTGGCGGCGCCGACCTTGCCCAGCACGTCGCCCAGCAGGGTGTAATCCTTCTCCTGCGGCGCATTGTTCAGGGCGGTGGCGATGAACTCGTTGAGCGGCAGCTTGGCGTCGCGCACGCCATCCCACAAGCTCTGCCACAGCATGGCGCGCAGCAGGGGATCGTCGACGCTGGCCAGGCTGCCGCGCGCCGTGTCGAAGGAGCGCTTGTCGAGCTGGACCTTGACGAAGCCCCAGTCGCCGAAGTTCGGGTACACCAGGTCCGGGCAGGCTGCGCCGACCATGCCCGGCACCGCGGTCTTCGCGCCCTTGTAGGTGACGGCCACGTTCTTGTCGAGCTTGAGCTCTTTGCCGTCCAGGCGGAAGCTGGCGACCTGCACGCGCTGTTCGCGCAGGGTCGGGAACTGCTTCGTCGCACCCTGGTCGAGGCTGAAGGTGGCGATCTTCCCGCCCTTGCAGCTGTAATTCGCGGCGATGGTATTCACGCCCGGCTGGTACAGCCACTCCCTGGTCCAGCCCTTCAGGTCGCGGCCGGCGGCCTCGCCCAGGCTGCCGATGAAGTCGTCGAGGGTGGCGTTGCGGTACTGGTACTTCACCAGGTAGTTGTGGACGCCTTTGCGGAATACGTCGGCGCCCAGCAGGTGCCGCAGCTGCATCAGGGTCGACGCGCCCTTCGAATAGGTGATCGCGTCGATATTGTCGAAGGCGTTCTGGGTCGACGGCACCGGTACCTCGATCGGGTGGGTGGTCGAGCGCTGGTCCTGCGCATAGGCGGCCTGCTTGCCCTCGGAATAGAAGGCGCGCCAGGCGTCCTTGAACTCGGTCGCTTCGGCGGTCGCCAGCGTGCCCATGAAGGAAGCGAAGCTTTCGTTCAGCCACAGGCCGTTCCACCACTTCATGGTGACCAGGTCGCCGAACCACTGGTGCGCCATCTCGTGCATGATCACCGAGGCCAGGCGCGCGCGCTGCTCGGAGGTCATGTCGGCCTTGTACATGAAGCCGCGTTCGGCGAAGGTGATCGCGCCGGCATTCTCCATCGCGCCGTACAGGAAGTCCGGCACCAGGATCTGGTCGTATTTCTCGAACTGGTAGGGGATGCCGAAGTAGTCGTCGAAGAAGGCCAGGCCTTCCCTGGTGTACTTGAACCACTCGGCCGGCTTGATCTGCGACGCCACCGACTGGCGCGCGAACAGGCGCAACGGGTACTTGCCGCTGTTGTCTTCCCACTTCTTGTAGGGACCGGCGTGCATCGAGAAGTTATAGGGGCTGAGCTTCCTGGTCTTCGGGAAGGTCCAGCGCTTGCCGTCGCCATTCGCCGCGACCTTCGTTTCGCGCGTGGTCGAAATGACTTCCCAGTCGCCCGGCGCGTTCACGTTGACCTGGTAGGTGCCCTTCAGGTCCGGCTGGTCGAACACCGCGAACATCTGATGGGCCGCGGCCGGCTCGAAGTGCGAGTAGGTGTAGACGCGGCCGTCGACCGGGTCGACCATGCGGTGCAGGCCTTCGCCGTTGGTGCTGTGCGGGCGCTCGTAGACGATGGTGACGGTGTTGCGGCCCTTGACCAGGTCCTGCGCCGCCAGCGTGACGAACCAGCCGTTGTACTGCGGGGTGACGCTCTTGCCGTTCACGGTGACCGACTTGACGCTGGCCTTGTCGAGGTCGACGGTCAGCGGGGACGAGGCATCGTTCAGGTCGAAGCTCAGGGTCGTGGCGCCGCCGAAGCTCTCCTTGCCCGTCAGCGTGAAGTCCAGCACGTAGTCGACGTTCGACACGCGCGCCGAGCGTGCGACGGCGTCGGCCTGCGACAGAAAGGCGTTTTCGGCACGGGCGGCCGTGGTAGCGGCTTGGGTGGCGGGAGCGCAGGCCAGCGCGGTGGCGATGGCGAGCGGCATCAGGCGAAGAGCAAAGGTGTTCACGGGTGGTCCTTGCAGCGATTGACGAAGAATGGATCGCGCAAGAATAGCATGTCAGCAACATTAATCGTACTGATATGCGAGCCGGAAAGGGGATTTTTTGCTGCCGTGAACGGCTGGCGGGGAAGGTAAATACCCTTCGATATATGCATGCATATATCGAAGGGCAGAAAGGCTCAGGCGTTCGCCTGCAGCGCCGGATAGTCGATATAGCCTTCCGGGCCCGGTGCATAGAACTTTTCAGGACGCGCCGGATTCAGCGGTGCGTTCTGCTTCAGGCGCGCCGGCAGGTCGGGGTTGGCGATGAACCACTGGCCCCAGGCGACCGCGTCCGCTTCGCCGCTGTTCAGCAGCTGCTCGGCGCTTTCACGGGTCAGCTTTTCGTTGGCGATGTAGACGCCGCCGAAGGCTTTCTTCAGTTCGGGGCCGAGGCGGTCGTCGCCGATCGCTTCGCGGGCGCAGATGAAGGCGATGCCGCGCTTGCCCAGCTCGCGGGCGACGTAGCCGAAGGTTGCCGAAGGGGTCGAATCGCCCATGTCGTGCGAGTCGCGGCGCGGGGCCAGGTGCATGCCGACGCGGTCGGCGCCCCAGACCTCGATGCAGGCGTCGGTGACTTCCAGCATCAGGCGGGCGCGGTTTTCGATCGGGCCGCCGTAGGCATCCTTGCGCTGGTTGGTCTTGTCCTGCAGGAACTGGTCGAGCAGGTAGCCATTCGCGCCATGGACTTCGACGCCGTCGAAGCCGGCTTTCTTCGCGTTCTCGGCGCCCTTGCGGTAGGCGGCGACGATGCCCGGGATCTCTTCCAGGTCCAGCGCGCGCGGGGTCTCGTATTCCTTGATCGGACGGACCAGGCTGACGTGGCCGGCCGGCTTGATGCTCGAGGGCGCCACCGGCTTGTCGCCGTTCAGGAAGAGCGGATCCGAGATGCGGCCGACGTGCCACAGCTGCAGGAAGATGCGGCCGCCGGCCTTGTGCACGGCATCGGTCACCAGCTTCCAGCCTGCGACCTGCTCGTCGGACCAGATGCCCGGGGTGTCGGCATAGCCCACGCCCATCGGCGTCACCGAGGTGGCTTCCGACAGGATCAGGCCGGCCGAGGCGCGCTGCGCGTAGTACTCGGCCATCATGGCGTTCGGCACGCGGGCTTCGCCGGCGCGCGAGCGGGTCAGCGGCGCCATCACGATGCGGTTCGGCAGCTCCAGCGCGCCAACTTTCAGAGGGGAAAACAATGTGGTCATCAGTACTCCTGTTCTTGTTGACTCGGAATTCAGTAAGGCGGCCGCCATCTTACGACAGCCGCGGAATTCCTGCCGGGGCCGTCCCGCTTTTGCCTGCGGGTCACAAATCGGGCGCAGCGGGGAGTGCTATACTTGCGGCCCTTTGTGCATGGATGAGCGGAGAAGCCGATGAGTTGGGCGTATCTGGTGATTGCCGGATTGCTGGAAGTGGCCTGGGCCGTGGGGCTGAAATACACGGCCGGGTTCAGCCGCCTGTGGCCATCCGTGTTCACGCTGGCGACCATGGCCGGCAGCGTCGGCATGCTCGGCCTGGCGCTGCGCACGCTGCCGCTCGGCACCGCCTACGCCGTGTGGACCGGGATCGGCACCGTCGGCACCGCCGTGTTCGGCATGCTGATGCTGGGCGAGCCGGCCGGCGCCCTGCGCCTGCTGTCGATCGGGCTGATCGTGGCCGGCATCGTCGGCCTGAAGCTGCTCGCGCCGGCCTGAAGCGTCCTGCCGCGCCGCTCAGCGCGTGGCAAGCCAGCGCGTGCGGATGCGCTCCAGTTCGCCGTTCGCACTGAGCTTGTCGATGGCGGCGCCGAGCAGGCCCGCGAGGGCGGGATCGGCCTTGCGGCTGACCCAGAAATAGGACGGCTCGGCAGCCAGCACCGCCGGCAGCACCCGCAAGCGCGATCCGAGGCGCTCGCTGCGGATGTAATGCTGCAGCGCCATTTCGTTCACGTAAGCGAAACGCCCGTGGCCGGCCAGGATCTTGTTCAGGTTCACGCGGTTGTCGTCGGTGGCGTCGTCGACCTTGACGCCGGCCGCCTTCAGATGGTCGGTGAACGCCGAACCGCGCTGGCTGGTGACCAGCGCGCCCAGGCGCACCAGGTCCTGCAGGTCGCGCACCATGGCAGGGTCGCCGGCGCGCGCCGCCAGCAGGTGGCGGATCATGTACACCGGCTTACCGGTCGGCACCGCGATGGCGCGGCGCCGTTGCGTCGGGATCAGCCCGCAGGCGGCGTCCAGGCTGCCCGATTCCAGCCCCGCTTCGATGCCAGGCAGCGAGCGGCTGCGGCGGTAGCCGGTGAAATGCAGGCGCGGTTCGATGCGCTCGATCGCGGCCATGACGTCCGGGCAGATGCCGGTGACGCGTTCGGGTTGCGCCACCCATTTCGGCGCGATGGTTTCCTGCGCGGCGACGCGCACGTCCATCCCCCATGCGCCGGCGCAGGCCGCCAGCCCGGTGGCGAGCGCCAGCAGGCGCAGGGCGCGCCGCGCCCTCGTTGCTTCAGTCTTCATTGTAATCGTTGTCGTTCCTGGACAGGCATCGCCATTTTCGCACGAAGCGCCCCCCTGCCGCGCGCCGATCAATTGACCTGAAAACTTTGCTCCTGAAGGGGAGGTGACGCACGTTTGATCCGTTCGGCATGGCGCCCGTGCCGGCTGCCTAAACTCGGTGGCGAACCGGGGCCGGAGCGCCCCATCCGCATACCAGGGGACATCGATGATCTTGTTGACGGGAGTGGCCGGCTTCATCGGCATGCACATGGCGCGGCGCCTGCTCGCCGAAGGGCATGAAGTGGTCGGCATCGACCATCTCGGACCCGGCTTCCCGCCGGTTGCCGCATCCGGGCTGAAGGAGCGGCGCCTGGCCGAGATCGGCGACGCGCCGGGCTTCCGCTTCCACCGCGTCGACGTCACCGATGGCGGCGCCCTGGAGGGCCTGTTCCGCGCCCACCGTTTCGAGACGGTCATTCACCTGGCCGCCCGGACCGGGGTCCGGCAATCCTCTGCGCAGCCGATCGAATGCGTGACCAGCAATGTGGTGGGCCTGGCCAACGTGCTCGAGTGCAGCCGCCGCCACGGCGCCGGACACGTCCTCTACGCCAGCAGTTCCAGTACCTACGGCGCGAGCCGGCGCCTGCCCTTCGACGAGCACGACCCGGCCGGCCACCCGGTCAGCGTGTACGCCGCCACCAAGCGCAGCGGCGAGCTGCTGGCGCACAGCTACAGCCACCTGTACGGCCTGCCGACCACCGGCCTGCGCTTCTTCACCGTCTACGGACCCTGGGGCCGCCCCGACATGGCGCCGATGCTGTTCGCGAACGCGATCGCCGCCGGCCTGCCCATCGAGGTCTACAACGGCGGCCGCATGCTGCGCGACTTCACCTATGTCGACGATGTGGTCGAATCGGTGCTGCGGCTGGCGGCGCGCCCGGCCGAGCCCGACCCCGGCTTCGATCCGGCGCATCCGGACCCGGCCGCCAGCCATGCGCCGTTCCGGATCTATAACGTCGGCAACCAGCAGCCGGTGGAACTGTCGGCCTTCATCGACGCTCTCGAGGATGCGCTCGGGCGCAGCGCCGAACGGCTGGCGCGGCCGATGCCGCAGGCCGACATGGCGGCCACCTGCGCCGACACCCGCGCCCTGCGCCAGGCGATCGGCTGGACCCCGGCCACGCCGCTGCGCACCGGCATCGGACGCTTCGTCGAGTGGTTCCAGCGCCATGGGGACTGCCATGCATAGCCTGTCCCTGGTCGTGCCGATGCACGACGAGGAAGAAAATGTGCTGCCGCTGGCGACCCAGGTGCAGGCGGCGATGGCGGCCTGTCCCTGGCCCTGGCAACTGATCCTGGTGGACGACGGCAGCCGGGACCGCACCGCCGATCGGATCCGCGAAGCCGTGGCCGCCAGCCCCGGGCACCTGGCGGCCGTGATCCTGCGCCGCAACTTCGGCCAGACTGCCGCCATGCAGGCCGGCATCGACGCTGCCCGCGGCAGCGTGATCGCGACCATGGACGGCGACCTGCAGAACAACCCGCACGACATCGTGCGCATGGTGCGCCGCCTGCTCGACGAAGATCTCGACCTGCTGGTCGGCTGGCGCCGCGAGCGCAAGGACAGCTTCTGGCTGCGCAAGCTGCCCTCGAGGCTGGCGAACCGCCTGATCGTCGCCGTCACCGGCGTGCGCCTGCACGATTACGGCTGTTCGCTGAAGGTCTACCGCAGCTCGGTGCTGCGCGAAGTCAGGCTGTACGGCGAGATGCACCGTTTCATCCCGACCTGGATGGCGACCGTGACCTCGCCCGAGCGCATCCGCGAAGAGGAGGTCAGCCACTTCCCGCGCATCCACGGGCGCTCCAAGTACGGGCTGTCGCGCACCTTCAAGGTCCTGCTCGACCTGCTCTCGATGTATTTCTTCGTGCGCTTCCGCGCCAGCCCCGGTCATTTCTTCGGACGCATCGGCCTGGCCTGCGCCTTCGCCGGAATGGCGGCGCTGGCCTGGCTGGCCTGGCTGAAGCTGGTGGAAGGCGAGCCCATCGCGAGCCGCCCCTTGCTGCTGCTGGCGGTGCTGCTGGTGGTGATCGGCGTGCAGTTCGTCTGCACCGGCATCGTCACCGAAGTGCTGGCGCGAACCTACTTCGAGGTCGGCGCCGCCCGTACTTACCTGGTGCGCGAAACCTTCGGCGACCCGGGCGGCTTCGGCGCGGACGGCAGCGATGCCCGCAGCGGCGAGGGCCCGCGCGCAGGCGCGGCACGGCAGCCATGAAGGGCGGTCCGGCCAGGCAGGGTGCTTCGTTCCCGCCGCCCCGGCTGCCGGCCCCGGCAGACACGCAGGCGGCGCCGCTTGTGCGTTTGCGTCCGCGTTTGCGTCCGCTCATGGCGCCGCTGGCGCTGCTCGGCGCGCTGTTCGTCGGCCTGTTCTTCCGGCTCGGCGGCATTCCCCTGTTCGACGTCGACGAGGGCGCCTTCGGCGAAGCCACGCGCGAGATGCTCGAACGCGGCGACTATGTCTCGACCTGGCTGAACGGCCAGCCGCGCTACGACAAGCCGATCCTGATCTACTGGCTGCAGGCGGCTTCGGTCCAGCTGCTGGGTCTGGACGAGTTCGCGCTGCGCTTGCCGTCGGCGCTGGCCGCAACGGCCTGGATCGCGGCCATCCTCGCCTTCGCACGCCGCTTCCTCGGCCGCGACACCGGCCATGCCGCGGCCTTCATCGCCGCCAGCACCGCGGGCCTGACGGTCATCGGGCGCGGCGCGATCGCCGATGCGCTGCTCAACCTGTTCCTGGCGCTGAGCATGTTCGACATCTACCGCTACGCCGTCGAGCCGCGCCCGGCCTTGCGGCGGCGCGCCTTCCTGTGGATCGGGCTCGGCCTGCTGACCAAGGGGCCGGTGGCGCTGCTGGTGCCCGGCGCAGCCAGCCTGCTCTTCTTTGCGCTGCGGGGCAGGGCGGCGGACTGGTGGCGCGCGCTGCGCGATCCTGTCGGCTGGGCGATCCTGCTGGCGGTGTCCATGCCCTGGTATCTGCTGGAATACGGGCGCCGCGGCGACGCCTTCCTGGCCGGCTTCTTCCTGCGCCACAATGTCGAGCGCTTCCTGTCGCCGCTGCAGGGGCATGGCGGCAGCCTGCTGTACTACCTGCCGGCCATGCTGCTCCTGCTGCTGCCGTATACCGGCCTGTTCCTGCGCACGCTGCCCGGCCTGCGTCGCATGAAGGCCACGCCGCTCGACAGCTTCCTCTGGTGCTGGTTCCTGTTCGTTCTCGTGTTCTTTTCGCTGGCCGGCACCAAGCTGCCGCACTACCTGCTGTACGGGGCGACGCCGCTGTTCGTCCTGATGGCGCGGCGGCGCCGCGAACTGCGCTCGACGCTGCTGGCCTTCGCGCCGCCGCTGCTCTTCCTCGCGCTGGTGGCGGCCCTGCCCCGGCTGCTGGAGCGGTTCGCACCGGGCATCCGCAATCCCTATATGCGCGAGGCCCTGGGCCGGACCGAGGCGTTCGGCACCGCCTGGCAGCTCGGCGTGCTGGCGCTGCTGGCGGCTGCGCTCGGATTGGCGCTGTGGCGTGGCGCAGCGCTGTGGCGGCGCCTGGCCGCCGTCGGACTGCTGTGTTCGCTGGCACTGACCGGCCTGCTGCTGCCGGCGCTGGCCGAGCTGCAGCAGGGGCCGGTCAAGGAGGCGGCGCTGCTGGCGCGCCGGGGCGGCTGGCAGGTGCACGGCTGGCGCATCAACATGCCCAGCTTCTCGGTCTACCGCGGCGCCGTCACGCCGGCCACGGCGTCGCCACGGCCGGGCCAGGTGATCCTGACCCGCAGCGACGCGCTGGATGCACTCGCTGCCCAGGGGCCGTTCCAGCTGCTGTACCGCAAGGGCGGCATCGTGCTGGCCCGCCTGCCGGAGTGAGGCGATGCCGGCGCCGCTGCGCTCCCCCTGGGTCTGGCTGCCGCCCGCCGCCGGGCTGGCGCTGCTGGCGCTGGTCCTCGCGACGGGCGCCAACCGCCCCGTCTTCCTGGCGCTGAACCATGCGGGTCATCCGCTCGGCCAGTTGTTCTGGCTGCACCTCACCATGCTGGGCGATGGCGCGGTGGCGCTGGCCCTGGTGCTGCCATGCATCCGGCGCCTGCCGCATTGCTTCTGGGCGGCGCTGGCCGCCGCCGTCTTCGCCGGGCTCTGGACCCAGGTGACCAAGCAGTTCATCGACATGCCGCGCCCGCTCGCAGTGCTGGCGCCCGGCCAGTTTTTCCAGGCCGGCCCGGCATTCCGCCACGTGTCCTTCCCCTCCGGCCACGCGGCGGCGGCCTTCGCGCTGGCCGGGATCTGGGTCATGGGCGTGGCTGGCGGGTTGTTGCTGCGCACGACGATCCTGCTGCTCGCCACGCTGGTGGGCCTGTCGCGCATCATGGTGGGCGTGCACTGGCCGGTCGACATCTTGTGGGGCATGCTCGGCGGCTGGCTGGGCGCCTGGCTCGGTTTGACGATGCAGGCGCGTTGGGGATGGCGCACTTCGGGACCGGGCGGCTTCCTGGCAGGCCTGCTGCTGGCCGGCGTCGCGGCGGCGCTGCTGGTGAGCACGCATATCCGCATCCCGGCCGTGCTGCCGGCGCAGCGCCTGATCGGCTGCGTCAGCCTCGTATGGGGCGTGTGGGAAATGGCGCTGATGCTGCCGCGGCTGCGCGGGCTGCTGCGCTGGCGGGCCTGGCGGCGCCTGCGATGGCGGCGCACGCCGTCGCGCCAGCAGATCAAGGAGAGGATCGATGGGTGAAGATGGCTGGTGGCTGCTGGTCGGTTTCGGCGGCCAGGTCCTGTTCATGGGCCGCTTCGTGATCCAGTGGCTAGTCAGCGAACGCCAGCGCCGCAGCGTGATCCCGGTCTCGTTCTGGTACCTGAGCATCCTGGGTGCGCTGGTGCTGCTCGCGTACGCGCTGCACCGGCGCGACCCGGTGTTCGTCGCCGGCCAGGGGCTGGGGGTGGCGATCTACCTGCGCAACCTGCGCCTGATTCGCATCGACCGGGCGCAGGCGAAGAGCGGCTAGCCTTATTCGCGGCCGAACTGCGGGTTGGGACGGGTCAGGTAGTACCACTCATGGTTGGGGCTTGCGTTCACGTCCGGGAACAGGATGCGGCCCGAGAATTCGGCGGTCACCGGGCTGCCGTCGGCGCGGACGCCGATCTGCTCGCCTTCCTGCACCGGGTCGAAGCTGGCCCAGGTGCGGGTGAAGCTGTCGCCGGCGTCGAGCTTGTCGTGCACCACCACCATCTGCAGCGCCTCCATCTCTTCGAAGGGAATCGGCTGCGGTTCGGGTGCGTCGATCAGCTTCAGGTGGGCCAGGGTGTTCATGATCGCGCGGTAGGCCACTTCCGGCGCCTGCGGGTCGAGGTGCTGGCCGCATTCCAGGGTCAGCGCATAGCCGCCGGTGCTGCGCATGTATTCGGTGGTGCCCATGCCGTAGCGCAGCACGGTTTCCAGCTCGGCCGCGTTGCCGCGGGAGCGGCGCTGCACGCCGCCGCCGTAGGCCGCCATCCAGCCGGTCACGAAGCGGCGTACGCCCAGGCGGCGCGCCAGCGCGCGTTCGGCGCGCATGTGACGGAAGGGTTCCAGGCTGCCTTCGTTGTCCAGCGGGCCGACCATCACGAAGGGCTCGCCGTGGGCGGCATTGAAGGAGTGCAGGTCGAGCAGCACGTCGTGCTGGGCCAGCAGCGGGCACAGCCAGTTGGCGACGCGGTCTTCGAAGTCTTGCGGGTTTTCCTTCGGCGACAGGTCGCGGTTCAGGTTACGGTCGCCCGAGCGGGTGTTCTTGGCGTAGGCCAGCGGATTCACGATCGGCACGAAGGTCACGCTGCCATTGACGATGCGGAGCTGTCCGGCGTCGAGTTCCGCCATCACGCGGGTAATGGCCTGGGTGCCGCAGATCTCGTTGCCGTGGGTCGCGCCCATGATGATGACGCGCGGGCCTGGTCCCTGGCCGGTGTAGTTAACGGATTTGAAGTGCAGCTGGCTTGGGTTGGCGCTCATGCGTAGTGTTCCAAGGAAATATCGGTGCGGGCATTTTATCGGAAACCTTGGCACGAGGGAGACCACGTGGCATCATCCGGCGTTTTCGTCGACGATCTCCCACATGAGCAGCGCATCCGTCCGCGCATCACCGCGCGCATCAACACGTGTTCATGGTCTCGATACCCTGCGCGCGCTGGCCGTGACGCTGGTGGTCTTGCACAATTACGTGCTGTTCGTCAGCGGCACGGACAGCTTCGGCTGGGTCGGCGAGATCGGCTGGGCCGGCGTCGACCTGTTTTTCGCCTTGTCCGGCTACCTGATCGGCAACCAGATCTTCCAGGCGCTGCGCCGGCCCCAAGGCCTATCGCTGGGCCGCTTCTACGCGCGTCGCCTGCTGCGCACGTTGCCGAATTTCTATGTCGTTCTGGCCCTGTATGCGCTGTGGCCGGCATTCCGCGGCAGCACGCCCATGCTGCCGCTGTGGCAGTACCTGAGCTTCACCCAGAATATCGGCCTCGAGCCGGGCACTGCCTTTTCCCATGCCTGGTCGCTGTGCATCGAGGAGCAGTTCTATATGCTGCTGCCGGCCTGCGCGCTGCTTGCGGTGGCGCTGGGCAGGCGCGGCGTCAGACGCCGCTGGGCCTGGGCCGTGTTCGCGCTGGCCTTCTCGACGGGGATGGCGATCCGCGCCGGACTATGGCTGCATGGCCAGGAAGAGACGAACTGGCTGCACTTCTATTACAAATACATTTATTACTCCAGCTTCTGCCGCTTCGACGAACTGTTGGCCGGGGTGGCGCTGGCGCTGCTGAAGCAAACCCATGGCGGCGCCTGGGCGCGCCTGATGGGGCAGGGCAGGCTGCTGCTGGCGGCGGGTCTCGCGGCCGGTGCGCTGGCGCTGCGCTGCTTCCTGGTCGACCACTACGGCTTCTCGACCACCGTGTTCGGCTATCCGCTGCTGGCGCTGGCCTGTGCGCTGCTGATCCTGGCGGCGCTGGCGCCCGACTCGCCGCTGCACCGCATCCGGGTGCCGGGCGCGTCCAGGCTGGCGCAATGGTCCTACGCGATCTACCTGCTGCACAAGCAGGTCGGGATCCTGGTCGCACGGCCACTGGCCGCAGCGGGCTACGGACCGGAACATCCGCTGACGATCGCGGCGGCGCTGGCGGCCTCGGTGCTGGCCGGCTGGTTCCTGTACCGCCTGGTCGAGACGCCCTTCATGCGGCTGCGCGAGCGCTATGTGCCGGGCAATGGCGCGGCTTCGGGCGGCGTCAGGGCCGCCGGGATTCGATGATGTCGGCGGCGTCGATGACGTCGAAGGCGGCCGGCATGTCGGCCAGCCAGGCCGCCAGGTGGGCCACCCGCATCGACGGATCGTAGCCTTCGGTCGAGGCGATCGCCGCGCGCAGGCCGGGCAGGGCCTCGGGCGTGCGCGGGCCGGCGTAGGCGTCGACCAGCATCGCGAGGAGCTCGTTCGGCGGCGTGCCGCCGCGGCGCAGGCGTGCGTGGATCACGGCCAGCAGGGCGCGCTGCATGCGCGGGGTCGGATGCGCGATATACGCGAAGACGCTGGGCGTGTTCGTGATGGCGTCGGCCATGGCCTGCTCGATCCGCTCCGGCTTGTAGTCGGAGGGGATGTCGAAATAGGCCTTGTCCCAGCGGGTGTCCGCGTAGCGGTGGCCCGGCGGGAAGGCATCGATGGTTTCCAGCCCGAGCGCGCGGCTGGCGCGCCCGAGCAGGGAAGTAATTACAGGTATCAGCGGCATACCGCTAGTGTAGCGGAAGAGCGCTCAAGCGAACCGGCCCGCCCGAAAATCCTCGACCGCCTGGAAGACCTCGGCATTCGTGTTCATCACGAAGGGGCCGTACTGGGCGATCGGCTCGTTCAGCGGGCGGCCGGCGAGCAGGATCAGGCGGCTGTCCACGCTGGCCTTGATGCGCACGCCGTCGGCTTCCTTCGCATTGTCGAGGATCGCCATGCGCGCCTGCGGCACCGCCTTGCCGTCGACCACGACCTCGCCGCGGTAGACGTAGAAGAAGGCATTATGTCCGGCCGGCAGCGCCTGCTCGAAGGTCTCGCCCGCGGGCAGGTCGATGTCCAGGTACAGCGGCTGCGTCGCCTCGCGCTGCACGGCGCCGTCCACGCCGTGCGAACTGCCGGCGATCACCTGCACTGCGGCGCCGGAAGGCAGCGCAAAGCGCGGCACTTCCTCGTTCGGGATGTCGCGATACCAGGGTGCGCTCATCTTGTCGCCGGCGGGCAGGTTCAGCCACAGCTGGAAGCCTTCCATCAGGCCCTCGTTCTGCTCGGGCATCTCGGAGTGGATCACGCCGCGGCCCGCCGTCATCCACTGCACGCCGCCATCGCTCACCAGGCCTTCGTTGCCGGCGCTGTCGCGGTGGCGCATGCGTCCGGCCAGCATGTAGGTGACGGTCTCGAAGCCGCGGTGCGGGTGCTCCGGAAAGCCGGCGATGTAGTCGCCGGCCTTGTCGCTGCCGAAGGCGTCCAGCATCAGGAAGGGATCGAGACGGCGCTGCAGCGGCTGGGTCAGGACGCGGTTGATCTTGACGCCGGCGCCATCCATCACGAACTGGCCGCCGATGAGGCGTTCGATGTGGCGGCTCCGTTCAACACGTTCTACTGCCAATTGCTGTTCCATGTCGATCTCCTTGTAAAGTAACACCGCGGCCCTGGGCCGCGGCGAATGCATGGCGCTACTGCGTCGGGCCGGCGCTTCAGGCGATGGCGGCGACGACCGCGTCGGCCTCGGCCTGGCCCTTGCCCGCTGCTTCCGGACCCATCGCCTGCGCGTTCGAGTAGACGAAGGTGGATTCGGTCATGCCCAGGAAGTTCAGCAGCATGCGGATGTGCGGCACTTGCGGATCCGCGTCTTCCGGATAGATGCCGCCGCGCGAAGTGGCCACGAACACCTTCTTGCCCTTCAGCAGGCCTTCCGGACCGGATTCCGTATAGCGGAAGGTGACGCCGGCGCGGGCGATCGCGTCGAACCAGGCTTTCAGCTGGATCGGCATGCCGAAGTTGTACATCGGGGCGCCGATCACGACCACGTCGGCGGCCTGCACTTCGGCGATCAGGGCGTCGTCCAGGGCCACGCGGGCAGCCTGCTCGGGCGTGCGCTGGTCGGCCGGGGTGAACAGGGCGCCCAGGGCGGCTTCGTCCAGGATCGGATGGGCCTTGGCGCCGAGGTCGCGCACGGTGACGCTGGCGCCCGGGTTGGCGGCGCTCAGCCTGGCGACGATGTTGCCGGCCACGCGGTTCGATTCGGAATTGGCGCCGCGGACGCTGGAATTGATCTGCAGGATGTTCATGGTGGCTCCTTGGTGTTTGTCGTGTCGGTTGGTATTTCGATGTAGACACTTTAATGGTTCCATCTATCGTGCGGAAGGCGTTAGAATGGATAACATTATTCAACCAGTGGAACAATCAGGAGCGACCATGGATATCGAAGCCAACGACATGCTGCTGTTCGCCCGCATCGTCGAGTCGGGCAGCTTCAGCATGGCCGCGCAACGCCTGAACCTGCCGAAATCGACCGTCTCGCGCCGCATCGCGCTGCTCGAAGCCAGCCTCGGCGAACGGCTCCTGCAGCGCACCACGCGCCGGCTGGTGCTGACCGAATTCGGCGAGAGCCTGCTCGAACATGCGCGCAAGGTGGCCGAGGAGGTGGAGGCGGCCGGCGCGCTGGCCCAGCACCGCCAGGCCAAGCCGAGCGGGAAATTGCGGATCTCGATGCCGGGCGACTTCGCGAACCTGTACCTGACCGACCTGATCGCCCGCTTTACCGCGCGCTATCCGGCGGTGACGCTGGAACTCGACCTGTCGCCGCGCCGGGTCGACCTGGTGGCCGAGGGTTTCGACATCGCGATCCGCATGGGCGACCTGCCGGACGATTCGAGCCTCAACGCGCGCCGGGTCTCGCTGGAACGCTTCGGGCTGTACGCCGCGCCTTCCTATATCGGGCAGCATGGCCTGCCCGAACATCCGGACGACCTGTCGGCGCACGATCTGCTGTGCCTCCTGAGCCGCAACGGCGGCCCCACCCCCTGGGTGCTGGAGCGCGGCAAGACGCGCTGGGAACGTGCGGTGCGGGCGCGCCTGACGGCGAACTCGCCTGAGCTGCTGGCGCGCATTGCCGCCGGCGGCGCCGGCATCGCCGCCAGTTCGACGCTGTTCGTCCAGCCTTATGTGCAGAAGGGGGAACTGGTGCGCGTGCTGCCGGAGTGGGAATTCCCGTCGGCGCACGGCTGGGCCGTTTTTCCCGGCCGGCGACTCATGCCGGCCAAGACGCGGGCCTTCCTGGACATGCTGGAAGAGGCGTGCTGCGCGCGGGCGGGGCAGCAGGCTTGACCGCCGTCCCCGCCGTCGCCGGGACGGCGTTCAGCCGCCGGTAAAATCGCCCATCTTTTCGCCGAGGCGCACCGAACGCTCGGGCGCCCAGTCCTGGTTGAACTCGATCGTCTTCGCCTTGAACAGCATCACGATGGTCGAGCCGAGCAGGAAGCGTCCCATCTCTTCGCCCTTCTTCAGCACGATCTTCTGGTCGTCGTAGCGCCACTCGCTGATCTTCTGCGGGCGCTTCGGGTTGACCACGCCGTGCCACACGGTGGCCATGCTGCCGACGATGGTGGCGCCGACCAGCACCATCACGAAGGGGCCGTACTGCTCGGATTCGAACACGCAGACCACGCGCTCGTTGCGGGCGAACAGGTTGGGCACGCCGCGCGCCGTGGTCGGGTTCACGGAGAACAGGGCGCCCGGCACGTAGATCATGCGGGTCAGCCTGCCGTCGCAGGGCATGTGCAGGCGGTGGTAATCCTTCGGCGACAGATACAGATTGGCGAAGCTGCCGTGCTGGAACTGCTTTGCCAGTTCGGCGTCGCCGCCCACCAGTTCGGTGGTGGTGAAGCGGTGGCCCTTGGCCTGCAGGATATGGTGGTCGTCGATCGCGCCGAACTGGCTGATCGCGCCATCCACCGGGCAGACGAAGGCGGCATCCGCCAGCGGCCGCACGCCGGCCTTCAGCGGACGGGTGAAGAAGTCGTTGAAGCTGGTGTAGCTGGCGATGTCCGCATTCTCGGCTTCGGCCATGTTGACGCCGTACTTGCCGACGAACCAGCGGATCAGGCGGGTCGTGATCGTGCCGCCCTTGGCCCCGGCGACGCGGCCGGCGAAGGTCGTCAGGCGCTGCTTGGGCAGCAGGTATTGCGGCAGGACTTTAAGGCGATCGGACACGGTGAAACCTCGAATAAAAGATGTCCGATTATAACGGCCAGCCCGGACAAGTGGGCGAGAGTTGCATTTTGACATCGATTTTTATATGCATGCATATTCTGTTGGTACATGCATATCAAAAATATTACCGCGCTAGCAACAAAATGAGCTGCTTCTGATGGAGAATGGCCGTCCATTTCAACATGAACAGATTGACATGCCAGCCGCCACGCATCCATTCCGCCTGACCCTCGCCGCTGCCGCCGTCGCGGCCGCCACCGCCAATCCGGCCCATGCCCAGCAGGGGCCCGACAGCAAGATCCAGCAGGTCGAGGTGAAGGGCGCCGCCGAGGCCTACGATCCGCGCCGCGACGACACCGCCAGCAAGATCGTCGTCAACAACGCCGAGATCGTCAAATACGGCGACACCAATGTGCTGGACGTGCTCAAGCGCGTGCCCGGCGTGACCATCAGCAGCAACGGCCGCGGCGGCGAGATCCGCATGCGCGGCCTGGGCAGCGGCTATACGCAGGTCCTGATCAACGGCGAGCGCGCGCCGCAGGGTTTCGACATCAGCTCGCTGTCGCCGGACGTCATCGAGCGGATCGAGGTGCTGCGCGCCGCCAGCGCCGAGTTCTCGACCCAGTCGATCGCCGGCACCGTCAACATCGTGCTGAAGAAGGCCGTGAAGGCCGCCCAGCGCGAGCTGAAGCTGGGCTATGGCCACGGCGCCGCCATGAACAGCCCGACCGCCAGCCTGCAGCTGTCCGACAAGCTCGGCAAGCTGTCCTATTCCTTCGCCGCGAACGGCTTCCAGAACCGCTTCACCAACGATCCCGAGACGATCGAAAGCTTCGTCGATCCCCAGGGCCTCATGACCGGCCTGCGCCGCAGCGAAACGCCGCAGGACGCCAGGATCAGCGCCGTGAACATGACGCCGCGCCTGAACTACAGCTTCGACAACGGCGATACCCTGACCTCGCAGACCTTCGCCAACTGGGCCAATTTCAGCCAGTCCGAAGCGGGCAATGTCGAGACCCTGCTCGGACCGCTGCCGGCCTATCCGCGGCTCGACCAGGACATGACCAACCATAACCACGTGTTCCGCGAAGAGCTGAACTGGGTGCACAAGTTCGAATCGGGCGGCAAGCTGGACGCCAAGCTGAGCGGCCTGTACGTCGGCGCCGGCAACGTGACCTATCGCTTCGGCAGCGGCAATCCGGCGGCCGGCCCGCTGCGCGCCTTCATCAAGTCCGATGCCGCCGTGCGCGGCCTGACGTCGACCGGCAAGTACACGAGCGGCCGCTTCGACGGCCATGCGCTGGCCTTCGGCTGGGACGGCGGCTACCAGACCGGCGACGATGCGCGTCTGGAGCGCGACGCCGCGGCCCCCGATGTTTCGCTGCCGGGCGGCGACGAGTTCTACGAATCGACGGTCTCGCGCCTGGCCGTGTATGCCCAGGACGAGTGGAACGTGACCCCGGCCTGGTCGGTGTACCTGGGCGCGCGCTGGGAAGGCATCCGCACCTCGACCGCCGGCAATACCTACGCCGAGGTGAAGAACAGCTCCTCGGTCCTGAGCCCGGTGGCGCAGACCCTGTACAAGCTGCCGGGCACCAAGGGCGACCAGCTGCGCCTGGCCGTGACCCGCACCTACAAGGCGCCGGGCCAGCAGCAGATCATCCCGCACCGCTTCACCTCGGTCAACAACAGCCAGACCGAACCGGATTCGATCGGCAACCCGCACCTCAAGCCCGAGCTGGCGCTGGGCATCGACGCCTCCTACGAGCACTACTGGGCCGAGGGCGCGCTGCTGTCCGCCAGCGTGTCGAGCCGCCGCATCACCGACTACACGCGCAACCTGATCGTGTTCGACGGCGCGCGCTGGGTCTCGACCCCGACCAACAACGGCAACGCCCGCACCTACGGCCTCGAACTGGAAGCCAAGTTCCCGCTGAAGGCCGTGATGGCGACCACCACCAAGCTCGACCTGCGCGCCAGCCTGTCGCGCAACTGGTCGACGGTGGACTCGGTGCCGGGCCCGGACAACCGCCTGGACGGCCAGACTCCCTTGTCGGCCACTTTGGGCGCCGACTACCGGACCGGTCCGCTGACGCTCGGCGGCAGCTATGTCTTCAAGAACGGCGGCTTCGTACGCATCTCGGACAGGCAGATCAGCTACCAGTCGGTGCGGCGCGACCTGGACCTGTACGCGCTGTGGAAATTCAATCCGAAGCTGCAGCTGCGCGTGGCGACCGCCAACCTGCTGGCCCAGGACACGCTCAGCCAGAGCAGCTACACGACCCCGGGCGTGGGCACCCAGACCAGCCGCACGCTGAATCCGGTGTACCGCAGCGTGCGGGCGACGCTGGAGATGAAGTTCTAAGCCTGGGCTGTGTTGAACATGTCGCGGTGCAGGCGCCAGCTGCCGTCGACCTTGCGCCAGACGACCAGGTAGCGTCCCTCGCCGGCGAGCACGGGTTCGCCGTCCGGCGCCCCCGCATACAGCGCGTAGCTGCCGACTTCGCTCGCCCGGGCGTCGTCGCCGTCGACGTCGTCGGTGCTGAAGCGCGCGCCGGCGATGCCGTTGGCGAAGGCGCCCGCGAAGAAGGCGGCGATCGCGTCGGGGCCGATGCAGGCGGGCGCCCCCTGCGGGATCAGGCGTGCGTCGTCGGTGTAGAGGGAGGCCGCGCGGCGGGCGTCGCGCGCGGAGATTGCTTCGGCGAGGCGGTCCTGCGCCGCCTGGATTTCATCTTTCAGGGCCATCGGCTGTCCTTTCGGTTCGCGGTAATGAGCTATGAAACACGATTGATCATACGCGGATTCCTTTTCTAAAAAAACAATTTTGCTTGTCCCATAAATGCTTTAGGTTTAAAGTATCTTCCGGCATCCGCCGAACCGTTCTTTTCTCCGGAGCGTTTCATGACAAGCTCATTGGCAAGCTCGGTCGCTGCAGAGTTAAGCCCTTCGGCCTACGTCGACAGCTTCGCGCGGGACCATCTCCCGCCGGCCGGCGAATGGCCCGATTTCCTCTTCGATCTCCCTGAACTGCAGTACCCGGCGCGCCTGAACTGCGTGGCCGAGCTGCTCGACCGCCATGTGGCCGAGGGCCGCGGCGCGCGCCGCGCCGTGCTGGGCGCGCACCTGGACTGGAGCTATGCCGAGCTGCAGCGCCAGGTCGACCGCATCGCCCACGTGCTGCGCACGGAGATGGGCCTGGCGCCGGGCAATCGCGTGCTGCTGCGCGGCGCGAATTGCCCGATGATGGCGGCCGCCATCCTGGCCGTGCTGAAGGCCGGCCTGATCGCGGTGCCGACCATGCCGCTGCTGCGCGCGCGCGAGCTGGGCGTGATCCTCGACAAGGCGAAGGTGGACGCGGTGCTGTGCGCACGGGCGCTGGCGGCGGAACTGGATACCGCGCTGGCGCAGTCGGCCGGCCATGCGCCGGCGGTGTATTTCGACGACCCCGGCGATCCGGATAGCCTGGAAGCGCGCATGGCGCGGCACGACGCGCCCTTCGCGGCGCTGGAAACGGCGGCCGACGACATCTGCCTGATCAGCTTCACCTCGGGCACCACCGGTGTCCCGAAAGGCACCATGCACTTCCATCGCGACGTGCTGGCGATCTGCGACTGCTTCCCGAAGCACACGCTGGGCGCGCGCGCGAATGATGTCTTCATCGGCACGCCGCCGCTGGCCTTCACCTTCGGCCTCGGCGGCCTGCTGCTGTTCCCGCTGCGCGTGGGCGCGGCCGCGGTGCTGCTGGAGAAGCTGACGCCCGAGGGCCTGCTGGCGGCCATCGAAGGCTTCCGCGCCACCGTGTGCTTCACCGCGCCGACCTTCTACCGCCAGATGACGCCGCTGGTCCCCGGGCACGATATCGCGTCGCTGCACGCCTGCGTGTCGGCCGGCGAAGCGCTGCCGCTGGCCACCCGCGACGCCTGGCGCGCCGCCACCGGCATCGAGATGATCGACGGGATCGGCGCCACCGAGCTCCTGCACATCTTCATCTCCGCCAGCGGCGCGGACGTGCGGCCCGGCGCGACCGGCAAGCCGGTGCCGGGCTATGCGGCCTGCATCCTCGATGCGAAGGGCGAGCCGGTCGGCCCCGGCGTGATCGGACGGCTGGCGGTCAAGGGACCGACCGGCTGCCGCTACCTGGCCGACGAGCGCCAGCGCCAGTACGTGCTGAACGGCTGGAACCTGACCGGCGACGCCTACGAGATGGACGCCGACGGTTACTTCCATTACCGCGCGAGGACGGATGACATGATCATCTCGGCCGGCTACAACATCGCCGGCGCCGAGGTCGAGGAGGTGCTGCTGAGCCATCCGGCGGTGCTCGAGTGCGGCGTGGTGGGACGCGCCGACGAGGAGCGCGGCCAGATCGTCGAAGCCCATATCGTGCTCGAGCCCGGCGTCGAGGCATCGCCGGAACTGGTGCGCACGCTGCAGGACTTCGTCAAGGAGCGCATCGCGCCCTATAAATACCCGCGCGCCGTGCGTTTTACCGACAAGCTGCCGCGCACCGAAACGGGCAAGCTGCAGCGCTTCAAACTTCGCGAATCGTGAACATCGTATGAATATCGTGTGCATTGGCGGCGGACCGGCCGGCCTGTATTTCGCCCTGCTGATGAAAAAGCAGGATCCGCAGCATCGCGTCGTGGTCGTCGAGCGCAACCGGCCCTACGACACCTTCGGCTGGGGCGTGGTGTTCTCGGACCAGACGCTCGGCAATCTCGCGGAGAGCGACGAGCCGACCGCGCGCGCGATCCTGCAGGCCTTCAATCACTGGGACGACATCGACGTCTTCTACAGGGGCAGCCGCGTCAGCTCGGGCGGGCACGGCTTCTGCGGCATCGGCCGCAAGCGCCTGCTGAACATCCTGCAGCAGCGCTGCGAGGAATTGAAAGTGGAGCTGGTGTTCGAGACCGACGTGCAGGACGACCAGCTCCTCGCCGCGCGCTACCACGCCGACCTGGTGATCGCCGCCGATGGCCTGAACAGCCGCATCCGCACGCGCTATGCCGACGTGTTCCGGCCCGCGGTCGAGACTCGGCGCTGCCGCTTCGTCTGGCTGGGAACGAAAAAGAAATTCGACGCCTTCACCTTCGTGTTCAAGGAGACGGAGCACGGCTGGTTCCAGGCCCACATCTACCAGTTCGACGGCGACACCTCGACCTTCATCGTCGAGACGCCGGAAGAAGTGTGGCGCAGGGCCGGCCTGGCCGACATGCCGCAGGGCGATGCGATCGCCTTCTGCGAGCGCCTGTTCGCCGACCACCTGGACGGGCATCCCTTGCTGTCGAACGCCGGCCACCTGCGCGGCGCCGGCATCTGGATCGCCTTCCCGCGCATCGTCTGCGAACAGTGGGTGCACTGGCATGCCGGCGTGCCGGTGGTGCTGATGGGCGACGCCGCGCATACGGCGCACTTCTCGATCGGTTCCGGCACCAAGCTGGCGCTGGAGGATGCGATCGAACTGGCGCGCTGTTTTGCCGCCCGTCCCGGCGATCCGCGCGCCGCCCTGGACGCCTACCAGGCCAGCCGCTCGGTCGAGGTGCTGAAGATCCAGTCGGCGGCGCGCAATTCGATGGAATGGTTCGAGAACGTCGAACGCTACAGCGCCCTCGAGGCCGAGCAGTTCGCGTACTCGATGCTGACGCGCAGCCAGCGCATCTCGCACGAGAACCTGCGCCTGCGCGATCCCGGCTACGTGGCGCGTTTCGAGGACTGGTTCGCGCGCCGCGCCTGCGCGCAGGCGGAGGTGCAGATGCCTGCCGGCGCGCGGGTGCCGCCCATGCTCACTCCCTGGCGGGTGCGCGGGCTGGTGCTGAAGAACCGCATCGCGGTGTCGCCGATGGCGCAGTATTCGGCGGTCGACGGCGTACCCGGCGACTACCACCTGGTCCACCTGGGCGCGCGCGCGCTGGGCGGGGCGGCGCTGGTGTTCGCCGAGATGACCTGCGTCTCGGCCGACGCGCGCATTACCCCGAGCTGCCCGGGGATGTACACGCCCGCGCACACCGCGGCCTGGAAGCGCATCGTCGACTTCGTGCATGGCCAGAGCGACGCGAAGATCGGCATCCAGCTCGGCCACGCCGGTCCGAAAGGCTCGACGCGCGTGATGTGGGAGGGCATCGACCAGCCGCTGCTGGACGGGAACTGGCCCCTGGTCGCGGCCTCGGAAGAGCAGTATTTGCCGGGCGTCTCGCAGCTGGCGCGCGCCGCCACCGCGGACGACATGGACCGGATCGAAGCCGACTTCGTGCGCGCCACGCAGGCTTGCGACGAGGCGGGCTTCGACTGGCTGGAGCTGCACTGCGCGCATGGCTACCTGCTGTCGTCCTTCATCTCGCCGCTCACCAACCGGCGTACCGACGAATACGGCGGCAGCCTGGGAAACCGCTGCCGCTATCCGCTGCGCGTGTTCCGCGCGATGCGCGCCGCCTGGCCCGCGGACAAACCGATGAGCGTGCGCATTTCGGCCCACGACTGGGTCGAGGGCGGCATCACGCCCGCGGACGCGGTCGCGATCGCGCGCCTGTTAAAGGAAGCCGGCGCCGACATGATCGACTGCTCCTCGGGCCAGGTCAGCAAGCAGGAAAAGCCGCTGTTCGGCCGCATGTACCAGACGCCCTTCGCCGACCGCATCCGCAACGAGGCCGGCATTCCCGCCATCGCGGTCGGCTCGATCTTCGAGGCCGACCACGCCAACAGCATCATCGCGGCGGGGCGCGCCGACCTGTGCGCGGTGGGCCGCCCGCACCTGGCCGATCCGGCCTGGACCCTGCACGAGGCGGCGAAGATCGGTTTCAACGCGATCGCCTGGCCGAAGCAGTACTTGCCCGGCAAGGCCCAGTTGGAGCGCAACCTGGAGCGCGAGCGCCAGATCGCGGCGGCGAGCACGGGCTTGTCGCCGCAGCAGGTGGCGGCCAGGCTGCTGGAGGGCTGATGGATACCCTGAGCGGAAAACACGCCGTGGTGACGGGCGCCAGCCGGGGCATCGGGCTGGCGATCGCGCGCAGCCTGGCGGAGCAGGGCGCGCGCGTCACGCTGATGGCGCGCGACGCGGCGGCGCTGGAAGCGGCCGCTGGCCAACTCGGCGCCGCTGCGGCATGGCAGCTGGCGGACGTGGCCGACCAGGCCAGCGTGGCCGCGGCTTTCGAACGCGCCGGCACGGTCGACATCCTGGTCAACAACGCCGGCCAGGCCAGCTCGAGCCCCTTCCTGCGGACCGACGAAGCCCTGTGGCAGGGCATGCTGGAGGTGAACCTCACGGGCGCCTATCGCTGCATCCAGGCGGCGCTGCCGTCGATGCTTGAGGCGCGCTGGGGGCGCATCGTCAACGTCGCCTCCACGGCCGGGCTGACGGGCTACCGCTACGTGGCCGCCTATTGCGCCGCCAAGCACGGCCTGGTCGGCCTCACGCGCGCGCTGGCGCTGGAGCTGGCCACCAAAGGCATCACCGTGAACGCGGTCTGTCCGGGCTACACCGAGACCGATATCGTGCGCGAGGCCATCGCCAACATCGTGCGCAAGACCGGCCGCACGGAAGCGCAGGCGCGCGCCGAGCTGGCGGCCGCCAATCCGCAGGGACGGCTGGTGCAGCCGGAGGAAGTCGCGCACGCGGTGACGATGCTGTGCATGCCGGCGGCGGCGGCCATGAACGGCCAGGCCATCGCGGTGGCCGGCGGGGAAGTGCTGTGAAGGCGCGCGAGCAGCACCAGGCGCTCAAGCTCTGGCTGCGCATGCTGGGCTGCACCACGCGGGTCGAGAACGCGGTCCGCAGCCGCCTGCGTACCGCCTTCGGCATCACGCTGCCGCGCTTCGACCTGATGGCCCAGCTGGAGCGCCAGCCGGCGGGGCTGCGGATGGGCGAGCTGTCGAAACGGATGATGGTCACCGGCGGCAACGTCACCGGCATCGCCGGCCAGCTTGAACGCGAAGGGCTGGTGGCGCGCGCGCCCGACCCGCAGGACGGGCGCGCCTTCGTGCTGAAGCTCACGCCGCAGGGCCAGGCCGCCTTTGCCGAGATGGCCGCCGTCCACGAAGACTGGGTGGCGGAGCTGTTCAGCGAGGTGCCCGTCGAGGACATCGCGACCATGATTTCGCTGCTCGACACCATGAAGCAGCGCCTGAAGGACCAAGAGTAGGCAAATACAGGATTAGGAGAACACCATGCGTTACCTGCAGGGCGAGCCGCATTCGCTGCCGCGCAACCGCGCGCAGCTCTCGAGCTACCACGCCGAACATTTCCGCTACGAGGCCGCGAACGGCGTCGCCACCATCACCCTCGACCGCCCGGAGCGCAAGAACCCGCTGACCTTCGACTCTTATGCCGAGCTGCGCGACCTGTTCCGCGCGCTGGCGTATGCGGACGACGTCAAGGCGGTGGTGATCGCCGGCAGCGGCGGGAATTTCTGCTCCGGCGGCGACGTCCACGAGATCATCGGCCCGCTGACCAAGCTCGACATGCCCGGCCTGCTGGCCTTCACCCGCATGACCGGCGACGCCGTCAAGGCGATGCGCGCCTGCCCGCAGCCGATCGTGGCGGCGGTCGACGGCGTCTGCGCGGGCGCCGGTGCGATCCTGGCGATGGCTTCCGACCTGCGTTTCGCGACACCGCGCACCAGGACCGCCTTCCTGTTCACGCGCGTCGGCCTGGCCGGCTGCGACATGGGCGCCTGCTCGATCCTGCCGCGCCTGATCGGCCAGGGGCGGGCGGCGGAGCTGCTGTACACCGGACGCGCGATGTCGGCCGAGGAGGGCGAGCGCTGGGGCTTCTATAACCGCCTGTGCGAGCCGGATGCGGTGCTGGCCGAGGCGCAGCTTCTCGCCCGCAGCCTGGCCGACGGGCCGGTTTTCGCGCACGGCATGACCAAGAAGATGCTGCAGCAGGAGTGGAGCATGGGGATCGACGAGGCCATCGAGGCCGAGGCCCAGGCCCAGGCGATCTGCATGGCGACCAACGATTTCCATCGCGCCTACCACGCCTTCGTGGCGAAGCAGAAACCGGTCTTCGAGGGAGACTGAGATGGCGGACAAACGCTACCTGGAGTGGCCCTTCTTCGACGGCCGCCACCTCGACCTCGAAAGCGCGCTGGACGAATGGGCTGCACAGAACGTGCGCGGCCTGCACGGCGCCGACGTCGATGCGGATTGCCGCCGGCTGGTGCGCCTGCTGGGCGAGGGCGGCTGGCTGCGCCATGCGATCGCCGCCGACGCGCACGGAGTCGATACACGCGCGATCTGCCTGATCCGCGAGACCCTGGCGCGGCATAACGGCCTCGCCGACTTCGCCTTCGCCATGCAGGGACTCGGCTCGGGCGCGATCAGCCTGTTCGGCGCCGAAGGCCTGCGCGAGCATTACCTGCCGCGGGTCGCGCGCGGCGAGGCGATCGCCGCCTTCGCACTGTCCGAACCGGGCGCCGGCTCGGATGTGGCGGCGATGCAGTGCGCGGCACGGCTGGATGGCGACGCCTACGTGCTGGATGGCGAGAAGACCTGGATCTCGAACGGCGGCATCGCCGACTTCTACGTGGTGTTCGCACGCACCGGCGAGGCGCCCGGCGCGCGCGGCATCAGCGCCTTCGTGGTCGACGCCGGCACGCCCGGCTTCGCGATCGCCGAGCGCATCGAGGTGATCGCGCCGCATCCGCTGGCGCGCCTGCGCTTCGAGGGCTGCAGGATTCCGGCCAGCCGGCGCATCGGCGAAGCGGGGCAGGGCTTCAAGGTGGCGATGGCGACCCTGGACGTGTTCCGCACCTCGGTGGCGGCCGCCGCGCTGGGCTTCGCGCGGCGCGCCTTCGACGAGGCGCTGGCGCTTGCCACCTCGCGCCGGATGTTCGGCCAGCTTCTTTCGGACTTCCAGCTGACCCAGGCGAAGCTGGCGGAGATGGCGACCAGGATCGACGCCAGCGCGCTGCTGACCTACCGCGCCGCCTGGCAGCGCGACCGCGGCGGGAAGGTGACCAAGGAAGCGGCGATGGCCAAGATGACGGCGACCGAATCGGCCCAGCAGGTGATCGACGCGGCGGTGCAGATGTTCGGCGGCCTGGGCGTGACCAGCGGCCATCCGGCCGAGCAGCTCTACCGGGAGATCCGCGCGCTGCGCATCTACGAGGGCGCGACCGAGGTGCAGCAGCTGATCATCGCGCGCGAACTGCTGAAGGAAGCGAAGGAAGCGCCATGATGGATATTCTGCAGCCACCGGGCTGGCCGCGTCCGCGCGGCTATTCGAACGGCGTCGCCGCCAGCGGGCGCCAGATTTTCGTGAGCGGGATGATCGGCTGGAACGCCGGCGGCCATTTCGAGAGCGACGATTTCGCCGCGCAGGCGCGCCAGGCGCTGCTGAACGTGGTCGAGGTGCTGCGCGAAGCGGGCGCCGGACCGCAGCACATCGTGCGCATGACCTGGTACGTGCTCGACAAGCGCGAGTACCTGGCGGCGTCCGGCGCGCTGGGCGCGGCCTACCGGGAAATCATCGGCAAGCATTACCCGGCGATGACCGCGGTCGAAGTCCGCGCCCTGATCGAGGATCGGGCGCGGGTCGAGATCGAGGTGACGGCGGTGCTGCCGGAAACCTGAGCCGCGTCAGGCTGCGCCGTCCGGGAGGGCGGCGATGATGCGCGCCGCGATCTCCTTCAGGTGCGCCATGTCCGCGGTATCGCGGGCGTGCGGCCGCAGGGCCGCCGCTTCGTGCCGCGGGACGATATGGAAGTGCACGTGCGGCACGGTCTGGCCGGCCGCGCTGCCGTTGAACTGGGCGACCATGATGCCGGGCGCCTTCATGGCCGCCTTGACCGCGGTCGCCAGGCGCCTGGTGGTGCGGATGCAGGCCGCGGCGCTCTCGTCGGACAGTTCGAACAGCTCGACCGCCGCTTCCTTCGGGATCACGAGGACATGGCCGTCGGCCTGCGGCATGATGTCCATGATCGCGATGGTGGCCTCGTCTTCGTACAGCCGGATCGAGGGGAGTTCGCCGCGCAGGATGCGGGCGAAAGGGTTTTGTTGATCGTAGCTCATGCGTGGCAAGACTCAGCGCACCGCATTGCCCAGCACCGCGCCGCCCGCCGTGCCGTAGTAATACGGGCCGTTCAGCGAGGAGCCGTCGTTGTAGGTCTGCACGGTTTGCGAGTTCCAGTTGGAGGTGTTGAACGAAGCGCTCGCCTTGAAGCTGTACTGCGGCGCCGACGGGTAGGGAGAGGACTTGGCCGGCTGCGCGCTCAGGCGGTAGACCTGGATGCCGCTGTTGTCGACCAGCGGCTTGCCGGCCACGCACTGCGCCGGCGCACCGGTGTACTTCACGAAGTAGGCGGAATTCTGCGCGGTGTAGAGCGGGTTCGTGTTCTCGGCGTTGTACGGGTTCGCCGCCAGTTCCGCCCTGGCGCTGCCCGGCGCGCCCGAGATCAGCAGCGCGGTTTCCTCGTCGATGCCGATGCCGGCGACCTCGCCGTAGTTGACCACGCCGCCGCTGCAGCCATTGCCGACCCGGGCCACGAAGGAGAACAGGCGGCCGAGGCGGTCGCGCGTGTTGAAATGCGTGTCGGTGACGGTCCTGGCCAGCGCTGCGATGTCCACGAAGCTGCCGGTCTGGACGAACTTCTTCGACGAGGTGTTCAGCGGGTCGAGCGTGACGTATTTGTTGAACGGATCGCCCAGCGCCGCCGGCGATTCGACGGCGCCGTTCAGGGCCGCGAAGGCGTACTGGCCCAGCATCGCGGTGCCGGCGCTGGTGCCGCCGACCGGGATCCCGGCCGCAATCGCTTTCTGGATCAGGGTGTTCAGGGAGGTGCTCTGCCAGTAGTTGTAGTAATCGGCCTGGTCGCCGCCGGCGATGAAGATGGCGCTGGCGCGCCCGACGACCTTCAGCACGAAGGGGTCCTCGGCCGCCGCGCGGCTCGGGATGACCAGGGTTTCGACCGACGTCAGCCCCAGGTCGGCGCCGCCGACCGTTTCATAGCCCCTGGGGCTGGTGCTGTCGACCTGCCCGAGGCGGCTGTAGATGTAGGGGTTGTAGGCATCGGTGCCGGTGGCGCGGATGATCACGAAGCGCCCGCCGGTGGTTTTCGAGACGCCGGCGCGGGCGATCATCCAGCGGAAGGCTTCGCCGACGTCATAGCCGCCGCCGACCAGGGCGACCGAGGGACTGCAGGCGCCCTGCACGCAGGAGACCGGCCTGGCCGAGACGGCGCTCGACTCCGGATTCCCGAGATAGGAATAGGTATAGCCTTTCCCCGCCGTCGCGGCATTCGAGGCCGACACGAGGACGAACAGTGCGGCGCACAGGGTCTGCTGACGGAACTTCATGAAACCTCCGCGGAAAAGTGATCGGTGAGCCTGCCGGGCTCGCCTCGAAACCTTAGCAGATTTATCGAAATATAAATACGCCGATTGTCGCGAATGCAACGCTGTCGCTGACGCGGCAGGCTTGCAGCTCGGTATATGATGTGTATATACTCCGTATATGGAACATATTTGGAGCATATGATGGGTATCGTGAATATCGACGACGAACTGCACGACCAGATCCGCAAGGCGAGCGGGGTGTCCTGCCGCTCGATCAACGCGCAGGCCGCCTTCTGGATCAAGATCGGCATGCTGTGCGAGATGCACCCGACCCAGAGTTTCAATGAGATCGTCGTGCGCGAGCTGAGGGAGGCCGGGGTCGAGGCGCTGGCGCCGAAAGCGGCCGCCTCATGATCAAGCGTCCGGAAGAAATCAATCTGATGGCGGAATCGGGCAGGCTGCTGGCGGCGGTGTTCGGCCACCTGGACAAGCTGGACCTGATCGGCATGTCGACCATGCAGGTAAACGACCTGGCCGAGCGCCTGATCGTCGACGAGTTCAAGGCGCGCCCGGCCAGCAAGGGGCAGTACGGCTACGCCTACACCTTGAATTCCTCGCGCAACCATGTGGTGTGCCATGGCGTGCCTTCCGCGACCGAGATCCTGAAAAGCGGGGATATCGTGAACTTCGATATCACGCTCGAGAAAAATGGCTACATCGCGGACTCCAGCAAGACCTATCTGGTCGGCGAGGTCCAGGCGCCGGCCCGGCGGCTGGTGCAGGTGACCTACGAGGCGATGTGGAAGGGCATCCGGGCGGTGCGTCCAGGCGCCAGGCTGGGCGACGTCGGCCATGCGATCGAGCGCCACGCGCGCCGCCACGGCTATTCGGTGGTGCGGGAATACTGCGGCCATGGCATCGGGCGCGAGATGCACGAGGAGCCGCAGGTTCTGCACTGGGGCCGGCCCGAGACCGGCCTGGTGCTGCGCGAGGGCATGGCGTTCACCATCGAGCCGATGCTGAACCAGGGCCGCGACGCGGTGCTGACCGAAGCCGATGGCTGGACGGTGGTGACGCGCGACGGCAAGCTGTCGGCGCAGTTCGAACATACCGTGGCCGTGACCCGGCATGGGGTGCGGGTCCTGACCCTGCGGTCCGACGAGATTTGACAAAAAGTCCAGGATTGGACAAGATATCTCCTTCATCGACACACTGAAGGACCCGCGATGCCTGTTCCCGCAAATCTCCAGGCCTACCTCGACGCCACGCCGCAGCTCGCCGAACGGGTGTACATCCATCCGTCGGCCCAGGTCATCGGCAATGTGCGCCTGGGCGCCGATTCCTCGGTCTGGTGCAACGCCGTGCTGCGTGGCGACGTCAACGACATCGTGATCGGGACCTGCTCCAACATCCAGGACCTCACGATGGGACACGTGTCCCACAGGACGCCGCACAAGCCGCAGGGTTCGCCCCTCGTCATCGGCGATTACGTCACCGTGGGGCACTCGGTGGTCCTGCACGGCTGCCGGATCGGCAACGAGGTCCTGGTCGGCATGGGCAGCATCGTGATGGACGACGTCGTGATTCCCGACCGCGTCATGCTCGGCGCCGGCAGCCTGGTTGCGCCCGGCAAGACGCTGGAAAGCGGTTTCCTGTATACGGGCCGCCCGGCCGTGAGAGTCCGGCCCCTCACCGAGGCGGAAGTCGGCTGGCTGCGCTACTCGGCCGAGCACTACGTGCGGGTCAAGGACAACTACCTGAACGCGGCGGACCGCGCCTGAATGGCCAGGACGCCACGCGACCGGCTGCAGGCGCAGCAGGCCTCCCTGATCGAGCAGGTCGAGCAGATCGCGCAGGGACTGGCGCGGACCTTCGCGCCCTTCTGCGAAGTGGTGGTGCACGACCTGCGCGATCCGGAGCACGCGGTGCTCGCCATCCACAACAACCTGTCCGGCCGCGCACCCAGCGATCCGGCGACGGAGATCGGCCTGGCGCGCATCGCCGACAAGGACTATCCGCAGATCGTCGCCAACTACGGCAACCAGTTCGCCGACGGCCGCCCGGCCAAGAGCACCTCGATCGGCATCCGGGACGCCGAGGGGCGCTATGTGGCGGCGCTGTGCCTGAACGTGGACCTGACGCTGTTCCGCTCGATGCAGAACGCGCTCGAACAATTCAACGCCACCGATGCATCCCCGGTCGCGGAATCGCTCGACCCGGTCAACGCCGACGCGATCCGCCGGCGCATCGACCTGGTTGCCGCGAGCCTGGCTTCGTCGCCGCAACTGCTAAAGGCCGGCGAACGCCGCGCGCTGATGCGGGAACTGAAGGCCGGCGGCTTCCTCGAAGTCCGGCGCGCCATCGAGATCGCCGCCGCCCACCTCGGCGTCTCGCGCGCCACCGCCTACAACGACATCAAGTAAATGGAGAACATGCAGATGACTACCCCTGTTTTGCCGACCTATGAAGACGTGGTCCAGGCGGCCGGCCGCATTGCCGGCGCCGCCAACCAGACCCCGGTCCTGACCTCGCGCACCGTCAACCAAGAATTCGGCGCCGAGGTGTTCTTCAAATGCGAGAACATGCAGCGCATGGGGGCCTTCAAGTTCCGCGGCGCCTACAACGCGCTGTCGAAGTTCACGCCCGAACAGCGCCGCGCCGGCGTGGTCGCTTTCTCGTCGGGTAACCATGCCCAGGCCATCGCGCTGGCGGCCAGGCTGCTCGGCATGCCGGCCACGATCGTGATGCCGCACGATGCGCCCGCCGCGAAGGTCGCCGCCACCAAGGGCTACGGCGGCCAGGTCGTGATCTACGACCGCTACAAGGAGGACCGCGAGCAGATCGGCCGCGAGCTCGCGCAAAAGCATGGCCTGACCCTGATCCCGCCCTACGACCACGCGGACGTGATCGCGGGCCAGGGCACCGCCGCCCGCGAGCTGTTCAGCGAAGCCGGCGCACTGGACGCCTTCTTCGTCCCGCTGGGCGGCGGCGGCCTGCTCGCCGGTTCGGCGCTCGCGACCCGGGCGCTGGCGCCGCAGTGCCGGCTGTACGGCGTCGAGCCGGAGGCCGGCAACGACGGCCAGCAGTCTTTCCGTTCCGGCGCCATCGTCCACATCGACACGCCCAAGACGATCGCCGACGGCGCCCAGACCCAGCATCTCGGCAACATCACCTTCCCGATCATCCGCGACCAGGTCGACGACATCCTGACCGCCTCGGACGAGGAACTGCTGGACTGCATGCGTTTCTTCGCCGAGCGCATGAAGATCGTGGTCGAGCCGACCGGCTGCCTCGGCTTCGCGGCGGCGCGCCGCATGAAGGATGGCTTGCGCGGCAAGCGGATCGGCATCCTGGTCAGCGGCGGCAATATCGACCTGGCGCGCCTGGGCGGCTTCCTGGCCGGCTAAAGAACCGGCTAAGAGCCCCTAACAAAACCTTCAGGGCAAGGCGCAGCGCCGAAGACAGTACGAGCGTACGGCGAGGCGCTGCAACGCAGCTATGGAGGTTTTGTTAGGGGCTCTAAGCCAGCCGCATCGCCACCGCCCCGCAGGCGATCAGGCAGGCCGCCAGCAGCCGCCACCGTCCGACGCGCTCGCGCAGGACCAGCGCGGCGATCGCGGTGGCGAACAGGATCGAGGTTTCGCGCAGCGCGGCGATGGCCGCCACCGGCGCCAGCGTCATCGCCCACAGTGCGATGCCGTAGGAGCCGAGGGTGCTGACGCCGCCCACCGGCAGCAGCAGCGGCCGCGCGCCGGCCAGGCGCAGCATCTCCGCGCCGCGCGAGCGTGCCGCCCACGCCGCCAGCGCCGTTCCGGTCAGCAGGAAGATCCACATCGTGTAGGCGGCCGGCGCGCCCGAGCGGCGCACGCCGGCGCCGTCGATCATGGTGTAGACCGCGATCACGCAGGCGGTCGCCAGCGCGAACAGGGTCGAGCGGCGCTGGCGCCCGCGCGCCTGCGATGCCTGCAATCCCCGCAATGCCTGCGGCGTGCGCGCGGCCAGCATCATCGCCAGCACCCCGCCGCAGATCAGGCAGACCGCCAGCCACTGCCCGCCGTTCAGCCGTTCGCCGGTCAGCAGGCCATTCGCCAGCGCCACCAGCAGCGGCGCGCTGCCGCGCATCAGCGGGTAGGCGTGGCTCATGTCGCCGTGCCTGTAGGCCTGGATCAGCAGCAGGTAGTACGCCACCTGGGTCAGGCTCGACGCGCCGATGAAGGGCCAGCTGGCGGACGCCGGCGCCTGCATGAAGGGCAGCAGCAGGGCGCTCGCCAGGGCGCCGCCGAACACCACCAGCACGGTCGAGGGCAGCGGATCGCCCTGCAGCCCACCCTGCCGGCTGCGGCCCTTGACCAGGGCATTCCAGGTCGCGTGCAGCAGCGCGGCGCCCAGCACCGCCGCGATCACGAAGGGAGGAATCGCCGCCGTCACGCCTGCTTGTGCGAGCGGAAGTAGCGCTGCGCCACCACGATCGCCAGCGCCTGCATTGCCGCGCACACGAAGAAGGGGCCGCCAACGCGCCAGTCCTGCGGCGGCAGGTGGCTGGCCGCGCCCAGCAGGAAGCTGCCGAGCAGCGGCATCAGGATCACGCCCAGGCTGCCCACCGATTGCAGGGAGCCCATCAGCTCTCCCTGTTCGCCGGGGCCGGCGGTCTTCGAGATGATGCCCTGCAGGGCCGGTCCGGCGGCGAAGGCCAGCAGGTTGCACAGGATGAAGACGTACATCATCCAGCCCTGGGTGGCGAGGCCGTACAGCGCATAGGTGATGGCCCCCGAGGCCAGGCCGAGCAGCGACAGGCGCACCTCGCCGAAGCGCCGGATCAGCGCCGCCAGCAGGCCGGCCTGCACCACGATGTTGGCCGCGCCCACGCAGAACATCGCGATGCCGTTGTCGCGCGGGGTCCAGCCGAAGCGGAAGCTGGTGTACAGCACCCAGGTCGACTGCAGCATCATCTGGGCGAAGGTCACCAGCACCACGACCAGCACCAGGCCGCGGATCTGGCGGCGTCGCGCCAGCCGCGCCAGGCCGCCGAAGGGGTGGATATCCCGCAGCTTGAAGGGTTTGCGGTTCCCGGGCGGCAGCGATTCCGGCACCGCCAGGAAGCCGTACACGAAGTTGGCGGCCGAGAGTCCGGCGGCGACGTAGAAGGGCAGGTGCAGCGAGATATTTCCGAGCAGGCCGCCCAGCATCGGGCCGCAGACGAAGCCGAAGCCGAAGGCGGCGCCGATCTTGCCGAAGCTCCTGGCGCGCTCGTCGGGGCCGGTGACGTCCGAGGCATAGGCCATCGCCACCGACATGCTGGCCGAGGACGCGCCGCCGATCACCCGGCCGATGAACAGGCAGGCCAGGTTCGGGGCCCAGGCCGTGGTCAGGAAGTTGATGCCCATGCCGGCCATCGAATACAGCAGGACCGGGCGGCGCCCGAGGCGGTCGCTGACGGCGCCGACCATCGGCATGAACAGGAACTGCATCAGCCCGAAGGTGGCCGACAGGATCCCGTACCACATGGCCTGCTGCTCGCGGCCGTGGACGAACTCGCCGACCAGGGCCGGCAGCACCGGCACGATCAGGCCGATCCCCAGCATGTCGATGAACACGCAGATCAAGACGAAGTTCAGCTTGCCGGCCGAAGGCCTGGCGAGGGTCGCGGTGCTGGTCATGGGATCGCCGTCACGGATACGGAAACCCTTATGGTAGCACTGTTGCCTGACCGTCAAGAAAGGCTTTTAAGCGCCGCTCCACTCCGCCGCAAAGGCCTGGCGGAACGCCATCAGCATGCGCAGGCGCTCTTCGCCCAGCCGGCGTCCGGCCGCGGTCTGCATCATGCCGGGCAGGCGCGCCAGCTTGACCGGGATGTGGTCGAGCGACCAGGCCTGGTCGTCGAGCGGCCGCCCGGTCGCCAGCGGGTCGCTGCCGTGGGCCAGGCTGCTGCCCATCCGGCCGGCGATGTAGAACATGCGCGCCAGCCCGACCGCACCCAGGCCGTCGAGGCGGTCGGCGTCCTGCACGATGCGCGCCTCCAGCGTGCGCGGGGCGATCCCGGCCGAGAAGCTGTGGGCCTCGATCGCATGCGCGGTCGCATCCAGCTTCTGCGACGGGAAGCCGAGGTCCCCCAGCCGTTCGCGCGCCAGCATGGCCGAGCGGCGCGAGGCTTGGGCGCGGGCCGGGTCGTTCTTCGGCAGGTTGACCAGGTCGTGCAGGTAGCAGGCCGCCAGCACCACCAGCACGTCGGCTTCCGGATAGTCGCACAGGATGGCCTGCGCATTGCGCCAGACCCGGTCGAGGTGGCTGGCGTCGTGCGCGCCGTCGAGGTCGCCGGCGGTGCATTCCATGGCGAGGGCGGCCAGGCGGGTGCGCCAGGCTGCGAGTTCTTCTTTATTCAGTTGCATCGGTTCCGGAATCGGTCGTGTGGTCGAAGGCGCGCTGCGACAGCGCGTCGGCCTGGGCATTCTTGTGGCGCGGCACCCAGCGCAGCGCCAGCCCGTCGATGCGGGCCATCAGGGCGCGCGCCGCATCGCGGTATTCGCGCAGGGCGGGCGCCGCGTCGATGTCGGGACCGCTCACGTCGCCGATCACGACCTGGCTGTCGCCATATACCGTGATGCCGGACACGCCGCGCGCGACGGCCGCTTCCAGCAGGGCGATCAGGGCGCGGTACTCGGCCTCGCTGCTGTTGCCGTAGCCGGCCGCCCGGGAGATCTCGACGGCGCCGTCCGGGCCCTCGAGGCGGGCGCCGATCCCGCAGCGGCCCGGATTCGGCCGTGCCGAGCCGTCGAACCAGGCGCGCCAGGCGGTCGGCAGGCCATCGTGGCGCCGGGCATGGCGGGCGCGCGCGTCGGCGCGGATGGCTTCGCGCGCGGCGCTGCGGCCGGCTTGCGCCAGCTGCTCGGCGCTGCGGGCATCGACCAGCGCCGCCAGCCCGGCCTTGCCGGCTTTCAGTTCGAGGGTGCGGCGCAGGGCTTGCTCGTCGGACATGCCGGCAGAGGCGGCCAGGCGCCGGCTGGCCGCGCGTTCGCCCTTGTAGGCGATTTGTTGAAGACGGAAAAGCTCAATCATGCCGCGAGGATACCCGAAAACGGCAAAAGCGCCGGCAATGCGGCGCTTTTGCGATCAAACTGAGGCAGATCAACGGCGGTAGGGATTGTCCGGACGGCGGTCGTAGCGGTTCGGGACGCCATCGCCGTCGCGGTCGCGGTCATAGCGGTTCGGCACGCCGTCGCGGTCTTCGTCCCAGCGGCCGCCGCCATGGTGCTCGTAACGGTCGGGGATGCCGTCGCGGTCGCGGTCCCAGCCGCGTCGATATTCGTAGCGGTCCGGAATGCCGTCGCGGTCGCGGTCGCGGCCATAGGCACGCTCATAGCCGCGGTCGTAGCCGCCGTAGGCTGACCAGCGCGCAGGTCGCATGGCCCAGCCGCCATTGTCCTGGTACCACACCGGTGCATTGTAGACATAGCCCGGACGTTCGACGACCCAGTAGCCCGGCGCCCAGACGTGGCGGTGGCCGTTCCAGTTCCAGTAGCCCGGCGCCCACACATAGCCGGGGCGGGCTGCCGGTACGCGTTCATACACCGGGGCCGGCGGCGCGGTGCCGATGAACAGGCTGACATTGCTCGCGGCAAGCGAGGGCAGCGGGGCCGCGGCGGCGCCGGCAAGGATCAGTGCGGCAAGGGCGAGGGTACGTTTCATGGTAGGTCTCCAGTCCGGTGCGGATCAAGATGCGTTTTCGACGAGTCCACTATAGCTCGCTGCGAACCGGCTGTACGTGCCTGAAAAAGTTGCTTACACATGAAACAGATTTCAGCCGTTTCGTGACGCCTGGGCGCGACATCGGCGGGATCGACGAGGGAAAACCTGGAGGGGATTGCAGCGGGGGTAAAGCGGAGGAAGGAAGCGGAAGTAGGAAGCGGCTCAGCGGGCCGCGGGCCGGTTCCGGCGGGGATGCCGGGGCCGCCCGCGGTCGCCGGCGCTCAAGTACGGCTCCCGGCGCGCTCAGCCTGCAGCGACTGGCGTTTCTCGGCGTCGCTCATGCGTTTCGCAACCACGTGCACGACCGGCAGGCTCGGATCGACGGCGGCCGCGGTGCGGACCGCGATGCTGGCCTGGGCCGGCGGAATCGCATCGACCGCCACGCTCGCCACGCCGGCGACGCTGAGCGACAGGATGAAGGCGGCTTCCATGTGTTTGAGGACGTTCATGATGTTTCTCCTTTGATGTCGGGTTGATGAATCGTGCTTCGATGTGTGCACTGTATCCGTGCCCGCAGCGGGTCTCCAGCGGCTTGCGACAGGCCGCAAAAAACGCGGGATGAAGTGCGAAAAACCGTCGCCGAAGGCGCCGGCTTTTCTGTCGCCCCCGGCTAGGTGCGCTCGACAGGAACAAGCGGGAGAACAGGCATGATCGGCGTATTCGGTGCACTGGCGGCGGGGCAGGCGCGCTGGCGGCGCGCGCGCAACCTGCGGGCGGGACAGGCGCGTACGCGGCCGCAGGGGCGGGCGCAGGGGCGCACGCGGCAGGCGGCATCGAGCCCGGCGGCGCGCCCGGCCGCGCTGCGCTGGCTGGGCCTGGCCTGCTGCCTGCTGGCCCTGGCCGGCGCCGTCACGATCGGCGTGCATGCGCGCTGGGTGGCGGCCTCGGGCGAAGCGGCGGCCAGCGGGCCGGCCGGACCGGTGGCGCTGCAGCCGGTGCTGCCGGGCGCCGCCTTCACGGTGCCGCCCGGCCCGGCGCTCGTGCTCGAGCCGCATGGCGGCGCGGCGCTGCTGATCCTGTCCGGCCTGCGCGCCGAGCCGGCCAGGCACATCGACCTGTGCAGCCAGATGCTCGACCCGGCCCGCGGCCGCCTGCTGCCGCTGCGGATCGGCGTACGCTTCGACGAGGTCGCGGCCCTGGCCGCAGGCAAGTCCGGGGCAAGCGCCCCGGTCCCGCTTCGCAACGTGGTCCTGGCGGAAGAGGCCATGCCGCGCGTCCAGCTGGGCGGCAGCGCCGCCGCGCCCGAGCTGCGCTGGGAAGGCCATGCGGCGCGCTGGGTCGGCGACCAGGGAACGGTCTACCAGGCGGCGACCACTGGGCAGGCGCGGCTCGGCCGCCAGGGCTGGCTGCTGTGGGAGCAGGAAGCCCTGCGCTTCCTGCGCCGTCCCGCCGGCGCCTGCGCGGCGGGCGAGCTGGTGCTGCAGCTGTACCGGCCGGCGGTGCCGTCGCCGTCGCAGCCGGGCCGCGCGCTGGCGCTGGCCTTCCCGGCGGCCGGCGCCCCGGTCGAGACCTGGCTGGCGCCGGGCGATTACCGGGTGCCGGCGGCCGCCTCGCCGGCGCTCGAAGACCAGCGCCTGTTCGACAGCCTGCTGGCGCGCGGCCTGCTGCGCATGAAAGCCGACGGCCTGGCCGAGCTGGCGCCGCCTGACCTGGCCGCCTGGCGCGCGCAGGGCCGCGCCGGCGGAAGCGCCGGCTGGGACGGGGTCGCCATCGACGGCGACACCCAGCGCCTGCTCGAGCGCCTCTACCGCCATGCCGACGGCGACTTCGTGCGCGAGCAGGTCCGCATCTTCAACAGCGAGCGCCGGCTGCTGGCCTGGCGCCTGCGTCCCTCCGGCGACGCCGGCCGCTGGCGCATCGAGGCGGGCGGGGCGCCGGCGCCGCTGGCGCGCGACCTGCCGGCCGCCGCGACCCGGCTGTTCGCCCGCATGCCGGAGGGCTGGGGCGGCTGGCAGCGGGTGGCCGCCTGGCCGCTCGGCGGCGCGCGCGCGCGGCTGCGCCTGCAGCTCGCCGCTCCGGCGCCGGCGAACGCCAGGGTCCAGCTGATGCTGGTCGGGCGCCTGCTCGGCGTCAGCGGCGCGCGGCTGGCATCGAGCGCACCGGCTTGCGGCGGCCGTGCCTGCACGCGGCCGGACGAGGTGCAGGTGCTCGATCTGGCGCCCGAACCCGGCGCGCAGGAACTGGTGCTGGACGCCGCGCCGCTCGGCATGGAGGCGCTGGCCGCCCCCGGCGACGCGCGCTACCGCCACATCGTGCTGCGGGAGGGCGCGCTTGCGTGGCAGGCGTTGCCGGCCGGGCAGGGACATCGTGCGGCGGCGCCGGCCGCGGTGGCGCTGCTGGACCGCCGCGGCCGCAGCCTGTGGAGCGACGGCGCGCCGAGCGAGGCCGCGCGCCAGGCCGGGCTGGCGCCGCTGCTGGGCGTGCGGGCCGGGCATGCCAACAGCGTGGCGGGCATGCTGGCGCGCCTGCCGGGCGGCGCCGGCCACCGCGCCAGCCTGACGCTCGACCTCGACCTGCAGGCGGCAAGCCAGGCCGCGCTCGATTGCATCGCGATGCGGCGCGGCGCCTGGGATGGCCGCCATTGCAGCGGCGGGAGCGCGCCGCCGGCCGGGCGCCAGGCCGGCATGGTGCTGCTGGATGCCGACAGCGGCGCGGTGCTGGCCGCGGCCGGCGCCGGCGCCGGCCAGGTCGATGCCGCCAACTGGCTTGAAGCGCGCGACTTCGACCGCATCGACCCGGCCTCCAGCCCGCTGCGCCTGCCTGCCTTCCAGCACGACGGTGGCGCCGAGCGCAGTCCCGGCTCGACCTTCAAGATCGTCAGCGCCCTCGGGCTGGAACTGGCGGCGCGCCAGGACGCCCGGCTCGACGCGCTGCTGGCCGGCGAGCCGCTGGCCGCCATCAACGCCACCGCCGCCGCGCGCGGTTTCGCCTTCCGCACCGATGCGCCCACGTATCCGGTCGACGCGCGCGCCCGCATCACCAATTTCCGCGACCAGGGGCTGGACCGGCGCGCCCAGGATGGCCGTCTCGGCCTGCAGCAGGCGCTGACCTACAGCCTGAACACCTGGTTCGCCTGGACCAGCGAGCTGTCCGACCGCAGCCTGCTCGGCCGTCCCGAGGGCGGCGCGCCCGACCTGCAGCCCCTGACGCCGGGCGCGCTGGACCAGGTCCGCCCGATCGTCGCGATGGCGCGCCGGCTCGGCTTCGGCCAGGCGCTGCGCCTGGACGGCGGCCTGCTGCCGGCCGATTACCCCTGGTCGGCCTGGGATGCGCTGCAGGCCAGCCCCAGCGGCATCGATCCGGTGCATACCCGCCACGAGCTGCGCCAGATGGCGATCGGGCTGCGCATGCAGGCCACGCCGCTGCAGATGGCGCTGGTGGCGGCGGCGGTCGGCGAGGGCCATGTGGTCCATCCACGCCTGCTGGCGGACCTGGACGGGCGCAAGGCCGACGAGCGGCCGGGTCCGGCGCTGGAGGTGCGCCTGGACCGCATCCGCGCCGGCATGAAGGGTGTGATCGACAGCGGCACCGCCTCCGGCGCCTTCCGCGCGCCCGAGCTGGCGGCGCTGCGCCGCGGCCTGTACGGCAAGACCGGCACCGCGCCGGTCGGCGACGGCGAGCTGGCCACGGTCTGGTTCACCGGCTGGCTGGAACCCCGCAGCCTGCCGGGGCAGGCGCACCGGCTGGCCTTCGCCGTGTTCGTCAGCCGCTCGGGCGAGACCGGCGGCGGCCATGCGGCGCCGGTCGCGGCCGCCGTCCTGCGTTACTTGCAAGAAAATAAATGGACGCCATAGCCGGAATTAAGGGGTGATTTCCGCCCATCAGCGCGCCTCTATCGTGTGTTTGTATGGCATTATTTATTCGAGACACAAGAAAGAGGATGGTATGCGTTTGCCGGGAACCCGGTACCAGGAGCCGGGCTGGGAGGAAGTGCGCAAGCTGCTGGGGCAATGCTCGCTGGCGGCGCTGCGCGCCTGCGGCTGTACGCGCCTGCTGGACCCGGCCGCGGCCGACGAGACCCTGCCTGACTACGTCGAGCTGACCGGCGAACGCCTGCGCCAGGCGCGCCATACGCCGCGCGCCCGGGCCGCCGGCAACGCCTATGGCGACACGGTGCTCGAACTGGCCCTGGCCCTGCTGTACGAACTGCAGGCCCGGCCCGGCGACTGGCATGCCTTCGTGGCCGCGCTGAGGGCCGAGGCCGCGCGCATCGATGCTTTCCGGGTCGATGCCGGCGGCGAAGCCCTGCTGCGCAAGAAGGTGAACGATATGTACGCGGTCCTGCGCGACAAGGTCGACGCCGACAACTACCAGGCGGCTTGCGGCCGTCCCTGCAGCCCGAACCGCATGTACGCCTACCGCATGCTGGACACGGCCTACGGCGAGATCGCGCGCCTGTTCGCCGGCTGGGAGCAGCACCGCGCCCAGGTCGGCGCCATCCTCGGGCGCGAGCTGCACGGCAGCCCCATCGAAGTGCGCCAGCTGCGTTCGATTGCCGACTGCCGCGCCGACTGGGTGCTGCGCTGGAGCGAGAGCCTGGAAGCTTTTGCCGGCAGCGTGGGACCGCTGCACACCCGCTCGAAGCGCTTCGCCAGCCTGAAGGGGTCGCCGGACAAGATCGCCGCCATGCTGGCCGAGATCGGCGATTACGAAGCGCTGTCCTCGAACCGCGACCGCGACTGGCTGCAGGACCGCGACGACGCCGCGCTGTGGGTGGAAGACTACTGGCGCATACTGCAGGCGTCGGAGGATGCGGCCACGCCGGGCCCCGACCTGATCCTGGAAGCGCGCGAAGATGCGCTGGATGCGGAGCTTGCCGCCGAAGCCGAGCCGGAGCCCGGGCCGCTTCCCGCCCACGACCCGCAACTGGAAGTGCTGGCGGCGGCGGTTTCACTGCCCCCCGGCTATCTGCAGGCAGCGGGCGAGGGGGAGGACCGGTCCGGCTGGCTGGCGCGCGAGCTGGCCGCGGACGGCCTGGTGCTGCGCCTTGCCGTGTACGCGAAGCTGCTGGGACCTGGCGACGACAGTTATCCGGACGCCTGGCGCGACCCGGCCACCGGCGAGCTGCCGACCATGCAGCAGCTGGCCGGCCTGGCCCAGGTATCGCTGCCGACCCTGCGCAAGCGCCGGGATGCGGCGATCGCCCGCCTGCAGGCGGCTACCATGAGGAGAAGGGGATGAACACGAAGACCACGGCAGCGACTATTCTCGAGCGCCGCCTGCAGGAAGGCCTGCTGCTGGGCCGGCGCGTCGAGGGCGACCGCCTGGTGCTGCATGATGCGACCCTGCGCGCCGCGCTGGACGGCAGCCGGCCGCTGACGGCGGGCGAACGCGCCGCCCTGCAGGCTTCGCCGCTGACCCTGCGCCGCCTGCGCCAGCTGGCCAACGAAGGACGCGCCGCGCAGGCTGCCGAGGCCGGGCCGCCGGCCTGGCGGGGCAGCCGCGGACGCCTGCGCGCGGCCAGCGGCGGGGAGCTGGAATCCCTGCGCACCGACGACGGCTGGTTTACCCTGCACCTGGTGGCCGACCGCGCCGGCTGGCGGACGATCCTGCAGATGGCGGCCGATGCGCCGTTCGCGCCGGCCCTGCTGGCGGCGCGCGCGCCGCTGCGGGTGCTGGACGGCGCCGGCCGCACCATCCTGGAAGGGCGGCTGGACGCCGACGGCGAATGCGAAGCCGCCTGGCCGTTCGGCGATCCGCCCGCCAGCCACCTGCAGGCGGCCGGCGCCGCCTTCAGCGTCGAAGCACTACCGGGATGAGGACGTGATGCTCGGATTCTTCAAGCGCGCCGCGGCGCCCGACGCGGCTTGCGAACTGGGCCGCACCGTGGTCGCGCTCGCGATCCCGGCCGGGGCCGCACCGCCCGCCGCCTGCCAGGCCGTGGTGGTCGGCACCGACGGCCGCACACGCCGACTGCAGGCCGCGCGCCGTATCGAAGCGCGGCCGGGCGAGACGGCGTACGCCTTCCATCCGGGGCCCTACAGCGCCGACCTGCAGCCTTTCGAATCGGCGCCGGAGATCGGGCTGCGCACCAGTTTCGCCGTCGACGCGCCCGACCCCCAGGCGTCGCAGCAGCGCTTCGACCTCTACCTGGCCTCCGAGGTGGAGGGAAGCCTGGACCTGGCGGCGCTGAGCGCCGCGATCGAAGCCGCGCTGCGCCACGAACTGGCGACCGGCGGCCTGGAGCTGCCGCCCTGCACCACGCTGGACGAGTGGAACGCCTTCCGCCAGGGCCTGAACCAGCTGCTCTACATGCGCTTCGGTGTGACGGTGGACGATTGCGTGCCGGTCGACCTCGGCGACTCGCGCGACTATGCGCGCGAACTGGCGGCGCGGCTGCAGGCGCGGGCCGAACCCGAGGCCGGGGTGCCGGCGTCGCCCGCGCCTGCGCCCGAGACGGCGACGGCCGCCGCCGGGCGTTTCGATCCGGCCGTCGAAGACAAGAAGGCGCTGCGCCGCCTGTTCCTGGAACTGCCCTGCCTGATGTGCGGGCTGCGGCTGGCGGCGATGCCGGCCGCCCAGGAGCAGTTCCAGCGCCAGCAGGCCCTGCTGCAGCGCCTGGACCTGGTGTCGGTGGGCGTCAACGCGATGCCGGCGCTGGAGCTGGCGGCGCCGGGGCAGGTGCTGGCGCTGGACAGCCGGCTGCGCCGCGCGCGCCACAGCCGGCGCGCCTGCGTCTCGCTGGACGAGGCCTGGGCCCTGCTGGCGCGGCTGCGCCAGGCCGGCGAGGCCGCGCTGCCGCAGCTGTATGGCGAGGCCGAGCGCATCGTCGCCAACCTGGAGGCGGATTGCGCCGCACGGCGCAGCACGCATGAGGAAGGGGAGCAGCCATGAACCAGGCGCCCGACACCTTCCAGTGCCGCTGCCCGCTGGCCGACGGCTCGCTGCTGACGCTGACGGCCACGCGCCGCCCGCGCGCCGGCCGTGCCGAGCTCAAATGCGCGGTCCCGGACGACCCGCGCCTGGCCGCGCAGATGCAGCAGCTGGTGCGCCTGGCGCGCCTGACCGAGCCGTCCTTCGACAGCCGCGACCAGGTCGTGCTCAGCCTCGACCGCCGCCCCCCGGATGGGGACCGTGGCTGGGAACTGGCGGCGGTGCTGGCCGACCGCATGGTGCGCGGCCTGTTGCGGCCCCGTTCCGCGCTGCTGGCGAACGGCTGGTCCGACGCCTGGGAGTGCGGGCGCGTGGACGGGAATACCCTCGAGGCTGCGGCGCGCGCCCTGCCTGCAGACGCGGTGCTGGGCGGCCCCGGCGGCTTGCCGCACCTGGGGCTGCTGAGCGGACATGCCGATCCGGCCGCCGCGGTGTCCAGCGCGCGCGCCTGGTTCCCGCTGCACAGCGGCGAAGAGGGCGGCCTGGGCTGGGTCGAGGTCAGCGTGCATCCGCTCGCCCGGCACGCGGGGCAGGCGGCGCCGGACGAAGAACAGGCCATCGCCGCGCCGGGGCAGGATGCGGCGCGCCAGCTTGCGGTGCGCCAGGTCCTGGCGGGCGCGCGCCACTTCGACGGGCGCGCGCTGGGCCGCTGGCGCACGGTGGTGCGCTTCGGCCCGGAAGCCTTCGCCGGCAATTCCTGGGAACTGGCGCTGGTGATGGCGGACCGCCTGGCGCGCGGTCGCGAGTTCGTGCCGCGCGGGCGCCTGATCGCCAGCGGCTGTTCCAGCGCCTGGCATGCCGGCCGGGTCGATACGGTCGCCGGCGTCGAGCCGAAGTGCGCGCTGCTGCTGCGCGAGGCCGGACCGGGCGACCGCATCCTGCTGCCGCGCGCCTGGCACGAGCAGCTGCCGGCGGGCTTCATGGAACAGCTGCGCGCGCAGGGGGCGAGCGCCGCCTGCGTGGAGCGGATCGGGATCATTTGACGTATCCGGTCCGGTGCGGCGCACGATTGCCGTGCGTACAACAGGCCGGACCGGCGGCTGCTAGAATCGGTTGGCAACTGAGCGGTAACTGAGCGGTAACTGAGCGGTATGAAAAAGGAGTAGGGGTCATGTTGAAGATGTTCGGAATCGGCGGCAACGCCTGTCCCCGCTGCGAGCAGGCCAACAAGGGGGAGGCGTCGTACTGCGCCTCCTGCGGCCTGCTGCTGGGCGCGCCGCGCCACCGTCCGGTGCTGGTCGAGAACCGCTGGGCGCCGGGGCCGGACGAACTGGCCGTGTTCTTCGGCGTGCGCGCTCTGTCCGGACTCTTCAGCAAGACCCTGCACGTGCCGGCCACCGCCCGCGCCTACATCCTGCAGGGAGAGCAGGCCACCGAGGTACCGCAGGGCGAATACGAGATCGAAGGCTTCTTCACGCGCCTGAACAACCTGCTGCGCGACCAGCACGCCGAGATCCTCGTCACCCGCAGCGGCGCGCTGCCGGTCGCGTTTTCGCTCGAGGCGCTCGGCACCTGCGAACACCTGCAGGTCGACGCCACGCTCACGCTGTCCGTGCAGATCGAGAACGTGCCGGCCTTCGCGCGCCACTTCATGACCATGCCGGGCACGATCAAGGACGTGCAGCTGCGCGAGCTCCTGAATGCCCCGGTTCGCCAGCTGGCCCAGGAATTCGTCGCCGCGCGCTCGCTGCGCGACATGGCCGGCAGGCGCGAGCTGCGCCTGGAGCTCGACCAGCACCTGCAGGGCGGCCTGGCGCTGCTGCTGTCCGGCTACGGCCTGGCGGTGACGCGGGTCGACACGATTGCGCTGCGCCACGACAAATTCGACGCCAACCGGGCGCGCATCGGCACCCTATGGCTGGCTGCGGACGAGCAGCGCGTGCGCCTCGAACATGCGAAGCAGCTCGACGAACTGTATGGCGAGGAAGAATGGAACCGCATCCGCCGCGAGGAACAGGACAGCCGACTGCGCCACCGCCGCGCCGAGCTGCGCCAGGACGAGAGCCTGGAGCAGGCCGGCCTCTCGCTCAGGAATGCCGAGCGGGCGCAGGCGATCCGCGCGCGCCAGATCGAACTCTACGGCCGCATCGTCGAGTCGCGCACGCGCAAGCAGGCGATCGAGCGCGGCGCCGTCGACGCGGTGGCCGCGCTCGAACACGCGCTGGCCGGGAAGCGCGGCGCGCGCCAGGACGAGGCCGCGCAATGGCAGCAGCTTCGCGAGCTGGCGGCGATCCGCATGCGCACCGAGCTCGAGGTGGCGCAGCAGGATGCGGCGCAGGCGCGCGCCGTGGCCAGGCAGCGCTTCGACCACCAGCTCCTGCAGCAGCAGATCCGCAACAAGATCGAGCAGGCGCGCGGCATCGAGGATGCCGGCCGCCAGCGCGCCGAACTGGCCCGGCTGCACGAGGCCGAGCAGGCCGCCGCGGCGCGCGCGAGAGAGATCGACGACGAGGAACATGCGGCCCGCCTGAAGCTGCTGCAGCTCGAGAACGAGGCCCACCGCCGCGAAGCCGCGCGGGTGCTGGAGTGGCAGGATGCGCAGGCCGCCGGCCGCCTTGCGCTGGACGCCGAGCAGCTGCGCCGGCAGGTGGAAAGCCTGCGCCGCGAGGGCGCCCGCGAAGACGCCCTGGCCCAGCACGAGAAGCTGCTGCGCACCATCGAGGCCGATGCGATTTCCATGCGCACCCAGCGCGAAGGCGAGGTGCAGGCCGCGGCCGCGCAGCGCGCGCACGAACTCGAACTGGCCAGGCTCGAGATCGCGCGCGCCGAATCGCTGGGCGCGCTCGACGACGGCGCCAAGGTCGCGCTGGCGGCGCCCGCCAACGCGGCCCTGCTGGCCGATGTCATGAAGACGCAGGTGCATGCGGGCATGAGCGCCGAGCAGCTCGCGGCCCTGGCCGGGGTGGTCGGCGCCGCGAATACCGATGCCTGGCGCCTCGCACAGGAACAGGTGGAACGCGAGCGCGTCCGCCGCGACGCCGAGGAAGAGAGCGCGCGCCGCCACCAGTTCGCGCTGCTCGGCCTGCAGAACGACGTGAACAAGACGGCGCTGGCGACCCAGGCCCAGCTCGGCGCCGGGCTTGCCGGTGCGTTCGCGGGAGCGGCGGCGGCCTGCGCCCACGCGGCCGCGCACCACGGCGACCGTTACTGCGCGTCCTGCGGCGCCGCGCTCCCGGCGCGGGGATGATGCAGACCGCGATCGACAAGCTGCGCGAACTGCGCGCCCTGCACGAAGACGGCCTGCTGAGCCGCCAGGAGTTCGACAGCCGCAAGAACGCCATCCTCGACGCCGCCTACGCGCCGCCGCCGGGCGATGCGGGGGCGCCGACGCAGCCCGCGGCGGGCGTGCTTGCCGGGGCCCTGCAACGCGGCACCGAGATCGGCCTGATGGCGGGCCAGGAGGTCGGCCCGTTCGAACGCCGCTACCGGCTCGAGCGCCTGATCGCCCACGGCGGCATGGGCCAGGTGTGGCAGGCCACCGACCTCGCCACCCATGCGGAACTGGGCCACAGCGCCCGGGTCGCGCTGAAGATCCTGCCGCCGCAGCTGACCCGCAACACGGCCCATGCGCGCCTGCTGATCGAAGAAGCGGCGCGCGCGCGCCAGCTCGCCCACGAACACATCGTGCGGGTCTACGACTGGGCCCAGGATCCGGCCACGGCGAGCTATTTCATCATCATGGAATGCCTGGAGGGCGAAGACCTCGAGAGCCTGCTGGACCGCGAGGGCAGTCTCGGCCTGGATCGCACGCTGCAGCTCCTGAAGCCGGTGGCGGCCGCGCTCGACCATGCCTGGGAGCGCCACCAGCTGGTGCACCGCGATATCAAGCCGGCCAATGTATTCCTGACCCGCGCCGGCGAGGTCAAGCTGCTCGATTTCGGCATCGCCGCGCGCGCCCGCGGCGCCGGCGACGCATCGGTGGAGGCGCCCGCCGCCTCGGGCACGGCCGGCTACCGGGCGCCGGAAGCGGGCAGCGGCGCGGAGGGACAGGCGCCGGCACGCAGCCTCGACGTCCATGCGGTGGCGGCCATGCTGTACCGGATGCTGAGCGGCAGCCTGCCCTTCGGCCTCGCGCAGGGCGGGCGCGGCGCGCCGGCGCGCCCCGAGGGCCTGAACGACGCCCAGTGGGAGGTGCTGCAGGCGGGCTTCGCCGCCAGCGCCGGCGCCCGTCCGGGCAGCGTGCGCGAGCTGCTCGAGCGCCTCGAGCAGGCGGCCGGCCCGGACGAGGCCGAACTGCGTGCCCGCGAAGCGGCCGAGCGGGACGCCGAACAGGCGGCGCAGGCCGAACGCGCGGCCGCGGAGGCCGCCTTGCTGCGCCGCGCCCAGGAGACGGCAGCGCAGCGGCGGATGGAAGCCGAGGCCAAGGCGGCGGCCCAGACCGTGCTGGAGCGCCAGCGCCGCGAACAGGCGCGGCTGGCCCGCCTGGCGGCCGAGGAAGCGCGGCGCGTGCGCAAGGAAGAGCTGCGGCGCCAGCTGGCCGAGCGCCGCACGCTGGAGGCCGAAAAGGCGCGCCAGGAAACCGAACAGGCCCGGCACAAGCTGGCCCAGGCCAAGGCCGCCGCGGCCTACCTCGTCCAGCAGCAGCGCGCCCGCGCCGAGCAGGCGGCGCGCAAGCAGGCCGAGCTCGAGGCCATGATGCCGACCCCGGCCAGTCCGGTGGCCGACCTCGGGGGCGTGCTGCGCGACCGCTTCCTGGACGGTGAAGGCAGGGGCCCGGAGCTGGTGCTGCTGCCGACCGGACGCTTCCAGATGGGCTCGCCGGATCACGAGCGCCGGATCGCGATGGAGGCCGGCTCGCAGAAAGGCTGGCTGGCGCGCGAGCTGCCGCAGCACTGGGTCGGGATCGAGAAGCCGGTCGCCATGGGCCGCCATCCGGTGACGGTGGGCGAATGGCGGGCCTTCGTGCGCGCCACCGGCTGGCGCCAGAGCGGCGAAGTGAACTGGGAAGCGCCGGGCTTCCCGCAGACCGATGCGCATCCGGTGGTCGGCGTCAACTGGTATGACGCCCAGGACTACCTGCGCTGGCTGGGCGAGGCGACCGGACGCCGCTACCGTTTGCCGAGCGAGGCCGAGTGGGAATACGCCTGCCGCGCCGGCACCTGGACCGCCTTCAGCTTCGGCGACACGATCTCGACCGAGCAGGCCAACTACGACGGCAGCTTCACCTACAACGGCGGCGCGCGCGGCGAGTACCGCCGCGGCACCACCCCGGCCGGCATGTTCCCGCCGAATCCCTGGGGCCTGTTCGACATGCACGGCAATGTCTGGGAATGGGTGCAGGACGTGGTGCACGACAACTACGAGGGCGCGCCGCTGGACGGCAGCGCCTGGGAAGAGGGCGGCGACCAGGCCCGCCGCATCCTGCGCGGCGGTTCCTGGCTGTACAACCCGCGCTACCTGCGCTCGGCCCTGCGCAACGGCTTTTCGAGCGCGCTGTCGAACGACATCGTCGGCTTCCGGGTGGTGCGCGAGCTGCTGTAAGTTCCGCTATCTTCCGCCTTACCCGTATGGGATAATCGGTCGCATCACCAAAGTGACTGGAGGTTCGCCATGCGTATCCCAGACGACATTCGTATTCCCGTGATCGTGTTTTCGCTGCAGGCCGTCCTGCTGGCGGGCGCCGCGCTGATCTTCCTGGTCTTGCGGCCGGGCTGATTCAGGCGTCCGATTCAGGCGCCCGACAGCTGCGCAGGCGCGCGGCGGTCGGCGCCGCGGGCGGTCCGGCCTTCCGGATAGGGCTGCGCCGTAAAACGCACCCGGCCGTGGAAACCGGCCAGGCGGTCCAGCGCGCTCGCCGGGCCGAGGGCCGTGTCGAGCTCGGTGGCCGGATCGCGGTGCCAGAAACCGCCGTCGCGGTGGAACAGCAGCGGCAGGGCGGCGGCGCGCGGCAGCGCGGCAGGCGTGGCCCGACCCGGCATGACATCCGGCGCCACCAGCATGAAGCATTCGGCCGCGCCGCCGGCGTCGACGCGGTGCAGCACCACGGAATGCGGCAGCAGCGCCGTCACCACCAGCGCGGCCACGCCCTTGATGCTGGCGGTCAATTCGATGCGCATCCCCAGGCGCAGCGGCGCCGGGCTGTGCTTGCCGGGCCAGGCGCCGTCCAGCAGCAAGCCGTAGCGCGACACGTCCTCGATCTCGAAACCCTGTCTGCCCAGCCGGATCACGGCGTGGCGCGCCGAGATGCGCCGCGTCAGGCCTTCGTGCTCGGGGCCGTGCTCGCCGTAGTGGCACAGCAGGACGTCGGCCTCGGCATTCGTCTCCATGCGGCCCAGCACCCATTCGTCGGCCGCGAACAGGCGCAGGTGGCGCTGCATGCCCGCCTCCGGTTCCGCCTGCACCAGGCAGGCGCTCGACGCCGGGCAGGGATGGGCCCGGCGCGTGGCCGGCAGGTCGATCTCGATCAGGTCCTCGTCCCATGCGATGGTCGGCAGGGCCAGGTCGATCTTGCCGCGCGGGGCGCCGGACTGCGCGCCGAACTGGAGCTGGGCGATCGAGGCGTTGCGGGCGTCGATCGCGATGTCGAGCGGACCGGCGGCGTCCAGGCCGTGCAGGCGCGCGATCGAGCCGTCGTCGGCCTGGATGCGCACGTTCTTGTGCGCCGCCAGATAGGTCTGGTGGATCTCGGCCAGCGAGGCGTCGAGGCGCGGCACCAGCAGCACCAGGGTAGCGACCCAGGTGCGGGCACGGTCGGGCAGCCGCGCGTGCAGCTCGACGTCGACCCGGTACTGGCCGTGTTCGCGGCCGCGCGAGGAGAATTCGACCACCACCGGCCGCCAGCCGCCGCGCAGGCTGCGGCTGAAGGTCTGGCGTCCGCCGCCCTGGGGCAGCAGCGCCGACTGCAGCAGCATCGTGAGTTCGGCCGGCGCGTCGTCCGGCATGCCGCGCAGTTCCAGCTTGATGGCCTGGCGGCCGCCGGCGGCGCGCGGATCGAAGCCGCTGATGTGCAGCTGCGGCCCGGCCTGCTCGTGTGCGGCGCCGGGACGGATGGCATCGAGGGCATCGCGGCGGGCGCGGACCGCCTGCAGCATGTCGAAGCTGGAGCCGAGGGTGTCGGCGGCCGCCGTCGCAGCGGCGGATGCCGCGGGCTGCCCATGGCCGTGCGCGCACGCCTGCTCGCCGGGCATGACCCAGGCGGTGCAATGCGGATGATCGGGGCTGCTGCAGCGGTTCATGGTCGGTGGCTTGGGCTTGCTGGGCTCGGGAGAAGCTTACGGGATTTTAGCGCGAGGCGGCGCGCCGCTCTTCCTTGAAAGGCAAGATTTTTTGCTAAAAAGCATTTTCACAAGGCTGGCGTCAGGCGACCGGCAGCACGGTTTCGTCGCGCGCGTGATTGCCAGGCGTGCGCAGCAGGATGGCCGTCACGTTATCCGGGTGGAAGAAGGCGGGCGGGTGCGCCTCGTAGGCGCGCAGCAGGGTGGCCAGCATGCCGGCCGCATCCAGCCTGCCGCCGAGCAGCTGCGGCCACTGGCCTACCCAGCCATAGGGATCGGAGCAGGACCACAGGCCGTCGGTCGCCAGCAGGTAAGTCGCGTCCGCGCGCAGCGGCAGCGCGCGCCGGTCGGGCAGGGCGCACAGCCAGGACGGCAGGTTCAGCGGCGTCAGCTCGAACAGCGGGTCGCTCAGCTGCGCCGGATTGGCGAACGCATTCCCGAGGATGAAGGCTTGCGAGACCTGGGGCCGGTGCTCGCCATGCACCTGCTGCCACCATTCCCGTTCGCCGAGCAGCCCTGCCATGGCGAAGGCGGTGGCCGGCACGTGGTCGACGGTCAGCGGCGCCACGCGCTGGGGCGTGATTTCGTACAGGCGCGAGTCGCCGACGTGGTACAGCAGCGGATCGACGCCTTCCGGCAATTCCAGCAGGGTGAGGGTGGTGCCGGGGCGCGGCCCCGGGCCGGCCAGCGTGGCGAAGTGGCGCTGCAGCTCGGCGTGCAGGGCGTCCAGGCGGTGCGTCAGCTCGGCCGGCGAATCGCAGGGCGGCATGGCCAGCAGGCCGGCCGCCACCGCTTCCGCGGCTTCGCGGCCGTGGCCATGGCCGCCCATCCCGTCCAGCACGGCCAGGCGGGCATGGCCCTGGCGCCAGCGCGCGAGCTGGCGCCGCTGTGGCTGCTGGCCTTGCAGCCAGACGGCCTGGCCGCCGGCGTCGACCAGCAGCAGGTTGTCCTGGTTTTCTTCGCGCAGGCGCGGCCCCGCGCCCAGCCGCGAGGCGGCGGCCACGTCGAGCGCGCCAAAGCGCAGGGATGAAGCGAGGTTCAGGCCATCGGAATTCTGCATCCGTTTACTCTAACAGAAGGTTTTTCCCTTACACTGGATCTCATGCTCATCCGTCGCCTCGTTCCGGACGATATTCCCGCTGCCGCCGCGCTGTTGCGCCGCGCGGCCCTGGAATACATCCTGCCCGAATCCACGCCCGAACAGGCGGCCACTTTCCTGGCCGAGCAGGGGGAAGAGGCGATGCGCGGCTTCCTCGCCAGGGGTTTCGTCTATCACGTGGCCGAAGCCGGGGGGACGCTGGCCGGCTTCATCGCTGTCCGCGAGCGCAGCCATGTCTACAGCCTCTACGTCGACAAGGCTTTTCACCGCCGCGGGATCGCGCGCAGGCTGTGGGAGACGGCCAGGCAGGCGGCGCTCGCTGCTGGCGACGGGCCCGGCCACCCGGGCGTCTTCACCGTGAACGCCTCGAACCACGCCTTGCCCTTCTACGCCGCGCTCGGCTTCGTGCCGACCAAGCCCATGCAGATGGGGATCGTGCGCTACAACCCGATGCACCTAGTCGTCCGCCCCGGGCGCACGCTCGTCGACCCGGCGTAGCCACAGGCTGCTGGTCCAGCCCTCGATTTCCTTCCCGTTCAGGCGGGCGCGCACGCGCAGCCAGTCGCCATCAAGGCTGCCGAGGGGCGTGACCAGGGTCCCGGCCGGCAGCACCGCCAGGCGCGGGGCGCCGGTCGCCTTGGCCGCGCGCAGGTTCAGGCTGTCGATCACGCGGTAGCGCGGCGCGGCGGCCGGCATCCGCCGAACGAGGGACAGAGGCGGCGTCAGCGGTTGTTCCTGGGGGCTGGCGACGGCCGGCGCGGCCGCCGGCAGCAGCGATGCCACAAGAAAGCCGAAGGCCAGGGTGCCGCCGCCGACCATCGCGAGGTTGCCGGCGGTCGGGCGGCGCCACCAGCGGCGCGGCGTCAGCAGGCCGGCCAGCGCCAGGGTCAGCAGCAGGCCGATGCCATAGGCGGCCACCGTCGCCCAGTGGATGGGGGCGCTCATCGTCGCGGTCCGTCAGGCATCGAAGCGCAGCACGTAATGGCCGGCGACCAGGTGATGGCCGGGCGGCAGCCGGTAGGGCTGTTCCGGCGTCGCCTCGCCGATCGCCGCCACGAAGCGCAACTGTTCGTCGAGGTGGTACAGGGCCTGGGTCGCGCTGGCGCGCGCGATGCGGTAGCCGTCCGGGCCGGCCTCGAAGCTGAAGGCATTGCGCGACAGGCCGAGGCGGTCGGCGCTGGATGCCGGCGTGCCCGGGCCGGCGCGCAGGAAGCGCGGCGAATCCAGCACGCGCAGGCCCGCCAGCATCGGCGCGCCACGGCCGAACAGGAAGCGTGCGCCCGGCGCCACCGGCAGCGCCGGCGCCTGCGGCAGGCGCAGCAGGCCGAGGTAGCGGTCCGCCATCTCGGGCGCGGCCGCCAGCAGCTCGACCCTGGCGCCGTCGAAGGGGCTGAAGGCGGCCGGCGCCGACACCGGCTCGCGCCCGGCGGCCGTCACCGCATGCACGACGTCGGCGTCGTCCACCGCGAAGCCGAGCACCGTCTCGGCGCCGGGCGCGGAAGGCGCCAGCGCGCGGTTCAGGCCGATCTCCAGCGCCTGCGCGCCGGTCTCGCGGTAGCGCGAAAGGCGCGGCAGGGCCAGGGCCGCCAGCGCGACCCGCTGGCGCGCCACCGGCGCATAGGTGGCGTCGCTCTCGATGGCGGCCGGCGCCGGCCGGGCCAGCGGCACCGCCGTCATGTCGGCTTCGAGAGACTGGCGCGGTTTCCACACCGCCGGCCGGCTCGATGGCGCCGGCGTCGATGCCGAGGGCGCGCGCAGCGGGGCCTGGACCGGCGCGGCCGCGCCGCGGGCCGGCGCCGAGGGCGAGGGCGACGGTGACGACATTGCGCGTGCGCCCGGCGCCGGGGTAATCCGCAGCAGCAGGCGCAGCGGCGCCCCGGACGCATCCACGCCGCCGCGGCGCGAGCGGATCGTGTAGTAGCCGCCGGCGGCGTCGAAGCTGCACTCGAAGGCGTCCTTGGGCCGTACCTGCACCTCGAGCGGGGCCTCGGGACCGTCGTTGATCAGGAGGATCGCGCCTTCCGCGCCGAAGGGCCAGCCGGGCGCCGCGTGGGTGGTCTCGTGCTCGTCGTGGCCGATCAGGGTCAGGCGCTGGTTCGGATAGACCGGGCAGACCGTCTTCCAGACCGCGCTGTCGCGCGACACGCTCACCGTGTACTGCAGCTTCTCGTCCGGCGCCGGCAGGTAGACGGCGTGGCCGAAGCGCACCTCGACCTCGCCCGGCGCCAGGTCTTCGGCCCCGACCACGTGGTAGCGCACTTCGTCGCCGCCGAGCAGGTCGCCGAAATCCTTCTGGTGCAGCGCCGCCAGGCCCTGGGCCAGGTCGCGCACGCGGGCGCCGCGCGTGAGGTGGCGGTCGTCGTCGACTTCTTCCTGCGGCAGCGCCAGCGTTACGTGCGAGAAGCAGCGCGTGGCGGCGCGGCCGCGCTGCTCGCGCGGCGCGCGCTCCAGCAGGTCGCGCAGCAGCGGACGGCGCGAAAACAGGGCCAGCCCGGGCGCCTGCCAGATCGCCTCGGGGCTGAACACGTCGTTGATCCGGGCTAGGGTTTCGTGCTGTACGTAGACGGGCATGATTCGTTCTCCTCTATGGGTTGGCGCTTGCGGCACTCTGGCTGGCGACGCCGACAGCTAGCAGGGGGCAGATGAAAAACAGCAGGTGCGAGCCGCCCGCCGACAGGAAACTCATCGGCTGGCCCATCACCGGGAAGATCGCGAGGTTGGTGCCCCACGAGAGCAGGAAATGGCCGGCCACGAAAGCCGCGCCGCCGCACAGCAGGAAGCAGCGGAAACGGGCCAGCCAGGCGACGCGGAAGTCGCGTGCGCGGGCGCCGTCGAGCCAGCAGCGCACCGCCGTGTGCAGCAGCCCGGCCACGAACAGGGCCTGCAGGCACCACAGCAGCAGGGCGGCGAGCAGGCCGTGGCGGTTCAGGAAGAAGGAGGGGGCGAAGTCGTCCTGCACCGCCGGGATGCGCAGCGCCGCGCCGGCATCCTGGCCCAGCGTGGCCAGGCCGAACACGTGATCCGCCCCGAACCAGCCGCCGCCGGCGATTGCCTGTGCGCCCAGCAGCAGCTGCTGGCCGGTGTGCGGGTGCGAGCCGGGATCGAGCCAGACCAGGAAGCGGTCGGCATAGAAGTTCCAGCGCGCGAACTCGGCCGGACCTGCGGCGCGCAGCAAAACCACGCCGGCGACGGCGGCCAGCGCGATGCCGACGCAGGCCAGCGCCAGCCAGTGCCGGCCGCCCGCCAGCGCGAAGGCCAGCGCCATCGCGCCGCCCCAGACGGTGAGCAGGACCAGCGGCGAATAATCGTCGACCTGCACCAGCGCCACCGCCAGCAGCACCAGGAACAGCAGGGCCGGCGCGCCCAGGCGCAACACCCGCCGCAGGACCCCGCCCGGCGCCGGCTGCGCCCCGGAAGCCAGCGCGAGGGAATGGGCGCTGAGGGCGGCCAGGGTGAGCTTGGCGAATTCCACCGGCTGCAGGTCGAACACCCCGGTCTCGTCGCCGAATGCGACCTGCAGCAGCAGGAACAGCAGCGCCACGCCGCTGAGCAGCAGCAGCGCCAGCTCGACCCGCGCCTGCGCCAGCGGCCGCGCTGTGCGGAGCGGCCGTAGCGCGCACAGCAGGCCGCAGGCGCCGGCGCCGATCGCCAGTAGGGCGCCGGTCCTGCCGGCGTGACGCAGCCAGGACGATTCCGGCGCGCCCAGCCCGAGCTCGAGCTGGGCCAGCAGGCCGGTGGCGAGCAGCAGCACGGCGGCGCCGGCGGCCAGCGAAGAACCGCCGACCAGCCACACGCAGCCCAGCGCGGCCCAGGCCGCGACCATCACGATGCCGATGCCGGCCGGCGCGCCGCTCTTCTGCAGGTAGAGCAGCACCACGCCGGCGCCGGCCAGCAGCAGGGCGCCGGGCACGCCGAGGCTGCGCGCCCTTCCGAGGCGGCGCGCGGCGCCGGAAACGAACAGGCCTGCGCCGACCGCCAGCGCCAGTCCGCATGCGACGGCCAGCGGGAGCATTGCCTGTTCCGGCAGTTGCCAGAGATCGCGCCGCGCCCAGGTCCAGGTCACGCCTTCGGGCAGGCGCTGGTGCGCTTCCTGGTGGAGGGCGACGTGGGACACCGGCTGCAGGTGCAGCAGGTCGCCGTTGCGCACCAGGAGCAGGCGGGTGCGGCCCAGCTGCAGGGCGCCGGCGCCGTTCAGGCTTTCCTCGCGCTCGGCCAGCAGCACGGCGTCGCCGGACGCGTCCGCCGGCTGGAGCAGCAGCGGAGCCTGCTGGGCATTCGCGCCGCCCGCCAGCAGCATGCCCTCCCCGGTCTGCTTGATGGTGGCGGCGGATGCGGGAACGCCGGCGATGGCGACGCGGTTGCCGCAATCGAGGTTGCCGCCGAAGACCAGCGGCCGGGCGATGCCCAGCAGCGAGGGCGTGAAGCGGTTCCAGGCGCCGATCATGCGCGAGGCCAGCCGGGTGTCCGGGCAGTCGGGCTGGGGCAGGCCGTCGCGCAGCAGCGTGGCGCCGTCGTAGCGCCAGCGGGTGTCGCCGCGCGTGAAGCGCACGCCGGCGTCGTCGACGGCGTCGATGTCGAAGCGGGAGGCGCCGAGCTGGAAGCCCTGGCCGCGGGCGAGCGGCGCGCTGCCGGCGCGGCGCCGGTGCTCGCCGCGCTGGACCAGCAACGGCGCCGGCGCGCCCGCGCTGGCGGCCCACCAGCCGCCCGCGGCGTCGCGGCGCAGGCGCAGGCGCACGCCGTCGCCCGGCGGCAGGCCGAGCGCGGTCCCGTCCAGCACGGTCCCGGCGCCGGCATCCAGGGCGACGGCGACCCGGGCCGGCATCCAGGCGTCGGGCGCGCGCAGCAGGCAGGCCAGCTGCAGGGCGCACAGCAGCAGAAGCAGGGCGGCCACCAGCATGCGCCCACTGCGCAGGGCGGGACGCGCGGCCGCGGCGGCAAGCGCGCGCGCGGGCGCCGCGGCGGCGATGGCGGCGCCGTTCATGCGGCGCTCCGCAGGGAGGCGCCGGCGCCGGCCTCCGCGCAGGCGGCGCGGGCGCGCCCGATCAGCCGGCTGATCTCGAGGGCGTGGCGTGGGCGCTGTTCCGGGCGCGGCGCGAGCAGGGCGCGCAGCAGGCCGAGCGCCGCCTCGCCGGCTGCGGCGCTGGCGAGACCGGCATGGCGCAGGTAGAGCGCGGCTTCGTCCGGTGCGAGGATGGCCGGCAGGCCGCCCTGGTGGCGCGCGCGCAGGACCGTGGCGCCCTCCATGCCGTGTTCGCGCCAGGCGCCGCCGCAGGCGCTGCAGAAGCGCAGCATGGCGCCGGTGACCAGATGGTAGAGCAGGGCGCCGAGGGCGAAGTAATCGCTGCGGGCGTCGGTCCGGTAAGCGCCGTCGGGATCGGGGAAGAACTGCTCGGGCGCCTGCCAGTTGGCGGTGCCGGCGTAGGAATGGGGCGCGCGCTCGAGCAGGGGACGGTTGGTGCCGAAGTCGGCCAGCTTCAGCGCGCCATTGTGGTCGACCAGCAGGTTGGCCGGTTTCAGGTCGAGGTGGCGCCAGCCGTACTGGTGGACCTTGGCCAGCGCCTGGTTGGCCTGGGCGGTCCAGTCCAGCGCCTGGTCGAAGGAAGGGACGTCGCCGCGGCCGCGCATCCGGTCGAGGTGGTGCGCGAGATCGCCATCCAGCAGTTCGAGCGCCATCGCCGGCTGGCCGAGGTGTTCGCCGCTGTCGAGCAGGCGCACGATGTGACGCTGGTCCCAGGGACGAAGTGCGCGCAGGAAGGCGATCTCGGCGTCGAGGCAGGCGGTCCAGCGCAGGCGCTGCGGCGGCAGGGCCAGGCCCATCTGCTCGGTGTTGACCAGCTTCAGGGCCGCGGGCTGGCCGCCGCCGGCCGCTTCGGCGCGCCACAGCACGCCATAGCTGGAGCCGGCCAGGGGTTCGCGCAGGCGCCAGGCGCCGGCCGTCAGGGTAATGATGTCGCCCGCCTCGAGCATGTGTCCTCCCGTGTGCGGCGGCATCGGCGCCGCCGCAGCGGACTAGCGGGGGGAGGAGGAAAAGATGCGGGAAAAGCGGACGAAAAAAAACCGCGCCGGGGCGCGGTTCCTGTCGGTGCGGGGGATCAGCGGTGACGGTCCCAACCGCCGCGGTCGTGGCCGCGATCCCAGCCGCGGTCGTAGTGGCGGCCGCCGCGATCGTAGTAGCGGTCACGGTCGTAGTAGGGACGCGATTCGACATAGACCGGGCGCGGCTCGTAGTAATAGCGCGGGCGCGATTCCACGTACACGGCGGCCGGCGCCGGCTGGTAGTAGCCGCTCGAGTAGCCGCTCGGGTAGCTGTTGTACGAGTAGCCGCGGCTACGGTAATAATCGTCGTCGGTGCGCACCGAGTTGCCCACGGCCGCGCCGATTGCGGCGCCGACCAGGGCGCTGTCGCGACCACCCACACTGCCGCCAATCGCTGCGCCGGCCAGCGCGCCGATCACCGTGTTTGCCCCCCGATCTTGAGCCATTGCCGTGGAGGATACGGCGGCCGCGGCCAAGAGCACCGCACCAAAGCATTTTTTGTTCAACATGGCTTTTCCTTCGGCCTCGACGGGGATCAGGATGATCGCAACAACGCAAGGCATGACGCTACTATAGTCCTTGCTTCCGAGGCTGCCACAGCTTAATACAGATTCTTACACCTGCATCAGGGTTCGAAACATTTCGGGTGTGCAGGGCTTGCACTCGCTTCCGTCTGCCCCATCTAGCAGGGGTTTTCATTTATTTATCCGAGTCCATGGCGCGTCGACGTAGCGGTTTTTCCCTTCTGGCAATCCTGGTGCTGGTGCACCTGTACATCGGGTTTCGCTTGCTCCCTGGCATGAACGCAGGCTTTCTCGGGATGCTGGTCGGTATCGTGCTGCTGGCCTTATCGGCCGGGCTGGTGCGGATCGGCCTGGTGGCGCCGAGCCTGCGCCGCAGCCGCTGGTCCGGTCCGCTGGCCTGGACCGGCCTGCTGGCGATGGGCTTCTTTTCTTCGCTGCTGGTGCTGACCGTGGTCCGCGACGTGCTGCTGCTGGTCCTGACGCTGGCCGGCGCGGGCGGTCCGGCCATCGTCCACGACAGCGCCGTCGTGGTTCCGCTGCTGGCGCTGGCCGTCACCGTCGTCGGCTTCATCAATGCGCGCCGGCTCGCGCGCGTGGTGCGCGTCGACGTGCCGATTCCCGGCCTGCCGCGCGAACTGGACGGCTATGCGATCGCGCAGATTTCCGATATCCACGTCGGCCCGACGATCAAGCGCGCCTACCTGAACGCCATCGTCAACAAGGTCAATTCGCTCAAGCCCGACGCCATCGCCGTGACCGGCGACCTGGTCGACGGCAGCGTGCAGCGCCTGGCCCTGCACACCGAGCCGCTGGCGCGCCTGAGCGCCCCGGACGGCGCTTTCTTTGTCACCGGCAACCACGAATACTATTCGGGCGCCGACCAGTGGATCGCCGAAGTACGGCGCCTGGGACTGCGCGTGCTGCTCAACGAGCACGTGATCCGCCGGCGCGGCCCGGCCACGCTGATGATCGCCGGCGTGACCGACTACACGGCCCAGCTTTTCAACCCGGCCCACAAGAGCGACCCGCACCAGGCCGCGGCCGGGGCGCCGGAAGGCGTCGCCGTGAAGGTGCTGCTGGCCCACCAGCCGCGCAGCGCGCCGGCGGCGGCCGATGCCGGCTTCGACCTGCAACTGTCCGGCCATACCCACGGCGGCCAGTTCTTCCCCTGGAATTTGTTCGTGCCGCTGCAGCAGCCTTTCGTTGCCGGCCTGAACCGGGTGCGCTCGCTGTGGGTCTATACCAGCCGCGGCACCGGTTACTGGGGGCCGCCGAAGCGCTTCGGCGCGCCGTCCGAAATCACGCTGGTGCGCCTGGTGCCGGCCTGACAAACCAATAACCGTGTAATTACAGAAATATTTCTCCTAAAACGGCGGCGATTGCGTTATTGTTTCGTTCATTTCGACCCGAAGCAAAGGACAATCGCATGAACCGCCGCACCCGTCTTCCCGCCCTGACCCTCGTCGCCGCCAGCCTGCTGGGCGGTTCCGCGCAAGCCGCGAGCCCGGGCAGCGACCCGGCCGCGCTCGCCAAGGTGCGCGATACGGCGATGCAGAGCGACTATGCCTACCAGCGCCTCGAAGACCTGACCGACCTGGTCGGTCCGCGCCTGTCCGGCTCGGCCGGCGCCGCCGCCGCCGTGACCCAGGTCGCCGACGAGCTGCGCAAGCTGGGCGCCAGGGTGACCCTGCAGCCGGTCAAGGTGCCGCACTGGGTGCGCGGCGTCGAGACCGGCGAAGTGGTCGACTACAAGGGCCGCCCGGCGGGCATCACCCAGAAGCTCGTGCTGACCGCCCTGGGCGGCTCGGGCGCGACCCCGGCGGCCGGCATCACGGCCGAGGTGATCGTGGTGCGCACCTTCGAGGAACTGAAGGCGCGCGCGGCCGAGGTGAAGGGCCGCATCGTGCTGTTCGACGTACCCTTCGACCAGGACATGGCCGACCGCGGCCTGGCCGGCACCGCCTACGGGCAGGCGGTGGCCTTCCGCGGCGCGGGCCCGCGCATGGCGGCCGAGATGGGCGCGCAGGCAGCGCTGGTGCGCGCAGTCGGCGGCGCCGCCTTCCGCATCGTGCACACCGGCGCTACCAACTTGCCGGAGAACAAGCGTATCCCGGCGGCCGCCATCACCATCGAGGATTCGATGCTGATCTCGCGCCTGGCCAGGCGCGGCCCGGTGCGCCTGCACCTGACCCTGACCCCGCAGACCCTGCCGGACGCCGACAGCTACAACGTGATCGCCGACTGGCCGGGCACCGACAAGGCCGACGAGATCGTGCTGGTGTCGGGCCACCTCGATTCCTGGGACCTGGCGACCGGCGCCAACGACGATGCCTCCGGCGTGGTCAGCGCCATGGGCGTGATCGATACCCTGCGCAAGCTCGACTACCGTCCGCGCCGCACCATCCGCGTCGTTGCCTGGATGAACGAAGAAAACGGCGGCCGCGGCGGCAAGGGCTACGACAACGCCTACAAGTCGACGGCCGAGAAGCACTTCGCCGCCTACGAGGACGACAACGGCTCGGGCCGCCCGTTCGGCGTGCGCGGCGGCATCGGCCTGCAATCGGCCAAGCTGATGGCGCCGCTGCAAGCCGCGCTGTATCCGATGGGCGCGGGTGCATTCCGCCGCGAGGACGTGATCGGTTCGGGCGACCTGCACGACCTGGAAACCTCGGGCGTGCCGAGCTTCGAGCCCTGGATCGATTCGGCCAATTACTTCAACTACCACCACACCACGGCCGATACCTTCGACAAGGTCGATCCCGAGAACCTGCGCCGTCACGTTGCCGTCATGGCGACGACGGCCTGGTTCCTGGCCAATATGGACCAGGCACTCGGCCGTTCGAACGTAGCGGAGCCGGCAGCCCGGACTGCGGCTGCCAAATAAGCGGACCGACCCCGCGCGCCCTGCAGCGGCACGGCGGACAGCTCAGCTGCTGCTGATCCGGCGCACCGCGCGCGCGTGGCCGCGGAAAGGGCGGCCATACACGGTCTGGATGCCGCTGGCGAAGTTCTGCCCCCATACCAGCTGCGGCCGCGTATCGTGCTGCTCGCTCGACCAGTACCAGACACGGTCGAAACGTTCGCGCAGATTGGCGAACAGCAGGGCCAGCTCGCGCCGCGTGGGCAGCTCGCCCTCCTGCGAGCCGGCCCATTCGCGAGCGGTCGGCCAGCTGACATCCGACGCATCGTCCGGCAGCAGCACCAGGTGGTAGTCCGACTCGCCATCCTTGCCCAGGATGAGGCCTGCATACGCCTCGCCTTCCTTGAGCATCTCTTGAATTCTCAGGTATTCACCCATCGCAATCCTCGCTTGTGTACTTCGGTCTGTGTAGTAAGACCGTGTTCACAGCGAGTCAGTTGCCGCGCGCAATACGACGTAGCTCATAACGACCTGCGCTTCTGCTGATCCGGATTGGCATTTGGTGAGCTTTTCCTTATTGCGGGAAATCTTTTTGCAAAAAAGTTGAACTCTGACTGTTTCTTCGCGTCAAAGGGGTACATTTGTTTTTGCCGCAAGGGACTTTTGGATGAAAAAACTCGTTGCTTTCGTTTTGGATCTTCGTATCAATGCCGTGCTGTGCTGCGGCGCCACTGTCCTGCTGAGCGCCTGTAACGCCGGGGTGAGCGACCCCGTCAATGGCCAGCAATCGCAGACCGTCGCCGCGCTCGGCAGCAGCGCCGGCCAGTCGGCGGCCAGCCGCGCTCCCGCACCCTATGGCGCGGAGGCGGCCCTGCAGAGCGCCGATGCCGCAGCCGCAGCCGATGCGGGCGCAACGACAGCCGCCGCAACAACGACAGCATCACCTGCAAGGACTGCGACCACTGCAACGACCGCAGCGAGCGCAACGCCGCCCGCGGGCGCCGCGAATATCGAGCCGGCCTACGACAGCAGCCGCCAGGCGGCGATGAATGCCGGCTTCTCGAACCAGACCGATGAGACCGAAGCCGCGGCAGCGGCCGCCGCGGCGAACGCACCGGCGGCCGACAACGCCCAGGCCAGCAATATCCCCGCCGCCTGCGACACGGGCGCCTGCCCGCACTGACCGGAAAGTTTTGCTCTCCCGGCCTCTTCTCTGGGGGTTGGTTCAAGCCCGCGCGCCGCAAGGCTTGCGGGCTTTTTTATTCGTCCTCGTCGTCGACCGGTTGGGCGACCTGCGGGCCATCCGCGGTTGGACGGTTCACGGCTTTGCTGACCTGGTGCCATTCGAAGGCATCCGCCGGCACCGCCGCGTGGCGGGCCAGCTCGAGTGCCTGCTGCGGGCTCAGGGCGGGGGACAGCCACAGTGCGGCATCTTCGGCGCCGAGCACGACCGGGCGGCGGTCGTGGATGTCGAGCATGCCGCCCGAGGCGTCGTCGGTGACCAGCACGAAGCCGGCTTCGGCGCGGTTTTCCTCGAAGGGGCCGAAGTTGGCGAGCGCCAGCAGGAACAGGGGTTGGTGGTCCTTGCGATGGATGTGCCAGGGCTGCTTGTGGCCTTTTTCGCCGGTCCATTCATACCAGCCCTCGGCGGGCACGATGCCGCGCCCGTTCTTGAGCAGGCGCGACCAGTAGCTGCTGCCCAGCTTTTCGAGGCGCGCATTGATTGCAATCGGAATCTTGCCCTCGGCCCATTTCGGGCGGTAGCTCCAGAATACGTCGTCGACGCGGTGCTCGCCGTCCTCGATATGCATCACCGGGCGGTAGGTGCCGGGCGCGGCATTCGTGGTCGGTCCCGACTCGCTGTCGTACACGGCGTCGCTCCAGCCAAATGCATTGGCGTAATGGCGCGCGGTCTGGCTCTGGTCAAATCGTCCACACATGGCTCGATCCTACCGCAGTTGCCGGGAATCGGGCGTCCGTTAGCCGGGCAGCCGGTCGCCTCGGCCGATGCACGGGTGGCGCTCAGGCAGCGCTCAGGTGACCACCCGCCGCGCGACGGGGATCCGCGACAGGAGCCAGGTGAAGCCGAGCGAGCACAGGAATACAAGAAGCACAAAGCGCAATCCGCCGGCCGGCCCGGCGTCGATGCCGTCGACCGCGCCGAGGCCGTCCACGAACAGGTAATGGGAGGCATACACGCCCAGCACCAGCGGCCCGAGCGCGGCCAGCGCCGGGATCCGCGCCGGGCGCGGGTCTGCCAGGGCGATCATGGCCATGCCCAGGCCGAAGGGCCAGGTACCGATCGTGAAGTCCTGCACCATGGCGGCGCCGAAGCGCTGATGCAGCCAGGCGACCTCGCCCAGTTGCAGCAGCAGTCCGCCGATGGCGAGCAGGGCGCCGGTGGCGGCCCAGGACGGCTGCGGACCGCGCCGCCGCAGGGCGTGGCCGGTGGCGAACATCAGCAGGCTGAAGAAGGGACCATTGCGCAGGTTGAAGGCGGTGTGCAGGCCGAAGGGCGTGGCGGCATAGGCCTTGCCCGCGAGCCCGACCGCATAGAGGGCGAGGGCCAGGACGAACAGGGTGCGTTCCAGATGGCGCGAGAGCAGCGCGCCGCTCAGCAGCGCCGCGATCGCCAGCGCCGGCAGGAACCACAGGTGCACCTTGGCGCCCTGCAGCAGCATCGTCGCATATCCGCCGTGCAGCGCACCGAGCCGGGCGGTCCAGGCGGCGAGGGCGCCGGCCACGCCCAGCCGGCGGAGGGTATCGAACTCCGCCGCCAGGAAATACACGGCGCACCAGGCCAGGAACAGCAGCAGCACCCGCTTCGCCAGCGTCAGCGAGCAGCGCAGGTAATCGGCGTGCCCATGACATTTCGCCGACCAGAAATAGCCGGACAAGATAAAGAACAGGGGAACGGCAAAGCGTTCGACCTGGTTCATGAAGGTGGCGGCATCGAAGGCGTTCCCGACCGCACCGGGACCCTCGTGCCGGGCCGTGTGCAGGGCGATGACGGCAAGGATGGCCAGCACGCGGAACACGTCGACAGCCTGGAAACGGGACATGGGGCGATCTTAAGCCCGTTCAGGAAAATATGCCGATGGAAACGTGCTCGGCAGGGCCGAACAGGTTGTGCGACTAGGCTGACGCGCGGACGGGCAGTCGGTAACCCCGATTGCCCCTTGTGGCGGCCTGGAGCGTCCCAACTTCCTATCATGTTTCGTGAAGTGGTTCTCCCTGCTTCTTTGTGTCTCCACCTCAGTGACAGCTGAGCATTGGCCGCTGTTCGCGAAAGCGACAGCGGCATTTTTTTTACGAATCGCGGTCGGCCTTGCCGGACACGCTGCAGGCCCGGGTGCAGCGCAGGTATTTGTCCTCGCAGACGCCGTAGCGTTCCGACTGGCGGCGCTGGAAGCCGGCCTTGCCGGCGGCGCGGGTCTGCTCGGACTGGCCCTGGACATGGCTGGCGGTATTCGCGAACGGATTCCTTTGCGTCGATGGCAGCTCGAGCAGCTCGTCGTTGCCGGTCGCATCGCGCGCGTCCGCCCTGCATTCCTGGCGCTCGCTGCCGCACATCGATTTGCAGAAAGCCGCATTGTCGGCCGCCCAGGTCGAGGGAAGGGCGGCGGCGAGCAGCGCTGCCAGATAGAAGGTGCGAATCATGCCGGTCTCCTGTTATTGAACAGATAAAGTATAAACTTTCCTAAGCTTAGGGCAAGATCCGTGTGGCATGTTCATTTGGCCACCTATGCATTTGCAGGCGGACCGGTCCAGGCGTATGCTGGCCTTACACAAGAGCCCATAAGCGGAGACAATCATGAAACTTCGGCTGGCATCATCACATCTGGCTACCCGTTTCCACCGTCCTTTGCGCTTCGGCAGCCGCTGGCGCGGCCACGAGCTGCTGCTGCGGCTCTGCCAACTGGCCGTGCTGGCCTTGCTGGCGGTGGAAGGGGCCCGGCTGATCGGGCGCGCCATCGCGCGCCTGCTGGCTGGCTGAGCCTGGCGTTGCCGCGCTCGAGGCGGATCGCTACGCCGCTCAGGCGCCGAGCTAGCGCGCGGCGAAGGCCTTGCCGATCGCCGTGCTGCTGAGCGCCACCTGGGCGGCGTCCTGCTCCAGCAGCATGAGCCGCCGCTGCAGCGGCGCCCAGCCGGGCCAGGCATCGATCCGGGACCTGCGCTCCTCCGGCGCCAGGGTCTCGGGCGGGCTGGCTGCACCGAGGCTGCTTCTTACCCGCACCAACATGCGCTCGAGCGCGGCCTCGACCTCGGCGCGCGGCAGCTTGTCCGGATAGCGCTGCAGCAGCAGGCGCAGCGCGGCGACGTGGGCCACCAGCAGGTAATTCTGCACCGTGAAGCGGTTCAGCTCGGGCACGGCGCGCTGCTTGGCCAGCGGTTCGTCCAGCATGCGGCCGAGCGCCGCGCTGAGGGTCGCCAGGCTGTCCATGAAGCCCTTGCGGCTGATCCGGTAGTGGAAATCGTCGGCCGTGCGGCCCAGCAGCAGGTCGGCGGTGGCGTCGATGTATTTGCGGTTGGCCTCCAGTACCGCGTCCACCAGCCGCGGCAGGCTCTGGTACTCCCAGCTCGGCAGCACATAGCTGAAGAAGGTGGCGATCAGGGTGCCGACCAGCGTGTCCAGCAAGCGCTCGCTGATGGCGCCGGCGGCATGCGGCACGGTCAGGCCGATCAGCAGCAGGGCCTGCATGCTGGCGGCGATCGCCGTGTAACGGTATTTCACGTACAGGAAGGTGGGGCCGGCCGCGGTGGCGATGAACAGGAAGACGAACAGGATCGCCGGCGCGTGCACGAAGTGCAGCAGCACGGCGGTCAGCAGGCAGCCGATCAGGGTGCCGATCAGGCGGTCGGCGCGGCGCTGGCGGGTGATGCTGAAGCTCGGCTTCAGGACCACGGCGATGGTCAGCGCGGTCCAGTAGCCGTGGGTCTTGTAGGGCAGCCATGCGGCCGACATCAGGCCGACCGAGATCGCCATCGCCACCCGCAGCGCGTAGCGGAAGGTCGGCGAAGTCCAGCGCAGGTTCGACACCAGGATGCCGATGCTGTAGCGCTGCTGGGTGAGGAAGGGCGTCAGGTCGGCATTGGCCGCCGTCGGCAGCACGCCCCCGGGCGCCTGGCTGGCGGCGTGCAGGCGCCGGATCGCGTCGATCAGGTCGCGGATCTTGTTCGAGGTCGCGCGCAGCACCGCATGGGCCTCGGCGGCTTCGCCCTCGCCCGGCGGCAGCCGGCGCAGCGCCTGGTCGAGCCGGCGCAGCTCGGCGCGGTAGTCGGTGTCGGCGCGCGAGGGCCGGTTGCGCGTCATCGCATAAGCCGCCGATTCGATGTCGCGCGCCGCCTTGCCGATCAGGTCGCCCAGCAGCGGCAGCACATCGCCGTCGGCGAAATAGCGGCGCAGCAGGGCGTAATCGGTGTGGGTCGACAGCACCAGTTCGTAGAGGTCGAACATCGCGTAATGCACCTGCACCAGGATGGTGTCGCCGCGTCCGGGCTTGCCGCGCAGGATCAGGTCGCGCGAGGCCTGCTGCCGTTCGGCGAGCGTGCTTTGCTGGCGCACCAGTTTTTCCATCTGCGCCGACAGCGGATTGGCGAGGTCGTAGCAGCCGGCCTTCATGCTGGTATAGGAGGCGAGCTCGTACAGCGCTTCGGCCAGCACCTGCTGCTTGAGGCGGCGCTGGAGCACCCACACGACCACCATCGCATACGTCATGTAGCCGGCGCCGCCCAGGAAGAACAGGGCGCCGTGCCGCAGCGCCTGCAGGGGCGTGGCCGCCGCCTCGCTCGACAGCATCATCACGAACAGCGCCACGAACTGCAGCGGCATGACCTTCCTGCCGTAGACCACCATCATGCTGGCCAGGAAGGACACCAGCACGATGACGGTGCGCAGCAGCCAGGGCAGCGGTGAACACAGGCTGACCAGGAGCGCCACCAGCGAACAGAGAAGGACGCCGGCCAGCATCTCGTTGAACTTGTGGCGCAAGGGCCCGGGCATGTCCATCAGGCTGGTGCACAGGGCGCCGATCGCGACCGCCATCGCGGTGGGCAGGTCGGCGATGCTGTAGGCGAGGTAGGTCAGGCCGACGATGCCGGTGGCGATCCGCAGGCCGGTATAGAAATAGTGACTGAAGAGGAAGGTGCGGGGAGCGAGGGCGTAGTGCATGGGTTGGCCGGCAATGTTGAGCGCATTATAGCGGTGCGATGCAGACCTGTCGGCGCACTTGGCATTGAACGAATAACACGGAAATTGCTGTCCGTAGTAC